>JAEZCJ010000018.1 GCA_023433615.1 Bacillota bacterium | reverse complement strand
GCCTTGCGGCCGTCCGGCGTCGCGCCGGTCTTCTTGCCGTACACGACGTTCGACGTAATCGTCAGTACCGACTGCGTCGGAATCGCGCCGCGGTACGTCTGATGCTTGCGAAGCTTCGCCATGAACGTCTCGACGAGCTGCACCGCGATATCGTCGACGCGAGCGTCATTGTTGCCGTACTGCGGGTATTCGCCTTCGATCTCGAAATCGACCGCGATGCCTTGCTCGTTCCGTACAGGACGGACCTTCGCGTGCTTGATCGCGCTGAGGCTGTCCGCGACGACGGACAGGCCGGCGATGCCGCATGCCATCGTGCGTATGATCTCTTTATCGTGCAGCGCGAACTCGATGCGCTCGTAGCAATATTTGTCATGCATGTAGTGGATGACGTTCAGCGTGTTCATGTACAGCTCGGCGAGCCAATCGAGCACGCGGTCATAATGTACCATGACATCGGCATAGTCCAGCACCTCCGAATCGATCGGAGCGGACTTCGGCGCCACTTGCATGCCGAGCTTCTCGTCGACGCCGCCGTTGATTGCGTACAGCAGTGCCTTCGCCAAGTTCGCGCGGGCGCCGAAGAATTGCATCTGCTTGCCGATTCGCATCGCGGATACGCAGCAGGCGATGCCGTAATCGTCGCCGTAGATCGGCCGCATCAGGTCGTCGCTCTCGTACTGGATCGAGCTGGTCTCGATCGATACCTTCGCGCAGTAATCTTTGAAGCCCTGCGGCAGATCATTCGACCACAGAACGGTCAAGTTCGGCTCCGGTGCCGGTCCGAGCGTATAGAGCGTGTGCAGCATGCGGAAGCTGTTCTTCGTGACGAGCGTCCGTCCGTCAAGCCCCATGCCGCCGATCGACTCGGTCACCCAAGTCGGGTCGCCGCTGAACAGCTCGTTGTAGTCCGGCGTACGCAGGAACTTGACGATCCGCAGCTTCATGACGAAGTGGTCCATGATCTCCTGCGCTTCTTGCTCGGTCAGCGTGCCTTCGCGGAAATCGCGCTCGAAGTAGATGTCCAGGAATGTCGCGACCCGTCCGAGGCTCATCGCCGCGCCGTTCTGTTCCTTGATGGCAGCCAGGTAGGCAAAATACGTCCACTGCACGGCCTCGCGCGCATTTCCGGCCGGACGCGAAATGTCGAAGCCGTAGGCTTGCGCCATCTTCTTCAGCTCGGCTAGCGCCCGAAGCTGCTCGGAATGCTCTTCCCGCGCCCGAATGACGTCCTCGGTCATCGGGCCTTGCTCCATGTCGCCCAAGTCGCGCTTCTTCGCGGCGATCAGCTTGTCGACGCCGTACAGCGCCACCCGGCGGTAGTCGCCGATGATGCGGCCGCGGCCGTAGGCATCCGGCAAGCCGGTAATGATGCCGGCCTTCCGGGCATTGCGCATATCGGTGGTGTAGGCGTCGAACACGCCTTGGTTATGCGTCTTGCGAATGTCCGTGAACAAGCGGACGATCTCGTCCGGAAGTTGGAAGCCGTATGCCTCGCAGGCATCCTGCACCATGCGCACGCCGCCGTAAGGCTGGATCGAGCGGCGGAACGGCGCGTCGGTCTGCACGCCGACGATCTTCTCGAGCTCCGCGTCGAGATAGCCGGGACCGTGCGAGACGATCGAGGACGGCGTATTCACGTCCACGTCCCATACGCCGCCGCGTTCGCGCTCCTCGCGCGTCAGCCGGCTGACGATGTCCCAGAGGCGCTGCGTGCCCTCCGTGGCGCCAGCCAGGAAGCCGTCGCCGCCCTCATATGGGCTCACGTTCAATTGGATGAAGTCGCGCACATCGATGTTAATTGCCCAGGAGCCGCTCTTGAAGTCTCTCCATGCCTCTGTAAAGCCGCCGCTGTTATGCAGGTTTTTCTCCAGTATGGCCATTGTTGAATCCTCCTATAGGGTGCTTATTATTCGAATCTGCCGTAGAACGACTTGCGATAGATCTCGGCCAGCTCGGTGACGAGCGGCATTCGCGGATTCGCAGTCGTGCACTGATCCTCGAACGCGCGGTCCGCCAAGTAATCCACACGAGACTCGAACTGCTCAGGGTCCACGTTCATCGCCTGGAAGCTCTCCGGGATGCCGAGCGAACGGTTCAGCATCCGTACGGCTTCGATCAGGCTTGTGACGCCCTCGCTGACCGAGCGGGCCGGCAGGCCGAGCATGCGCGCGATATCGGCGTAGCGCTCGTCTGCCTTGAAGTGGTCGTATTTCGGGAACGAAGCGAACTTCGTCGGGTGCGCAGCGTTGTAGCGAATGACATGCGGCATCAGGATGGCGTTCGTCCGTCCGTGCGCGGTATGGAACTCGGCTCCGAACTTGTGCGCCAGGCTGTGGTTGATGCCGAGGAAGGCGTTCGCGAATGCCATGCCGGCGATCGTCGAGGCGTTGTGCATCTTCTCCCGCGCGGTCGGATCGCCTGTCGCGAACGAGCGCTCCAGATTCTCGAACACGAGCTGGATGGCTTTCATCGCGAGCCCATCCGTGTAATCATTGGCCATGACCGACACGTAAGCCTCGATCGCATGCGTCAGCACGTCCATGCCGGTATCGGCGACGACCGTCTTCGGGAGCGTATAGACGAATTCGGGATCGATGATCGCCACGTCCGGCGTCAGCTCGTAGTCGGCGAGCGGATACTTCGTGTTGCCCTTGTTCTTGTCGGTGATGACCGCGAAGGACGTCACTTCCGAGCCGGTGCCCGACGTCGTCGGAATGGCGACGAACTTGGCTTGCCTGCCGAGACGCGGGTACTTGTAGATCCGCTTGCGAATATCCATGAACTTCTGCTTCAGGCTGTTGAAGTCCGTATCCGGATATTCGTAGAAGAGCCACATCGCCTTGGCAGCATCCATCGGGGAACCGCCGCCGAGCGCGATGATGCAATCCGGCTGGAAGCGCTCCATGGTCGACGTGCCGCGGCTCACGGTATCGACCGACGGATCGGGCTCGACATCGGAGAATACCTCGATCTGCACCGGATTCTGCCGCTTGCGCAAGTAGTACTCCACCTTCTCCACGTAGCCGAGCTTTACCATCATCTCGTCGGTGATGATCAGGATGCGCGAGATGTCCGGCATCTTGGACAAGTACTGCGTCGAGCCTTTCTCAAAATAGATCTTCGGCGGGATCTTGAACCATTGCATGTTGACCGTCCGTTCCGCGACGCGCTTCATGTTGAGCAGGTTGACGGCGGTCACGTTCGACGTCGTGGAGTTGGACCCGTACGAGCCGCAGCCGAGCGTCAGCGACGGGAGGTTCGTGTTGTAGATGTCGCCGATCGCGCCGTGCGTCGAAGGCGAGTTCACGATGACGCGGCCGGTCTGCAATCGCCTGGCGTACGCCTCGATGACGCGCTGGTCATTCGAATGGATGACCGACGAATGGCCCATCCCGCCGTACCGCACGATCTCCGCGGCCCGCTCGATGCCTTGCTCGGCGGTCTTGGCTCGGTAGCAGGCCAGTACCGGGCTCAGCTTCTCGGCCGACAGCGGGAATTGCTCGCCGACGCCCGTCAGTTCGGCTACGAGAATCTTGGTGTCCGCCGGCACTTCGATGCCTGCCATCTCCGCAATCTTGATCGCCGGCTGGCCGACGATGACGGCATTGACCGCGCACTTCTCCGAGTTGATGACGAGCTTGGATACGGCGTCGATCTCCTCTTTGTTCATGAAGTAGCAGCCGAGCACGCTCATCATTTTCTTCACTTGGTCGTAGATCGCGTCTTCGATAATGACTGCCTGCTCGGAAGCGCAGATCATGCCGTTGTCGAACGTCTTGGACAGGATCAGGTCGGTGACGGCCTGCTTCAGGTTCGCGGTCTTGTCGATCAAGCAAGGTACGTTGCCCGGACCGACGCCTAACGCAGGCTTGCCCGTGCTGTAAGCCGATTTCACCATGGCCGATCCCCCTGTCGCGAGCACGAGTGCCACATCCGGATGGTTCATGAGCAGCTGCGTCGCCTCGACCGACGGCTCTTCCACCCATTGAATGCAGTTGGCCGGCGCTCCGGCAAGCACGGCTGCGTCCAGCAGCGTTCGCGCCGCTTCCACCGAGCACTTCTGGGCAGAAGGGTGGAAGGCAAAAATAATCGGGTTCCGCGTCTTGATCGCGATGAGCGCCTTGAACATCGTCGTGGACGTCGGGTTCGTGACCGGCGTCACGCCCGCGATGATGCCGACCGGTTCGGCGATCACTTTGTAATTCTCGTAACGGTTCTCTTCGACGACGCCGACCGTCTTGGCATACTTGATACTGTGGTAGATGTACTCCGTCGCGAACAAGTTCTTCGTGATCTTGTCCTCGTATACGCCTCGGCCCGTCTCCTCGATCGCCATCTTGGCGAGGAGCATATGCTTGTCGAGCCCGGCGAGCGCCATCGCCTGCACGACCTCATCCACCTGCTGCTGATCGAGGTCCATGAACTCTTCCTGCGCCTTTTTGGCGCGAAGCACCAAGGTATCGATCTGAGCGCGTGCCGATTGCTGCTCCTGCACCTTCGTCTCTCTAACCGCCATCTTATCCGTCGCCTCCTTCAGGGATCGCCCTGCGTTATGCCTCCATCTTACGCTCTTAGGAGAAGGCATTCTGTGAAATGAATCACAAGAACCCGCAGATTCGTGGAATCGCGCGGGTCAAGGGCCGCCTGGAATCAGGATTGAGGAACTAGATCCGGCACATCTCCTTCGGGCAAGCCGGGCAATCCGGGCAGCCCGCCGTGAGGCGAAGCGCGCCAAGATCCAGGATGCGGATCATGCCGCCGGCAAGGCATTCGACGACGCCCTCGTCCTTCAAGGCGCTGAGCATCCGGTTGACGCTCTCGCGGGTCGTGCCGACGAGCTCCGCAAGCTCGGTGTTCGTCAGCTTGATATCGATCAAGATGCCGTCTTCTTGCATGATGCCGAAGCTGTTGCTAAGGCGGATCAGCGTCGATGCCAGCGCGCCTTGCTTGCCTAACATGAGCAGGTCCCGAAGCTTCGATTCCGTCTGGCGGTGCATGAGGCTCATCCACATCGCGAAGCGAAAAGCGAATTCCCCGCTCTTGCTCATGAGGAGCTCGAGCTGCAGCCGCGAGATGACGCCGACTTCCACAGGCTCCATCGCTTGCGCGCTGTAACGGTGCGTCGTGTCCCAAGCATCGATGTCCGCCATCAGGTCGTTCGGCTGCAGGATCGACAGCAGCAGATCCTTGCCGTCATCGGTCGATTTGCGGAGCTTCACGAGGCCCTTGCGCACCAAGTAGACCGAATCGGCCGGATCGCCTTCCCAGAAGATGTAGGCGCCTGCGTCGTATTTGCGCACATTCATGATCGAGATCAACTGATCCAGCTGGCCTGTCGTGAAGAGCGATGCGTTGCCGTCATGTCCCGTGATGCCCATCGTTTGCTTGCGGCTTTTTTCCGTTTCGTTCGCGTAGTAGATGCTCATTGTGATTACCTCCCGTTATCGTCCCGTTCTTGTTGGCTTAATCATACCGTGCCGCATGGCGTTCCGATAATCGGGGGAAGTCCTGAATTCGTTCGCGGGAATTCCTGAATCTGCGGTGAGGAAAATCACACTTCCGGCAGGTATATTTATCACAGCGCTCGGCGAAACGCAGGTAGGGCAAGGGTTTCAGCGGATTTGGCGTACCCCTAGAGGGATTTCAGGGAATTCCCTGAATGAGTTCCGCTGCGAAAAAGCGTAGAATGGATAGCACAGAGTATCGGCGGAGGAAACGTAAGGGAAGGAGGGGCGGGAATGGATCTGGCGAAGACGGATATATTAAAGGAAATGGAACGGCTTCGGAAGCAGACAGCCAGCGATTTCGCCGGTCTGGGTTGGCTGGACCCCGCGATCCGCCGCGTCGCATGGCGATTCGCGATCGGAAGCATCAGCAGGCGAACGCCGAATATGACGCAGCGGCCGCATCTGGGCCTGATGGGAACGGCCGTGCGCTCGGGCCGGCTCGCGGTGTTCGATCCCGCCTCGCCAGGGGCGGAGCGGGCAAGGCAGGACGATCCCGTGCTGCTAGCGGAAGGGCTGGCCGCAGCCGTGTTCGTGCCGATCGAGCAGGCCGGGTCGATTACGGGCGTGCTGCTGCTGGGCCGGCGCACGACGCTCGATTACCGTTCGGAGGAGCATGCGACGATGACGGCGGCAGCAAGACGGTTAGCGGAACTGGCGAGTCGCTGGAACGTGAAGCTCGAGAGCATGCTGGAGTGACGACTGGCAGATTGATAAGGCGATAGAATGCGTGAGAAGACACCCTGGTGGTGTCTTTTTTTATGTGACGCTAGAGAGAGAGAGAGAGAGAGAGAGAAGATGCTGCGAGGAGGAGTGCCTATGACCATGACCAGCAATAACAGGTCGATTTATAAACATATATGTAAATATATTCTATATTTAACGAGTGTTTCTTAGAGTAATAGATCTTACATCAATATATTTTATGTGAATATAAGAAATTAATTCAGCATTTTTATTAAATATCCGCTATAGTAAATAGGTATAAAGACTCAAACTACTATGACTCGTATTGCCAACGATGAGAGGGGCATCAAGACCGCATGAACGACTGGACCAAATGGATGCTGACGACAACGATTCTGAGCATGTCGCTGGCACCTGCGACGGGATTCGCAGCGGCCAATCCGGAATCCGTGACAAGCGTGCCGGAAGGCATGACGTTCTCCGATTTTTCCGCAATCTCGCAGGATAAGGTACAAGCCGTACAGAAAGCCGTTGAGCAAGGCTTGCTTAACGGGTTCCCGGATGGCCGATTCGATCCGAAGAAGACGCTCAGCCGCCAAGAGCTTGCGGTTATTCTGAGCAAGGCGCTGCATTTGCTGCCGGAATCCTCGGCTGCATCGTCTTTTAGCGACACGACGCAATCATGGGCAACCCCGTATATCGAAGCCGTGCGCAAAGCAGGGCTGATGGGCGGAGACGCTGGAAATGCTTTTCGTCCGAATGATCCTGTCACCAATGAAGAGCTTGCGGCGGTGTTCGTGCGCGCCGTGCGCGGCGTCGGCGCCAAGGGCGAGGACGAGTCGTCCGGTACGCCTGCAGACGGCAAGGTAAGCGAGTGGGCGAAGGATGCATTCAACGTCTCGCAGCGCATGGGTCTCATGGTGTCCGATGAAGAAGCGCTGGACCCGAGGGGCAATGTGGAACGGGAGGATATCGCGGCTTTCCTGATCGAGATCTTCAAGAATGAAGAACGGACGGCTGTCATCAATAAGATCGACGGCGACTTCGTCACGATCGACGGCCAGCCGATGCTGATCGACGGCCAACTGAAGGCGCTGTTCGCAGGCAAGAACAAGGAAGCCCTCGAAGGCGCGATCCTGAAGTACACGCTCCTCAATCGGAACGTAGACGGGCTTGCCGAGCTTGAGATCGTGAAGGGCGGAAGCGAGGAAGCGCCCGTAAGTCTGGACATGACAGGCAGTACGTTCAACGGCGTGCTCCGGATCGCAGGGGACAATCTGGCGGTTAAGGGCGAAGAGCTCTCGCAGATCGAGATTAAGCAGGGCGTAAAGCAGGTAGAGCTTCATGTTAATGCAAGTCGGGTATCCGTGTTGACGGACGAGCCGGTAAAATTGAAAGGCGCCATCGAAATTCAGTCGCTTGTGATAGCGAACGAGAAGGCAAGAATTACGCTGGATAAAGGCGTTATGATCGACAAGGTCGAGCTTCCGTCATCGGTGAAAGCTTCCCAGGTCATCAGCAACTACGAGCAGTCGAAGCAGCAGATCAAGAATCGGGAACAAGAGCCTGTATCGACCCCGACACAGACACCGACAACGCCTCCGGCAGTCGTGAATCAGCCGCCGGCAGACTCGGGCACCGCAATCACGCCGGCAGCAGGTACGGCAGGCGGTACGGCCGTAACGGTCGATCTGAGCGGCACGTTCACGGACGAGGATGCGTCGAGCTTGGTTTACACCGCAGCGTCGAGCAATGCGGGGATAGCCACGGCAAGCGTGACAGGTACGACGCTATCGCTCACGCCAGTGGCGGAAGGCTCGGCTACCATTACGGTGACGGCGACGGATAATGGCGCGCTGACTGCGACGCGTACGTTCACGTTCACGGTCAATGCGGCACCGGTCGTGAATCAACCGCCGGCAGCAGCGAGCGGCGTGATCACGCCGGCAGCAGGGACGGCAGGCGGTACGGCCGTGACGGTCGATCTGAACGGCACGTTTACGGATGAGGAACCGGCGACCCTAACTTACACCGCAACATCGAGCGCTACCGGGGTAGCCACGGTAAGCGTGACAGGTACGACGCTATCGCTCACGCCAGTGACGGAAGGCTCGGCTACCATTACGGTAACGGCGACGGACATCGGCGGGCTGACGGCAACGCGTACGTTCGCTTTCACGGTCAATGCGGCACCGGTCGTGAATCAACCGCCGGCAGCAGCGAGCGGCGCGATCACGCCGGCGGCAGGGACGGCAGGCGGTACGGCCGTGACGGTCGAGCTGAACGGCACGTTCACGGATGAGGAACCGGCGACCCTAACTTACAGCGCGACATCGAGCGCCACGGGGGTAGCCACGGTAAGCGTGACGGGAACGACGCTGACGCTCACTCCGTTGTCTGCAGGCAACGCTACTATTGAGGTAACGGCGACGGACATCGGCGGGCTGACGGCAACGCGCACGTTCGCTTTCACGGTCAATGCGGCGCAGGTCCAAGCTGATTTGAAATCGGGAGCTTATCTGTACGTGAAGCCAGATGGCGACGTGTCTATTGATACTTCAACTTCGACGTACTATTACAGCAAGCGCAACATCCATGAGCTCCTAACTATGAGCTTCAAAGGCGCAAGTCTTACTAATGTGCAGTATAATGCTAGTGATCAGGACTTTGATGTTTATGACAGCTCGAATACTCAGGTCGCTGACATTACGCTGGAATCTTCGGATCCGTCCAAGCTCGCAGTTGTGGACGGTAAAGATCTGCAACCCGCAAGCAGTATTACGGAAAGCGATTCTATCACGCTGACCATGCATGTTAAGACGGTCGACGGCGGTACAGACGATGTCGTGCTGCCGATTACTGTAGACGCGACAGCCCCGACAGTAACGAACGTAACATTAGACAGCAATCATTCGAAGTTCACGATTACCATGAGCGAGAGAGTCATCATTGATAACGTCGGAACGCTAGGAACAGATGAGATTGCCTATTCCCTGGATGGGGTCTTTGTTAGAAATCTTTCTGAGTATACAGACTACACGAAGGCGGTTACAGGGACGAATCAAGTTACTGTGACGCTTTTGAATCCAAACATAATAGGCGTTAACGGGAGTTCGTTTACCTTTAAGCTAAGCAGTCTTACGGACTACGCGGACAATACATCTACCGAAGCATCAGCTCCATACACAGTCGTAATCGACAACAGCGGCATTCCGGGTGGTTAAGGTGTCGATCAACGGCGTGTCTTTGGTGGAATTGCCGAGCAGCGAGGTGCTGGCAAGGTACAGCAGGTTTCTCCTTCCCGAGGCCGCGGGGATGCTGATGCAGGCTGCATCGCCGATGCTTGCCATAGGAGCAATTGTCAATGAGAAGCTGATCGGTCTCGGATTGTTCCGTACTTCGGCAGCAGGCAAGAATGCGCATGCGGTCTCGGTCATCGTCGATCCGAGTCATCGTAAGTTAGGAATCGGAAGCGCAATCGTGACGCATGGGTGGCGCCTGCTGCAGGAGAGAGGCTGCCTGCGGCTGAACGCGGAATTCCTGTCCGACATCGATTCTGCGGAAGGGCGCGATCGCATCCGATTCCTCGAAGCTTGCGGCTTCAAGCCCTTCGAACAGGGCATTCATGTCCGGACGGGCCCGTTCACGGCGCTGCTGGACCAAGAATGGCTGCGTCTCCAGATGCCGCCTGCGTTCTCCGTCGATCCCTGGACCAGCCTAACGGAAGACGAGCGGCAATACCTCGAGCGATGCATGGGCGTTGAGTATGAAGAGACGTTCTCGCCGTTCGTGGACGAGGACACGCTTGACCGCGAACGGAGCGTGCTGCTGCGCTACAAGGGGGCGCCGATCGGATGGAACCTGCTTGAGCCCATCAATGAGTCAACGATGCTAGGCAGGACGATGTGCGTGTTCATTAAGCATCGGAAGCTGGCGAGAGGCGTCGGGCTGTTCGCGGAATCGATCCGCCGTCTGATGGCCGAGGGCGTGTACCCGAACGGCATGTTCTTCGTCTCGCACGAGAACGAGCCGATGCGGGCATTCATGGAGCGGCACTTTGACTCTCCGCTGCTTCGCAAGCAAGTTTTATGGCGGTCGTATCAGTCGATCGCTCGCGGATAACAAGCGCAGAGGGTGTCCCATAGTCATCGTAAGATGACAGAGGGGCACCTTTTTTGATCGGTCGCCGGCTTAACGGAACATAGAGATCTTATTTTGTAGAATATACGTCATTCTGTCAGCAAACGGAACTCAGCGCCGCTATTTAAGTAAGTAACCGCTCTCGTGCCGCCGATTCACACCAATAAGGTCTTTCAGTTCCACTAGCATCGAAAATGATGCCAATCCGCTCGAGTAGCGTCTCTTGGTTCCGTTAGTTCACGCAATACGAGTTGCGGCGCGAGAGGCAGCACGAAATTTTGGAGCAGCCTGAAGATTGCCCCTCATTCATCGGCTAGGTTACAATTGAACGAAAGGCGCACGATAGCGTCACGACAGGAGGGAGAGCAGACACATGATCAAGCTGCTCATATGCGACGACCATGCGGTCGTCCGATCAGGGCTTCGCATGCTGCTGGACGGCAAACATGACATTGAAGTCATAGGGGAGGCGTCCGAGGGGGACGAAGCCATCGGCATGGCACGCGAGTTGAAGCCCGATGTCGTGCTAATGGACCTCAGTATGCCGCATGGCAAGGACGGCATGACGGCCACGACGGAGCTGAAGAAGGAGCTGCCGGATATCGCGGTGCTGATTCTGACGATGCATGACGACGACGAGTACCTGTTCCGAGCGATTCAGATCGGGGCTTCCGGCTACATTCTGAAGAATGCGCCGCATGACGAGCTGGTGTCGGCGATCCAGATGGTCGCTTCAGGTAATGCTTACTTGTCGCCGACCGCTACGAAGCGGCTGATGGGCGAGTACTTGCAGCAGGCGAAGAGCGGCGGCGAGCAGGGACCTTACGAGACGCTCTCCGAGCGCGAGAAAGAGATACTCGGATGGATCGCCAAGGGTTACTCCAATAAGGAAATCGCGGACAGCCTGGTTATCAGCGTGAAGACCGTCGAGACGCACAAGGCGAACCTGATGGAGAAGCTGGGGCTCAAGACGCGGCCCGAACTGATCAAGTTCGCGATGAAGAAGGGGCTGTTGAACTTTGAGTAATACGCGATCGGGCGGCAGGGAATACCGGCATGTCATCGGGGAGAATGTCGATGAGCTGCTCGCGAAGCTGGATGCGCATATCGCGGACACTGAGGTAAGAAGCCAGCTGCAGCGTTCGCTGAAGCAGCTGGCAGATGTAAAGTTCGCGATCGACGAATCGTCGATCCTGGCCGTTACCGATGCTCAGGGCACGATACAATACGTGAACGACAAGTTCTGCGAAATCTCGAAGTATGACCGCGACGAGCTGCTGGGCAAGGATCACCGGATCATTAATTCAGGTCATCACGATCGTGCCTTCATGCATGATCTGTGGCGGACGATCGGCTCGGGCCAAGTATGGCGCGGCGAGATCAAGAACCGGGCCAAGGACGGGACATTCTATTGGGTGCACACGACGATCGTGCCTTTCTTCGGCGACAATGGTCGCCCTTATCAGTACATGGCGATCCGCAATGAGGTTACGCAGCTGAAGAAGGTCGAGCAGGAGCTGAAGCAGATGATGACCAAGGTCATCCAGATTCAGGAGGAGGAGCGGAAAAAGTTCTCGCGCGAGCTGCATGACGGCATCGGTCAGAGCTTGTTCTCGCTGCTCATTCGCGTGGATCGGATGATCGGGGAGCATGAGGAGCTCGCCGACCTGCGTTCGCTGCGCAGCGAAGTGTCGAATATGATGGAGGACATTCGCGGCCTTGCGTGGGAGCTGCGGCCTTCGGTGCTCGACGATCTCGGCGTCGTGCCGGCGATTCGGACGTATGTGGACAACTACGTGAACCACTACGGGATCGACGTGAAGCTCTCGAACAATCTGAAGAGCCGCTTGAATCCGTTGACGGAGACGACGATCTATCGGGTGATCCAGGAGGCGCTGACCAATATTGCCAAGTATGCGGATGTGTCGGAGGCCGAGGTGACCGTAGAGGAGCAGGAGCATGCAGTGCATGTGCGCATTCGGGATGAGGGCCGCGGCTTCAACCGCGACGATTCCCGCAGGGGCGTCGGCTTGTTCAGCATGGAGGAGCGGGCACGGAGCATTAACGGGACGATCAGCGTAAGCTCGGAGCCGGGCGAAGGGACGCTGGTCGAGCTGATCGCTCCGAAGCGGATCGAGTAGGCGAGCCCAGAGCGCAAGAAGCATCGAAATAGACGGGGGCGTTTGAAGTCGGCATCAATGACTTCGAACGCCCCTTTTACGACGCCTGTGCAGGGAATGGAAACTTGCAGTTGGAAAACAGACTCCTCCGTGATAACCTGAAAGTGTATAATATTACAAATTTTGATGCAAAGCCGATCCGTCTAGGACGGTGGTTTATCCAACAGGTGACTAGTATGAATCATAAAGGAGCATCGTGATGAACAATCCGTTAGCCAAGGCCATTCTGGTATGCTGCTGCACGCTTCTCTTGCTTACGGCATGCAAGCAAGATGCAGATGCCGGTGAATCGGTAACCCTGACGATAGCAGGCGTGATCCCGGACTTGTTCCGGATGGAATATGGCCAGCAGATGGAGATTAACGGCAAGACCTTACAGCTTGAGCTGGTTCCGTACGAGGAACTCCCGCGTACCGGCGACTTACCTGAGCAAGTTGAACAGATCTACAATGCGCATAGCCCGGATATCGTGTTCTTCTCCGGCGCGCATAACCTGCCAGGCTTAATCGAGGCAGGTTACTTGCTGGCTCTCGACCATTATATGAAGGATCAACAAGAGGACACGGCGTCCATTGCCGCGATCGTCATGGATAAGCTGCGGGCAGCGGGCGATGGCCAGATCTACGCATGGCCGACTACCTTCAGCACGGAGGCGCTGTTCTATAATCGGGCACTGTTCGATCGTTACAACGTTCCTTACCCGTCCGAACAATTGTCATGGCCGGAGCTGCTGAGCCTGGTCAAGCAATTGTCGAATCGGGAGCCGGAGGGGCAGGAGAGCTTCTACCCCTTGCTTGCTCCGGGGTTCAACGAGCCTGACGAGAAAGTATTCCGTCTCATCTACAACGCCGGCAGAGCGGAAGGACTGCAGATTGTTCACCCCGCGACGCTGAACGTTACGGCTGATTCCGATTCATGGAGGGCACTGTGGTCCTTATTCATCGATGCATTCCGGGAAGGCGTGATCAGCAACGAGGCGTATGCTGAGCCGGAAGAGGATTCGGCGGTGTCCGGGATTACCTTTGAGGAGAAATACCGGTTATTCTTGGAGGGCAAGGCGGCCATGGCTCAGGGTGACCCGAGTCTGCTGTACATGCTGGCGGGCCAGGATGAGCTGCCATGGGGGATCTCGCGGCAGCCCGGCAGCGAGCAATTGTATCTGCAGGTAACCGATATGTACGGGATCAATCCGAATTCTGCGCATAAGGACGAAGCCTGGGCATTGTTGTCTTACCTGAACAGCGAGGAATCCGTAAAGAAGAAGACGGGCATCCGGGCCGGACAGGTCGGCGCCTACATCGCCTCGCTTCCTGTACGTGCTTCGGTCATGGAACAGGCGTTATCGCAGGATTTATCTCCATTCTACGATCAGAGACCCGCCTCGGTAGGCGTGTATGAAGAAGTCGGCTTTCCGCCGCAGGTGTACGAGACGGTGAAGGAACAGATGATGCTGCAGATTGCTGCCGTTCTCCGAGAGGAGAGAACGATTGATCAAGCGGTAGAGGAGCTGCAGGCGGTGCTGGAGACGAGTGCGGGCGGGTGGTCAGATGCGAAATAAGGTTGCTGGCGGCCCTGTGCTGCTCATGATAATGTGCGTTGCGCTTATCTTATGGACATCAGGCTGCAATATCCGCAATCCGTTACAGGCAGATACGGAGCTGGTTATCATGGTAGACGACCGGCTGCCTCCCGAAGTAAGCAGTTGGCTGACGCATTACGAAGAATCGGCGCATGTACGGCTGACTGTCATAGAAGCAGCGGAGCATGAGCCGGATTTTGCGCGAAGAGCGGAGCGCTACGCCGAGATTTTCGCCGAGATCCAGCCTGATGTGTATTTGGGCAATCCTTATTACTACCGTCAACTCGCGAAGGAAGGGCTATTCCTAGATCTACAGGCATTGGCCTCACAGGCATATGGAGATTTAACCGATTTCCATGCACCGGTTCTAGAATGGTTGAGGGAGCAAGGAGGGGGCGACCTGCTTGCAGTATCGCCCGTATTCCAATCGCAGGCACTCTTCTACAATAGGGAGTTATTCGAGCGATTCGGCATTGAACCGCCTCAGGACCGCATGTCGTTCGGGGAAATCCTAAGCCTTGCCGGGCGATTCGCGGGCTTAACGGTTGACGAAGAGCCGGTGTACGGCTTTTACGACGGGGCAACAGGCAGAGCAGAACAGTTGGTATCGCTGGCACAGGATATTTCGGGCGTGCAGTTCCTGAATGCCGCGAATGATCGAATATTATTCGATACTCCGGAATGGTCGCGAATTTATGAAATGACGGTGGCCGCGTACCGTTCGGGAGCCGTGCCGCATGACCTTGCGCAGGACGAGAGTGCTTATACGCGTTTTAATCAAGGGCGCATCGCGATGATGCTCGGAGACTCCTCCCTATACAAGCAGCTAAGGGATTATAATCACAGCTTGCAATGGGGTCTCGTCAGCCAGCCGATCGATTCGGACAACCGTCAGATGGGCAGACTGACTTCCGGCTGGCTGGCCGCGATTCGCGCGGACTCTCCCCATAAGGAAGAAGCGTGGAGTTTCCTGGAATACCTATGGAGCGAGGACTGGCGGGACACATTCACGGATACATTGACCGGCTTGCCTGTACGGTTGGAAGATCGGCGGGAACAATTGGAGCCTTTCTTCATGTTAGGATATCTCCAAAGGGGCAGCAACCGTGTCGATAAATTGCCTCAATCGTTCTTCGCGGAACTAAGCCGAATGCGTAGCGAGCTGCTTGCGCGGATGATCGAAGGGGAGCTGCAGGTTACGGATGGGCTGCGCGACATGGAAGCGCGGGGGCAAGAGTTGCTGGACCAATACGACGTTTCGTCCTCGCCATAAAGAATGAGCCTATGGTTGACGATAGAAGCCAGTATCAACGCACCTCCGCAGACACCTAAGCATAGGATGCGGTGAATATGATGGTGGAGTTGATGGCTTGAGTACGTTCGATCCGGGCAAATTAAGCGTAGCCTACAGGGATGGCGTAGCCGCTGCGGGGCCGGTCATTCCGAGACGTTACACGCTAACGCATTCCGACGCGACCGGAGAGTTATTCTTAACGGTCGGCATTCACTATGCTTGGGATAAGGTCAATGCCGCGATGCGAGATGAGGTCATAGGGGAATGGGTCTCGCACGGCGGTTACCCGTATGCCCATTTTTATGTGCATATCGATCAGGGCGAGTACAGTGCGGAACAAGCGGCGCGGCGCAACGAGATCTTCCGACGCGAATTGCCGCTTGCGTTAACGGCCATTCGTTACGGGGATCGATTGCTGTTCGATGCCTATCCCTATCTTGATCAAGTCGCAGTCGTGATTACCTTTAGGTCGGCCTATCCCCTGTACGCTCGGCAAGAGCGCCGGGGGAGCTTCCGCGACTATATCGCAGGCTGACCGAGGCGCCAGCCCAATCAATTGATTCCACTTCTATTTCAACGCTCGTGTGTGGGCGGGCGGACGGATGGTCGAAGTAGGGCCTAAGAGGGCGTGCTTTGGGTGCTGTAGCGGGCATGTGCTGCAAAGTAGGGCCTCGCAGGCCCTACTTTAGCTCATGGGCATGTGTGTAGGCGGACGGATGGCCGAAGTAGGGCCTAAGAGGGCGTACTTTGGGTGCTGTAGCGGGCATGTGCTGCAAAGTAGGGCCGCAGAGGCCCTACTTCAGTTCCGGGCATATTCCTCGCCGCCGTTAGAACGGCCAGAACAACGGAATGGCAAAGATCATCACGATCCCGATGATGAGCTGCAGCGGAAGGCCGACCTTCACGTAATGCATGAACTTATAACGGCCGGCCGCCATAACCATGGCATTCGGGGGCGTCGAGAACGGCACCGCGAAGCACATGCCCGCCCCGATCGCGACTGCGAACAAGAACGGATAAGGACTTAAGTCCATCTGCACGGCTGTCGAGAGTGCAATGGGTGCGAGAAGCACGGCGCAAGTCGTATTGCTGAGGAACAACGTCATGGCGGATGTGGCAAAATAGGTCCCCGCCAACAGCGCTATCGGCCCGTAGCTGCCGAGCGAGCCTACCAGCCCTTCCGAGAGCAGACTAGCCGCCCCGGTCTTCTCGATGGCGATCGACATCGGAATCATGCCGCCGATCAGCACGACGCTGCCCCAATTGACAGTCTTGTACGCCTCTTCCATGTTGCGCACGCAGCCTAACAGAACCATAAGCACGGCAGAGATCATAATGGACGCGACGGCAGGTACCAGCTCGGTCACGAGCAAGACGACCATCAGCAGCATGACGCCGGCAGCGATGGGGGCCTTGCGATCCATCGTCACTTTGCGTGATTCCTCCAGCGGCTGCCCGATCACCACAACGTCCTCTTGATCGGATG
Source organism: Bacillota bacterium (assembly GCA_023433615.1). Lineage (GTDB taxonomy): Bacteria > Bacillota > Bacilli > Paenibacillales > Paenibacillaceae > Paenibacillus_I. The sequence goes on along the minus strand of JAEZCJ010000018.1, from coordinate 3,352 downwards.
CCAGCAGCGCGATATCCTTCCATTTGCCCTGTATGAAAATAATGTCGTCGTCGCGCATCGTGACATCCTTCAGATTGTGCAGCAGATAGTGTTCCTTCCGCTTGATGCCCAGAATGTTAACCCGGTATTTCTCGCGAAATCCGGATCGGCTCACGGGAAGGTCATTGAGCCGCGAGAACGGCGTCAGCATCAATTCCGCAACCCCGACTTCATCCGTTACATAGGAGGCATCTTCCCCCTCTTGCGAGGGGCGTTCTTCCACCTGCCGATCAAGCATCGTCAATCCGCAGGTTTCCGCAAACAGCCGCACCTGTTGATACGGGCCGTACACGTACAAGATATCGCCTTCTTGTACGACTGTTCCCGGCCCGGCAATCTCTTGGTCGACCGTCTTGAGGAACTGATTCTTGAACGATAGCTTCCGGCGAATCTCGATCACGTTCACCTCGAAGCGCGCGGGAATGTCCAGTTCCGAGAGCTTCTTCACGACGAGCGGGGAGTCTGCGTTCACCTGTACCCGAAACAGATTGTGGATCATCTGGTACCGGCGGACAAGCTCGTGGGACGATAGACTGTCCGTCGCATGCAGATCGCCTTCTTCATTCCGCGGCAGAAACCGCCGGAGCCATAGCATGGCTGCGATTCCTGTCACCACGCATACCAGCCCGATCGGCGTGAAGGAGAAGAACGAGAGCTTCTCGAACCCTGAGGCGATGAGCGTGTCCTGAATAATAAGATTGGGAGGAGTGCCGATCAGCGTCAACGTTCCGCCCAGGCTGCTGGCAAAGGCTACCGGCATCAGCAGTCTGCCCGGGTGCGTTCCGGCCTTCATGGCCAAACTAATGACGATCGGCATTAATACGGCTACCGTTCCGGTATTGCTGACGAACGCGCCGAGCGCTACGGTTACCAGCATGACCATAATGAGCAAACTCGTCTCATTCGTGCCGGCCAGCTGCAGCAGCTTATTGCTCGCCATTCTGGCAAGCCCTGTCTGAAAGATGCCTCCTCCGACCACGAACAAGCCGATCATCATGATAACAACCGTACTCGAGAAACCTGACAAGGCTTCCGACGGCGATAGAATGCCGGTGACAAGCAACGCGATGAGCACGCCGATGGCCACGATATCGGAGCGCACCTTGCCTGAGATGAACAAGACCGATGCCAATGCTAACAAGCCTAACGTAATCCACATCTGTTGATCAACTGCCAATGGTTCTGTCCTCCTGCGCGCATGATGCTTACAGTATACATCATTTGACTGGCGGACTGGCTGTGCGTCGACTCACACATCATGAGGACGGATCGTCATGACGACTTGATCAGCTCATATCGTGCCGCGATAATGCCCGACTGAAGCGTACGGCTGGACAGCAAGCTGAGCTTGATCGTCTCGCCCCCGCCGTCAAATACCGATAGGCCGCCGCCCAAGATGACCGGGCAGATCGTCAGAAGGCATTCATCGATGAGGCCGAGCCGCAGCAGCGTCTTCGCCGCTCCCGGACTGCCGAAGATGACGAGGTTTTTGCCGGGCTGGTCCTTGAGTGCCCGAATTCGTTCCTCGATATTGTCCTTTATCAACACGGTGTTGTTCCACTCCGCCTTGTCCATCGAGCGGGAAATGACGATCTTCTGAACATCCTGCACCCATCTGGCATGATCCCTGCTATGCTGCGACGCATTCGGATCGTCGAGCACCGTGGGCCAGTAGCCTTCCATTAGCCGATACGTCGCGCGTCCGTATACGGGGGAGCCGACTTCGGCCCCGACCTCGTCGGCATAGGCCTGAAGCTCTTCGGTGTACGGAATCCAGCCCAAGCCTCCGTTCGAATCCGACGCATACCCGTCCAGCGACATATGCATGAACAATACGAGTTTTCTCATGACTGCTTCTCCTCGTCGTCGGCATTCGTTAGGAGCGCTTTACCGAGCGCATCCAGCAGTTCATTCGTACCGTGCTCCCGGATTTCCGGCGTATCATGCCCGTCGAAGAAGGCCCCTTGCTCGGTGAACACCAGCTTCGTGCCGCCGTCGGCCGGGATGAGTTCGATCGTCGTGATCGAGACGGAGATTCGCACATCGTCGGAATCCAAGGTATAGCTATACACAATGCGCTGCTCGGGCACGATTTCCTGGTAGCAGGCGTCGAAGGTGAAGATCGGTCCTTCCGGCGGACCTCCTCGGCTGTATTCGCGCCCTCCGACGCGGAATTCGAATTGATCCGGTTTGGCGAACCATCGCGATTTCGCATTCGCGTCCGCCCAAGCTTGGTATACCCGCTCAGGCGCGGCCGGATAGGTTCGTTCGACGACGAAGGTCGCATGTTTGACGTAGCGTTCGATCATGGTCAGTCCTCCTTAAGTTTTGTTGGTTCATTGCCTTCCGTTAGAAAATGGCCCAATACATCCAAATGGCGTTCCAAGCTCTTCTGCCGGGCGATGACCAGCTTCTCATGGTTCTTCTTCATCGCTTGCAGGAGCTGCGTGAAGTCTTCTACCGTTATCGGCGCTGTTTCTTGCATTCGTTTGGATACATACTGTAACTGTTCGAGTAGCTTGTTCTGCAGCTTGATTTGTTCCTTGAGCTTGGCCGTCTGCAGATTGACGATCTCGAGCGGGCTGATCTGCTCGGCAGCTAGAACGGACTTGATCTCATCGAGGGATAAGCCTAATTCCTTGAGCGACAGCAGCTGCTGCAGGCGCGACAGGTCGGATTCATCGTATAGCCTGTGACCGGTCTCCGTCTGGCCGGACGGCGAGAATAAGCCGATTTGATCGTAGAATCGCAGCGTCCGCACGGTCAATCCCGTCAGCTTGGCGATATCGCCTACCTTCCAATATCGTTTCATAACAACTCCTTCTTGTGCGCTAGCTGTATACCGGTATGGCTACTATACAAGATGACGTAACGTAAGGTGCAAGCATCATCTTAGAACGGACACGAATCACTACTAATACCGATAGTAGCACATGATGTTCGATTGCTAGAATAGTTCGGCGAAAAACCTGGCGAATTCTTCCTTCAGCCGCCCCCCTAAATCCCGTTCCCCGTCCGAATTGTAAAAATAACTGTTGCACTACAAAATGTAGCAGTCTTTATAATAAGCACGGAGAGGGGATGAGATCATGCATACGCAAGCGATCACGATCATGGTCGGTGCCGATACGGTCCCGACGCCTTCGAATGAGGCGCTGCTGCGAAGCGAAGACGGCGCGCAGGTCTTCGGCGACCTCGCCGAGGCGTTCCGGCGGTCTGATCTGAACATCATTAACTTGGAATGCCCGCTCACGACGGCGGAGCGGCCGATCGAGAAGTTCGGTCCGGCGTTCAAGGCGCACCCGGAGACGGC
>JAEZCJ010000008.1 GCA_023433615.1 Bacillota bacterium | reverse complement strand
TGGCCGTGCAATTGTCCGCCTATCTCGTGCTGCTGGAGAGCGGGATGTCGGCTGCCTATCAATATCGGATGTACGGGCGCATCCATGAGAAGGATGAGCAGGCGGTCCTTCGCCTCTACCGCGGCTTATCGATTAACATGCGGCAAATTGCGGTGCGGATGATCCTTGTGTTCGCGGCGGTTGCGCTGCTGTATGCGGGGTTTGTCAGAGGGGATTCGCTGCCGTACCTCGACGCTTCGCTGGTGCTGCTCGTCATGGGCGTGCGCTTCATTGCGCCGTTCCTGTTGACGCTGCCGCAGCGGACGCTGCTCGCCACCTACGAACGCAAGTACATCGCGGACATCGTGCAGACGTCGACGGACGTCGCGATCATCGTCCTTGAGATCGTCGTTGCCTTCACGCTGCATCCGCCGCTGTATGTGCTGCTGCTGATCGCCCTGCTGGGGACCGTGATTACGGTGCCGATCTACAATCGGATGGTCAGCCGCTACCTCGGGGTGAAGCTCGACCAGGCCGCGCAGTCGGAGCCGGATATGGAGCCGAGAGGGATGACGAAGGATATCGTGGTGCATCAGGTGTCCGGGCTTGTCTTCTCGAACACGGACAATGTGCTGCTCTCGATCTTCCAGTCGCTGAACAGCGTGACGATCTATAGCGCCTTCAATACGCTGATGAATTTTCCGATTCAGCTGCTGAACCGGGTGATCGTGGGGCTGCGAGCCAGTCTCGCGATGAAAATCACGGGCGGGGACCGCAACGCGTATGCCGTGTACAATGAGATGCTGACGTTCGCGATGTTCTGCTCTGCGCTGATTGCGCCGTTGTTTATCGTGTATGCGAACCCTTTCGTGAAGCTGTGGATCGGGCCTTCGTACATGCTCGGGAGCTTGGATATCATTCTGCTCGCGGCGATCATCGTGCATCGCATGGTCATGCCCGTCGTGTATGCGGCGCGCGATTCGCGGGGGCTCTATAAGGAAACGAAGAGCTCCACGGTCATGCAGGCGGCGGCTAACCTCGTCATCTCGCTGGCGCTGATCGGCCCGCTCGGCATTACGGGGGTGCTCATCGGCACGGCAGCGTCGACGTTCTTCATCCTGCAGCCGTTCAATTTCATCGCGGTCTATCGCAACGTGTTCGGGTCAGGGCTGTTGATCTACAGGCAGCTGGCCGCGCTCGCGCTGCATGTGACGTGTACGGTGCTGGCTTGCAGATTCCTCTGCAATCGGCTGCTGCGGGAGATCGGGACGGACAGTTGGGGGACGCTTGCGGTGACGGCGGGGATCAGCGGCGCAATGGTGCTGCTGCTGGCAACGGCGGCGTTCTGGCTGTTCAGCGAGAGCTTCCGGGCGTTCGCGGCGCGGGTGCTGCGGACGGCGATGCCGGCGCGGCTGCGAGGCAGCCGTTCGGCGGAAGCCGAGCGGGCGTCCGGCAGGTAGCGCAAGCGTCGTGCCGCTGAGCGGGCGGAAGCGGCTGTCTGCCGCGGAGGCTTGCGCTGGCGGGAGGATGGCAATGGGGCTGGCGAACAGCGTGGCGGCTGGTCGTGGCAGGCGGCGTGAAGTTGGCGCGATCGAGCGGTATGCTTAATGAGCAGGCGGGGTGGCGGAGGCTATCCCGCTTTTTGTGTGGCGGCGGGCGATGATGAGCGTAGAATGCTGTCGCTATTTTCAGCCGTGCGGCTGGTGTCAGAGGAATAGATGCATATCCTACCTCTATTTTGGGCCATATGCTCAGAATGGGCGATTTGCTCGAAAATAGATGTACTATTCTGCGTTAATCGGACTATTTCCGGCTGGCAAGTAAAATTAGTTGTACGTTTTCACACTATTATTTTTTGCACGCATTCACACATCTGCAATACTCTCCGCTCCAAGCGGTTGGAATCGTGCCTAGGCGAATGAGGTTAGTGCAATAGACCGGATGCAATAGCGGGCAGTCGATCAGGAGAATCGGCAGCTCCATTGCTCCGATGTATCAGAGGGACTGATGGTTGCGATCCGAAATACTGATCCCTGATCCTTCCATGTTCATGTTACTGTATAGCTATATTCCGAGTTGTCAGGTGCGAATTATACGTTTAATTTGGAGGTGTGGTGAATTGCTTTTATCTGAACGTCTGCCATTGGCGGCAAGCAGGTATCCCGAGGCACAAGCGACGGTGCGTAACGGGCAGGCGATGACGTATCGCGAGCTTCATCAGCAAGCTGAGCGGCTCGGGGTCGGTCTGCTAGCGGAAGGGCTCCGGCCGGGCGATCGGGTCGCACTGCTGGGAGAGCCGGATCCCTTGCTTGTTGTTGCGCTCTACGCCGCAGTCGGCATTCATGCGATCCCGCTGGCACTGTCGCCGTCGCTGACTGCAGTCGAGTGCGCCGCCATTCTGGAGGATGCGGAGCCTCGTATACTCATTCACGACCAGCGCAACGCCGATAAGGTCCTTGCCATTACGGAGATGCTCGTTTACCCTCCGAAACGGATCGCTGTTGATGAAGCTTCTCCTAACGTTCCATCGCTGAAATCGCTGATGCAGCATAGCAGGGATTCGTCCCTACATCCGCCGGCGGACATCAAGCAGCATGAAGACGATACGGCTGTGCTCATCTATACCGGGGGAACGACGGGCAGGCCGAAGGGCGTCATGCATTCGCATCGCAGCATGGCGGCATGGAATCAATTCACGCCGTCCGCCGGATTCGGTTACGATAGAGAACGCCGCGTGCTCGTGCTCAATCTCTCTCATCTTGTCGGGCAGTTTCAATTGTGGGCGACAATGGCGGCAGGAGGCTGCTTGATTTTCCTGGACGAATATCCAGCCGACGTGCACCGCATACTAGCGGCCGTTGAACGCGACCGGGTTACGCATCTTAGCACGGTTGGGCAGCTGCTCCGCGATATCACTCACGAGGTATCTGCCGCCCGCCGCGATATGCGAAGCCTGAAGGTGATCGGCTGCGGCGGTTCCGTAATTCCGCCGAATACGCTGCAGGGCGCGGTTGCGCAGTTCCCCGGAGCATTGATCGTCAATAACTATTCGCAAGCGGAATGCGGGATGTCGATCAGCCGGCTATTCCCCGCGCAGCATCTCGGCCATTCTCATCGCCTTCATTCAGTAGGTCGGCCTGCCGACTTAGCTGCTCAAGGCGAACAAGCTTTTCAGGTTCGTATCGTGACGATGGATGGCAGGGAGGCGGAAGCGAACGAATCCGGCGAAATCGTTGTTCGCGGCGCACAGGTCATGAGCGGCTATTGGCGGCAGCCCGATAGCACCGCTGCGGCAATGCAAGGCGGCTGGGTCCGGACAGGAGATGCCGGTTATCTGGATCCCGACGGCTATCTCTACGTGATGGATCGTCTCAAGGATATGGTTATCGTAGGCGGCTCTAATGTGTACTGCGCGGAGGTAGAGCAAGTCATCGCCGCGCACATGGCGGTTCGAGATGCGGCGGTGGTCGGCCTGCCGCTGCCTGACGAAGGGGAGCGACTCGTCGCCTGTGTCGTGCTGGGGGCCGGAGGCAGCATGGAGCTTGACGAATTGCAGGCGTGGTGCGAACCGAGACTGGCGCCTCATAAATGGCCGACGCAGTTGGTCGTCCTCGAATCACTTCCTCGGACGGCCGTCGACAAAGTGGACAAAAAACAGCTGCGTAAACAGCTATTCCCCATTTCATAGAAAAGCGGCAGCCGAGGACAGGAACGCTCGTCCCGGGCTGTCGCCGCTTTATGTCTCAAAGCCTCTTCACAAGAGCGGTCCGCCGAGCACGGCGTCTCGGCAGCGGTCGCAGCCGGGGTCTCCGCAATGCGTCAGCGAAGGCTTCTCCCGGATCGCGGCGCTTGCGGACGTTAAGACTGCGGCGGCGTTGTAGATCCGCCAATGGCTGGCGCCGACCTTGGCATGCCTAACATGCGGTGCCAGGACGTCCGCCAGCTGGCCGAAGCCCTCCGAGCAGCTGCCGACTTCGGCCATGATTACGGCGCCCGATGCATCTCTTGCCCACCTGCGAAAAAGCGTCCGCCCAGCCATCTGTTCAGCGAGGTGCAGCAGCGTGAGACGTTCTATGCCGACGCCCATGAGAACGACATCGCCGCCGCGTTCGGCGAGCTTGCGCAGCGGCGCGTATACGTCATCGGGCCGTTGCCCGGCAATCAGTTCTTCGGCTAAGGGGCCGATCGCCGCGAAGGAATTCAGCGGATGACGGCCGCGCTGCCTGCCGGGCATCTGCAGCACTGCGGCAGGGATCGCCCCCATGCTGTCGCGATCAAGCTCCGAGCTGCTGGGGACGTATGAGTCCAGGGCAGCTTCGCTTGAACCGCCAGCTGCAGCAGGCGGGGCCATCCAGCTGTAGTCGCCGCAGCCGTTCCGCTCGGGACGCATGTCCAGTGGCGCGGCTGCTTCATAGGCGGATGAGAATGCGGGTACGAGCAGCGTGCAGCCTTCTTGCAGGATCGCCCGGACGACGGCATCCGCCCCGCCCTCGACCATGCCGTAGGAGCGGAGGGAGGCATGGACAGCCAGCGGCTTCTTGCTCAGGCCAAGCGCCTGAATTGCATGGGCGATCTGTTGTTGCGTGACGGTCATGATCATTCACTCCTTCGGATATGCGGTACGTAAGCGGCGGCGCCTCATAATCAGGACGGCAGTCCCGCCGACGATCAGCAGCACGACGGCTCCAGCGGCGATGAACGTTCTTGCATTCGGGGCAACGATCATTACCTCGACCGGCGTATCCTTCGCGGGGGACAGATGCCACACGAGCGTGCGCCCTTCCTTAGCGGCCGCGTTATGCGAAGCCGCCGGGATCGGCAGCGACAGCTTCATGTCGAGCGACACGCGATTCTCCGCCCAACGTCGGACGAGCACTGGCAGCGCGCGATATCGCGCCATCAGCTCGTTATCGCTGCCGAGCAGCTCGGCCGGCTCGAAGACGCCGGACAACCGGTGGCGGTCGTACAGCCAGCCGGATTCGCGCTTATAAGTGAGGCGCAGCCCGGTCACGTCGAAGGTGAAGCCGTCCATTGCGGCACGGTCCGCGAAGTCCTCGCGCGTATAGCGCCGTACCGCACGGAAAGAGAGGCCGTCGTCTTCTCGCCGCAGCTCTGCACGAAACCCTTGCTTCAATAGCTGCTCCTCGAGCCGCTCGAACAAGCCATTGCTTGTGGCGAGCTCCGCTTCCTTCGGCAGCGCGATTGCGAGCGAGACATCGGCCGAGCCGTTCGCATGCACATCGATGGCCGCTTCTCCCTTGGCACAGCCTGAAAGGGCGAGCAGGAGCATGCCGCCGAGTGCCGCGAACGCCCCTATTCGGCGCCGGACCGGCAAGCCGCAGCCGGGTGCGCGTTTCCTTGCCTTCATGCCGCATTCCTCCGCATGCTACAATGTTCTGCTATGAGCATAGCAGGGATAGGGGACAGCGATCAACCGAACGCGAGCGAGCCTGCCGCCATGCGTGGGGCGGCGGCATTGTGGTATGATACGGGTAACCAAGCGCAAATGAGGTAGGTAGCATGCCACTCCTGACAATCGAACAAATAAGCAAGAGCTACGGCGAAAAGGTGTTGTTCCAAGATGTCTCCTTCGGCGTGGACGAAGGCGATAAGCTGGGCATTATCGGCGTGAACGGGGCAGGGAAATCGACCTTCCTGAAAGTGATCGCCGGTCTTGAGCCCCCGGATGCCGGGCGAATATCGAAGGCCGGCCGGACGACGATCCGGATGCTGTCGCAGAATCCGGCCTATGATCCGAACGAGACCGTGCTCGAGCACGTATTCGCCGGCGACCTGCCGGAGCTGCGCGCAGCACGCGAATATGCCGCGGCGCTGGAGGCTGTCGGTCTGAACGGGAGCGACGTCGCCGCGCAAGAACGGCTCGTGCGCGCCAGCCAGCAGATGGACACGCTGCAAGCCTGGCAGATCGAGAGCGATGCCAAGGCGGCGCTAGGCAAGCTGGGCATTGCCCAATATGACGCGCGCATGTCGACGCTGTCCGGCGGACAGCGCAAGCGGGCCGCGATGGCGGCTGCGTTGATCCAGCCGTCCGACGTGCTCATTCTGGATGAGCCGACGAACCATATCGACAACGAATCGGTTGCCTGGCTCGAACAGGCGCTGCAGAAGCGCAAGGGCGCGCTGCTCATGATTACGCATGACCGTTACTTCCTGGACCGTGTCAGCAATCGGGTCATGGAGCTGGATCGCGGCCGAGCCTTCTTCTATACGGCGAACTATACGCGATTCCTGGAGCTGAAGCTGGAGCGGGAGGAGCGGGAATCGGCCTCGGAGGCGAAGCGGCAGAATCTGCTCCGGGGCGAGCTGGCGTGGATCAAGCGAGGGGCGAAAGCGCGCACGACGAAGCAGAAGGCGCGTATCGACCGGTTCGAGTCCCTGCAGGCGTCGGGACCTGCGAAGCAATCCGGACAGGTCGAGCTGTCGGTCGCATCCAGCAGGCTCGGCAAGAAGATCATCGAGCTGGAGGGCGTGACGAAGCGGTACGATGACCGCACGCTGATCTCGGATTTCAGCTATATCGCGGTACCGGAGGATCGCGTGGGCATCATCGGCCGCAACGGGGAAGGCAAGTCGACGCTATTGAAGATCATCGCGGGCCTCATGGAACCCGATGAAGGCGCCGCAATGCTCGGGCCGACCGTCCGCATCGGCTGGTTCGCGCAGGAGCATGACGAGCCGGATCCGTCCAAGCGCGTCATCGACTATATCCGCGAAGCCGCCGAACAAGTGACGACGGGCGACGGTTCGACGATATCCGCCTCGCAGATGCTCGAGCGATTCCTGTTCGACGGCACGATGCAGTGGACGCCGATCGGCAAGCTGTCCGGCGGCGAGAAACGGCGCTTGCAGCTGCTGCGCGTGTTGATTGGCGCTCCGAATGTGCTGCTGCTCGACGAGCCGACCAACGATCTCGACATTCCGACACTTACCGTGCTGGAGGACTATCTGGACGATTACCCGGGCGTCGTGTTCGTCGTATCGCATGACCGGTACTTCCTCGATCGGACGGCAGAGCGCATCTTCGCGTTCGAGGGCACCGGGCAGATCGCGGTGCATGCGGGCAACTACACGGAGTATGCCGATCGAGCCAAGGAAGCGGCCCCTGCGCCGGATCGCGGGGGCGCGAAGACCGCGCAGCAGCCGGAGGCGCACGGGCAGGCCAGAGATGCCGGTCGTGGCGAGAAACTGAAGATGAGCTACAAGGAGCAGAAGGATTTCGAGCAGATCGACAGCTGGATCGCGGAGACCGAGCAGGCGCTAGCCGACAAGGCCGAGGCCATGGCGGCGGCCGCGAGCGATTCGATGCGGCTGCAGGAGCTGCTCGCTGAGCAGCAAGCGCTGGAGGCGAAGCTGGATGAGCTCATGGAGCGCTGGACATACCTGAACGAGCTGGCGGAGCGGATCGAGGCGCAAAAGAAGGGTTAACGGGCAAGAGCAAGAGCAGAAGCAAGGGCAAGGG
>JAEZCJ010000208.1 GCA_023433615.1 Bacillota bacterium | reverse complement strand
ATGCTGGGCGGGTTAATCGTGCCTGCGGCATTTACGTACATGGCGAACATGACGAATCGCGAGCGGCAAGGGAGCCAGAGCGCCATCATGGGATCGTTCGTCGGGATCGCCGCCGTGATCGGTCCGGCGTACAGCGGCATCATGGCCGAGCGGTCATCCGTTCCGTTCGTGTTCACGACCGTTGCCGGACTCGGACTCGTCCTATTCATCATCGCAGCCGCAGCGCTAAGGAAACGTGTCCGATCGAACAAGGCAAGCGCCAATCGGCCGATCGGGAAGCTCGTCTTGAACGGCGGGGCCGTCCGGGCTCTGTCCGGTGCCTTCTTCTTAATGTTCTCGCAGGGCGCGTTGGCCTACTTGCTTCCGCAGCAGGTCGAGAGTCTCGGGTACAACCCGCGGCTCAGCGGCACGTTGATGAGCATGTTCGGCATCGTGGCGGTAGCGTTGTTCACGCTCCCGACCAACAAGTGGTTCGACCGGATTCCTCCCGTGAAGAGCGCCGCGTTGGGCCTCGGTCTGATGGGGATCAGCCAGATCTTGATCAGCCAGGCCGGGCAAGCTTCCGTGCTGTATGCCGTGCTTACGCTGTACGGCATTGGATTCGCGTTGTTATTCCCCTCCATTAATGCGCTGCTCGCCCATTCGACCGTACCGGAGAATCGCGGGCAGGTCTACGGGCTATTCTACGCCCTGTTCTCGATCGGAACGGTGGCCGGCTCATCCGGGCTAGGAATGATGCCCATTGCGATCGAGGGGCAGTTCCTTGTTACCGGCGGCGCATTGCTGTTATGCGCGATCATTGTCCGGTTGACGCCGACGAAGCAAGCGTTGGTCAGCAAGGATGCTTGAACTTACGCAACAGGGGGAATCTATTGTGCTCATCGCGACGGGGAGATTAACGATACGCCCGTTTCAATCGGGGGACTGGCAAGCCGTTCATGCCTATATGTCTGATCGAGAGGTCACGAATTATTTACCCAAAGGGGTTATGGACGAGCAGGCCGCCAAAGATTTCGTGAACCAGAACATGCATGATCGAGCGGGAAAATACGCCGTCGTGTTCCATGATGGAACGTTCTAATCGGCCAAATGTTGTTCCACGAATGGTACGGAGCGAACACCGGACAACATTCCATCCTATCGCGTCATGGAGAAGATCGGCATGCGCAGAGAAGCGCATTTCAAGAAATGCATGCCGGCGCATTATGGGAGAGGCATCGGATGGTGGGATGAGTACTTTTACGCGATATTAGAAGAAGAATGGGAGCCGATGCGAGCATGTTCCGATTGACGAACCGCCAGGCACGGCAATTCCTGCTGTTGAAGCACGGGCTGCTAGGTGAATATCGTTATACCGGCAAGCAAGGGGTAATGGATTATGTGCGGCAGGCCGGTTGTATCCAATTCGATCCGATCGATGCGTGCGGGAAAAATGCCGAGCTGGTGCTGCAGTCGCGAATCGAGGGCTTTACCAAGTCCATGCTTGCCGAGCTGCTCTATCAAGACCGAATTCTTGTCGACTACCCCGACAAGAATTTGTCCATTATCCCTGTCGAGGACTGGCCGTATTTTGAGCGGTACAGGCAGGCGGCTCGACAACATGCCAAGCGTTATCCCGCCATGGAAGCGCTGATCGGGCAAGTGCGGGCTCACCTGCATCGCCACGGTGCTTCCAGCTCGGATGACCTTGCATTGGATGGCGATTTCACATGGCAGTCGGCCATTCATTGGAGCAGCGGGAATAACGCGTCCCGGTCGGTGTTGGAGCAGATGTACTCGACAGGCGAATTGATTATCCATCACAAGAAGGGAACGCGTAAATACTACGATTTCGCCGAGAAGCACATCCAGCCTGAACTGCTGCATGCGCCGGAGCCGCTGGAGGATGAGCTCGAACATCACAAGTGGCGGGTACTGCGTCGAATCGGGGCTGTCGGACTGTTATGGAATCGTGCGTCCGATGCCTGGCTGAACATATGGGGGTTGAAGGCGGAGCAGCGCAACGAGGCATTCCGCCGACTGCTGCATGAAGCTCGCGTGGTTGCCGTAGCCGTGGAGCACATGAAGGATACCCTGTATTGTCGGGCAGAGGATTTACCCCTAATTGAAGCCGTTCTGCGACAGCCAGAGCGGGAATGGCGCTGCGAGCTGATCGCGCCTCTGGACAATATGCTATGGGATAGGAAGTTGATCAAGCAATTGTTCGGATTCGAGTACACCTGGGAAATTTACACGCCTGCGAGCAAACGCAAATTCGGCTATTACGTGCTGCCGCTGCTATACGGAGACAGCTTCATCGGCCGAGCCGAGATCATCGCGGAACGACGAACCGGGACGCTCGTCGTGAAGAACGTCTGGTACGAGAACGCCGAGCAGCCGACCGCGCCATCGCGAACGGCCTTGAACGACTGTTTCCGGCGATTTGCATCGTTCAACGGATGCGAGACGATCGCGTGGGATCGGTGACTGCAGAGCCTAGCACAATGGAGGTAAGCGTAATTGTAACGATAGAGGATTATATGAAGGTGGATATTCGGAACAGACGATTCATTGGAGCCCTCATCCCGGTTACAGGATGAGGGTTCTTTGCGGATTCCTGCTTATTGGACATTTGGTGTATGATGAGGATAGCGTAAGTGAACGATACGATGTCTTACGCATTGGGAGGCCGAGATGCAACAATCGAACCCCTGTTGCGCTGCCGCAAGGAACAGCGCATATCTACATAAGCAGACGAAGCCTGTCGCGGAACGGCAGCATGAGACCGCCCCTGAGCGTCAAGCGGCTCCCGAGCATGCGCATGCAATGGCAGACCTTCCCGGCGGAGCCTTCCTTATGGGCACGAACGGCAGCGAGGGCTTCCCCAAGGATGGGGAAGGCCCGATTCGCCGCGTCGAGCTGAAGCCCTTCCGCATCTCTTGCTATGCGGTCACCAACGCCGAGTTCGCTGCCTTCGTCGAACGGACGGGCTACGTGACCGAGGCCGAGCGCTTCGGCTGGTCCTATGTGTTCCACCTGTTAGCGCCGGATGACGTCAAGCGCCAAGTCGAGCATGTCCCGGAGGCCGTCCCGTGGTGGCTGCCGGTGGAAGGCGCCTATTGGGCCGCGCCTGAGGGGCCAGGAACCGGCAGCCATGCCGATCGCTTGAACCATCCGGTCGTGCATGTGTCGTGGAACGATGCCATGGCTTATTGCCGTTGGTCCGGCACGCGATTGCCGACGGAGGCCGAATGGGAATATGCGGCGCGCGGCGGGCTCGAACAGAAGACGTATCCCTGGGGCGACTTGCTGAAGCCGGACGGCGCGCATCGCTGCAATATCTGGCAAGGGAAGTTTCCGATGGTCAACCATGCCTCCGACGGGTACATCGGCACGGCGCCGGTCGATGCCTACGAGCCTAACGGCTATGGGCTCTATAACGTATCGGGCAACGTATGGGAGTGGTGCGCGGACTGGTTCTCGCCCCACTATCACCGCGAGACGAAGGCGCAAGACCCGCTGTATGACACGGAGACCGGACGCCGGTCGATGCGCGGCGGCTCGTACCTGTGCCATCGCTCGTATTGCAACCGGTATCGGGTTGCCGCGCGAAGCTCGAATACGCCCGACAGCTCGTCCGGCAACTGCGGATTCCGCGTCGTGCAGGATGAGGCGCCTGTCGGCTAGGCCCGCCCCGATTCCTTGTCTACCAGGAAGGAGTGAGCAGCTTGGAAATCGGCAATCTTACCACGCTTATCGTCTCGATCGTGACGCTCTCCAATATCATGCTGGCCGGCATCGTGGTATTCATCGAACGGAGGGATATCGGTTCGACGTGGGCCTGGCTGATGGTCTTGTTCTTCGTCCCGTTCTTGGGCTTCTTCGTCTATATTTTCCTGGGCAGGCAGCTGAAGCAGAAGAACTTCTATAACTTGACGGCCGAGGAGCGAACCTATCTCCAAGCCGCGGTCGACGAACAGCTGCGGCAGCCCGACCAAGACGGGCTGATCGCGAAGTATGCGGACCTGCTCCGCATGAATCTGAAATCGTCGAACGCCTTGGTGACGACGGACAATAACGTGACGATCCTGCACGACGGGAGAGACAAGTTCGAGGCATTGTTCGAGGATATCAGGCAGGCGCAGCAGGAAATTAATATGCAGTACTACATTATCCAGCCCGACGGCCTAGGCAGACGGCTCAGGGATGAGCTGACGCAGAAGGCGAAGGAAGGCGTCAAGGTTCGCATCCTCTACGACGAGATCGGATCGAGGCGGATGTCGCGCCGATTTTTCTCCGAGCTGCTGGCCTACGGCGGCGAAGTAGAGGCATTCTTCCCGTCCGTCTTCAAGTTCGTGAACTTCCGGATCAACAACCGCAATCATCGCAAGCTGTGCATCATCGACCGGGAAGTTGCGTATATCGGCGGCTTCAACGTCGGGGAAGAGTACCTGGGACTCCATGCACGCATGGGATACTGGCGCGACACGCATCTTCGGATGACAGGCGGAGCGGTCGACCAGATTCTCGGCCGCTTCATGCTGGATTGGAACAAGGCGGCGCCTGACGGCAAAATATCTCCGCTGCAGCTTCGTGTGCGGGCGGAAAGCCATACAGGGAGCAGCGCGGTGCAGATCATCTCCAGCGGGCCCAATTCGCAGACCGAGCATATCAAGAATATGTATCTCAAGCTCATGATGAAGGCCCAGAAGAGCATTTACATCCAGACGCCGTATTTTATCCCCGATACGAGCTTCATGGACGCATGCCGAATCGCGCTCTTATCGGGCATCGACCTGCGCATCATGATCCCTAACAAGCCGGACCACCCGTTCGTCTATTCCGCGACGCTGGCACATGTCGGGGAATTGCTGCAGTATGGCGCCACGATTCTGCAGTACGAGAAGGGGTTCATGCATGCGAAGACGATGGTGGTCGACGGAGAAGTGGCCTCTGTCGGCACGACGAATATCGATACGCGCAGCTTCCGCTTGAACTTCGAGGTCAATGCGCTCGTGTACGACGAGAAGATTGCGCAGCAATTGCATGCCTTATTCTTGCAGGACAGCGCATCGTGCACGGAATTGACGGCCCAGCTGTACAAGTCGCGCAGGAAGAAGGACAAGCTGAAGGAAGCGGTAGCGCGGCTGTTATCGCCGATCCTGTAACGGTAGGAGCAACTGCGCCTCCAGGCGGGACTAGCCAGGAGTCGCGCAGGTTTGCTACACTCTATTGGAAGCGATGCCAATTCTGTCAACAGAAGGGTCGTTCCGGTGGAGGGGATGATGATCACGAAGCGAACGCTATTTATTCCTCTGCGAATCAAATTCGTAGTCCCTCTATTCTTGCTGATCACGATCCCTTTCCTAATCAGCGGGATCATTACCTATGACAAGTATTCCGCCAACGAGGATCGCCGAGCCGAGGCATATGCGCGGCAGATTATCGAGCAAGTGAAGATTAACTTGGATAACTACGTGAAGGATATGGAGCGAATCACGACTTCCCCGTATTACGATGACAATGTGCTCGCCACGCTGAGGCAGCATCGTCTCCCCGGCCAGCCATCGAATTACATGACGAACGATGAGATGAACAAGATGAACTCCCTGCTGTACGCGCTGGCGATGGAGCGGCCGGAAGTGCAGGGAGCGTTCCTGTTCGCCAATGACGGCGGGCTGTTCAGCAATCTGAACGAAGCGGCGAGCAATCGTTGGGAGCTGCGCGACAATCCGTGGATGAACCTTGTGAATCGCGGCGGCAAGCTTACGATTCTGCCGCCGCATGAAGTGACCTACTACGGGGCTCCCGTCCAAGTGGTATCCATGGTGCGGCTCATTCGGGAGCCCTCCTCGCTGGAGGCGCTGGGGATCATTAAGGTGGATATTACGAGGGAAGGCTTCGAGCATATTCTGAGGGAGGTATCCTTCAGTCCGAACAGCAAGCTGTTCATTCTGGATAAGAACGATGAATTGATCTATTCCGACACGAATCAGCCGCTCTTGTCCTCCCTCATGGATGAGGAGCAGGCGCATATCGATGTCGTGGTCCAGTCGCCCTTATCCGGCTTGCAAGTAGCGGGTCTGATCCCCAAGTCCGACCTGCGCGGCGACGTGAACGAGCTGACCCGGTTCACGCTGCTTATCTCGCTATGCTCGTTGATCATCGCGTATCTGGTAGCCGTGCTGCTGTCGAATCATCTGGTCAAGCCGATTCTGTACCTGCATAAGAAGATGAGGAACGTGCAGCGGGGCGATTTTCAAGAGCGGGTAACGCTGAAGTCGAACGATGAAGTAGGTGTATTGAACGACGCGTTCAACAATATGGTCGGCGAGATCGACAGGCTGGTCAAGGAAGTGTACGAAGTGAAGCTGCGGGAGCGGGAAGCGGAGCTGACGGCACTGCAGAGTCAGATTAACCCGCACTTTATCTACAATACGCTGGAATCGATGAACATGATGGCCGTGAAGATCGGGAGCCCCGAGCTGTCCGATCTCATCATCAGCTTGGGCAAGCTGATCCGATATACGGTAGACAAGCGGGAGACGGTCGTCTATCTGCGGGACGAGGTCAATTTCGTGGAGGCTTACTTGCAGATCCAGTCCTTCCGGCTAGGCGACCGCCTGCGGGTCGAGATCGACATCGACCCCTCCCATGAGTATGCCTTGCTCCCGAAGCTGATCCTGCAGCCGCTCTTCGAGAACGTTATCGAGCATGCCATCGGCCAAGCTGCCGTGACCGTCAAGCTCAGCACGAGAATCGTGGAGGATGACTTGATTATTCTCGTCGAGAACAGCGGCGTCGGGATGACGCCTGAACGCATCGAATTGGTCGAGAGACGGATGTATGCCTCGGAGGAAGAGCTGCAGGACAACAGGCCGAATGCACGGAAGAAGGGCGTGGCGCTGCGCAATGTTCACCAGCGCATCCGTCTGCAATATGGGGAACCGTATGGCCTGACGATCGACAGATCGTTCCCTGCGGGAACCCGATTCGTCTTGAAGCTGCCGTTCCGATGGGAGGAAGAAGCCTAATGTTCAAGGTGCTGCTCGTGGAGGATGAAGCGAAGATTAGGGAAGGCTTGCGGCATATCGTCGAGCAGGTCATTACGGATTACCAAGTCGCCGGAGAGGCGGCCAATGGCACGGAAGCGCTGGAATTGCTGAAGCAGCATGTACCGGATGTGATGATTACCGATATTCGCATGCCGGAGATGAGCGGGATCGATCTCATCCAGCAGGCGCGCGAACAGTTCCCTGAACTGGAGATCGTCATCGTGAGCGGATACGGGGACTTCGAGTATGCGAAGACCGGCATTCGTTATGGAGTGACGGACTATCTGCTGAAGCCGTTGGATCGCGTCGAGCTGGTAGCGGTACTGGAGCGAATCAAGCGTAAGCTGCAGCTGCAGCATCCCGCTCCCGCCGCAACCCAGGACAAGGGGCAGCAGCGAGAGCAGGAGCGGCACATCATTCGCAGAGTGAAGGAGATCGTGGCGGACAATCTGGAGAACGAGATCTCGCTGCAGAACATTGCCGAACGCGTGTACTTGAATCACCGTTACTTATCGGTCCTGTTCAAGAACGAGACCGGTCAGAATTTCTCGGAATATGTCACGGAGCAGCGCATGGCGAAGGGCAAGCGGCTGCTTGCAGAGACGAATCTGAAGATCATTGAGGTCGCCCGGCTGTGCGGCTACGGCAATTACAAGTATTTCATGGCCGTGTTCAAGCGGTTCGTCGGCACTACCCCCAGCGAATTCAGGGATCATACCTAATCACGAACGATCCGAAGAAAACCACCTTTATGACAAGGTGGTTTTCTTCGCTAGAAGATCCGCTTCGGTTGAATCGGCGTAAGACTCGATCTCAAGCGGACCAATGACCTATAGATGTTGTACCTTTTCTGTACATTGGGGCATATAAGAGGCAGCGCTCCATTCTTTATACTTAATCATGTAAACGCTTTATAACATGAGATACCGAAGGGGCGAAATGCATGAAGAAGATGTGGAAGACCAGCCTGATGCTGATTCTCGCAATCATGGTAATAGCCGGCTGCGCCAAATCGACGAACGGCAACAACCAAGAGGCGCCGGCGCCGGCGTCCGGCAATGAGCCGAAGGAGCAAGTCTCCGATGCGAAGCCTGCAGCGCCGAAGGAAGTGAAGCTGCGCTTCAGCATCTGGGGGAAGGAACAGCATAAAGAGATGTACGAGCAGATGCTGGCGGAATACAAGAAGCTGAAGCCGCATGTCTCCGTCGAGATCATTACGATCCCGAGCACGGATTATCTGCAGAAGATCTCGATCATGAACGCTTCAGGGACGGCTCCTGATGTCGCCTGGCTCAGCGAAGCGCATATCCCGCAATTCCTGGCGAATGACCAGCTCGTCGACCTGTCCGACTTGAAGGCGGACCCGGCATATAAGTTCGACGAGATCTACCCGTCGACGCTGGAGTTGTTGACGAAGGGCGACAAGCTCTACGGCATCCCGTTCTCCACGCCGCCGATGATGATGTACTACAACAAGAAGCTGTTCCAAGACAAGGGATTGAAGACGCCTACGGATTTGTATAACGAAGGGAATTGGACCTATGAGCAACTGCTCAAGGCCGCGCAAGCGATATCGGATCCCTCGCAAGGCGTGTATGGGGTTAACTACATCCGCAACGGCTGGGCGAACTGGGACAGCAGCCTGATCCCCGTTATGCGTGCGCATGGCGCGGCGCTTCTGAACGAAGACGGCACGGCCTTCACGCTCAATTCGCCGGAAGGCAAGCAGGCGCTTGCGTTCTACTTCGATGCGATATTCAAGCATGAGGTTCATCCGAAGCCGGGCGATCAGACCACCTTCGAATCCGGCAAGATCGGCATCCAGCAAGAGCTGTACAGCTATATGGGCAAAGCCAGAGCGATCACGGACTTCGAGTGGGACATCGTTCCGCTGCCTGAAGGGCCGAACGGGCGAGGGACGACGTTGGGCTTCGCAGGGTATTCGATCATTAAGGGCACCCAGCATCCGGAAGAAGCTTACGAACTGTTGAAATTCCTGACCAGTCCCGACAATGCCGTAACGGCGTCCCAATTCTTCGTGCCGAGCAGACGGTCGATTCTGGAATCGGAAGAATTCGCGAAGGGCGCACCGTCCGTGGACAGCATGCGAATCGCGATTCTGGAGCAGATGGAGCAAGCCGAGTACCTGCCGAACCACAAGAATTGGCAGCAGATCAATACAGCGGTTCAGAGCTTGCTCGACTATGCCTACACGCAGAGCGTGACGGTTGACGAGGTGCTGGAGCGCATGGAGAAAGACGTCAGTCCGTTGTTGAAATAGCATAGCAGGGTGGGAATGCCAATCTGCGGATCGTGGGATTGGCATTTCCATTGGCAGTGAATGACAGAAGGGAGTTGACGGACAGATGACTTCAACGAAGCTAGCAAGTCCATTGCACCGTGATAAGTGGTACGGTTATCTGTTTATCGCACCCATGGTAGCGGGATTCCTCGCCTTCATCCTCGTGCCGATCATTGCGGCGCTCGGGATGAGTTTTACGGATTATTCGATATTCGGCGATGCTTCCTTCGTCGGCTTCGACAATTTCAATAAGGCTTTCGCCGATGATCCGGTGTTCTGGCGTACCGTCGGCAATACGCTCTATTTTTCCGCAGGGTTAATCCCGCTCAATCTCATCCTGGCGCTGTCGCTCGCGCTGCTCTTGAACAGGCAGATTCGGGGAATCGGACTGTTCCGTACCGCGATTTTCACGCCGGTGGTGACCTCGATCGTCGTATGGTCCATCGTATGGAAATATATCT
This sequence comes from Bacillota bacterium, assembly GCA_023433615.1. Classification (GTDB taxonomy): domain Bacteria; phylum Bacillota; class Bacilli; order Paenibacillales; family Paenibacillaceae; genus Paenibacillus_I. The sequence continues at coordinate 40,115 of JAEZCJ010000208.1, read as the reverse complement.
TCGCGACGGAAGGGGGCATGGTGAACCAATTCTTGAAGCTGCTCGGCGTGAAGGGGCCGGCATGGTTCTACGATCTGGATCTCGTCATGCCGATCGTCATCGTCGTGAGCGTGCTCAAGAACGTCGGCCTGAACATGGTCATCTTCTTGGCTGCGCTTCAGGATGTCCCGCTCATGTACCATGAGGCAGCGCGAATCGACGGGGCTTCCCGATGGAAGACGTTCACGCATATCACCTTTCCCATGATTTCGCCGGCCGTGTTCTTGGCGCTCATCCTGACCTTGATCGGTTCGCTCAAGGTATTCGGGCAAGTATACGTACTGACGGGCGGAGGGCCCGGCACGAGTACTTACGTAATAGTATTCTATATCTATCAGCAGGCGTTCACCTTGTTCCGATTCGGCTATGCATCCGCGATCGCCTTCATCCTCTTCGCGATTATCCTCGCGATCACGATCATGCAGTGGAATATCCGGAAGAGGTGGGTCCATCATGAGCAATAACAATCGGCATGCCTACAAGAATGCGCTGACTTACGCGGTCTTGACCGTGGTCTCCATCATCATCTTGATCCCGTTCTATTGGATGGTATCGACGTCGCTGAAGCATCAGACGAAGATCTTCGCGTTTCCGCCGCAATGGATTCCGAATCCGATCCAGTGGAGCAACTATACGCAGGTCTTCGAGGAGCAGCCGTTCCACTTGTACTTCTATAACAGTGCGTATATCGCGATTCTCGTAACCTTAGGGACCTGCGTGTTCGCCGCGCTGGCCGGTTACGCCTTCGCCAAAATAGCGTTCCCGCTAAAAAACGTCATTTTCCTCGTCTTGCTCAGCAGCATGATGATCCCGACGGAGGTGACGGCGCTGCCGCTGTTCATCTGGATGTCGAACATGGGGCTCGTGAACACGCACTTTCCGTTGATCGTTCCCCCAATGCTGGGGGCCGGCGGCATGTTCGGCGTGTTCCTCCTCCGGCAATTCTACATTACCGTACCGAATGATCTGGATGAAGCGGCCAAGATCGACGGCTGCACGCCTTGGATGACGTTCTGGCGCATCATGATTCCGCTGGCCAAGCCGGCGCTGGCGACGCTTACGATCTTCACCTTCCTGAACAGCTGGAACGAATTTTTCGAACCGCTGATCTATCTGAGCTCGGATGGGCTGTTCACCTTGCCGCTCGCGCTATCCTTATTCACGGACCAATCGGGGACGCAGTGGCATACGCTGATGGCCGCCTCGGTGATGGCGACGCTGCCGCTTCTGCTGGTGTTCTTCGCCGCGCAGAAGAAATTCATCGAAGGGGTAGCCATGACAGGATTGAAATAGGAGGAATGGAACATGCAGGACAGACCGAATATCTTGCTCGTCACGACCGACCAGCATCGCGGCGATTGCATGGGGATCGCGCAATCCGAACACCCCGTCATGACGCCCCACATGGATCAGCTGGCGAGGGAGGGGGTGCGCTTCGACCGCGCTTATAGCGATTGCCCGATGTGCATTCCTGCCCGGAAGACGATCATGACCGGGCGAGCGGCATACAGCCACGGGGTGGCGAAGAACGCGGCGGTGCCGATGCCGGAGGAGCCGCGCCTGACGCTGCCGGGCAAGCTGACCTCCGAGGGCTACCAGACGCATGCCGCGGGCAAAATGCATTTCCATCCGTCGAGGGCAAGAAGCGGCTTCGAGCGCATGCGGCTGCATCCGGACGACTACGTGAACTGGCTGGAGAAGACGCCGCATGCCGGCACGTATCGGGGACACGGCCTTGGAGGGAATGAGGTGTATCCGACCTATTCCGCGCAGCCAGCCGAGTATACGCACACGCACTGGATCGTGGAAGAGTCGATCGACTTCCTTCGGCAGCGCGATCCGGGGGCGCCGTTCTTCCTGTGGACGTGCTTCGAGTCGCCGCATACGCCGTACGATCCGCCTGAGTCCTTCGTAAGGTATTATGACGGCGTCGACATTCCGAAGCCCGCCTCGGGGGCATGGTCGGCATCGGAGGAAGAGGTGCCGTATTGGATGCAGATCCAGCGCTGGATGCATAAGTTCGATCTGCTGCCGGAGCATGTGGTCCAGAGCGCCCGCAAGCATTATTATGCGTCGCTTACCCACATCGACTACGAATTGGGCCGCTTGTTCGGGGAGCTGAAGATGCAAGGACTTTGGGAGAACACCATCATCCTGTTCACGTCGGACCACGGCGATATGCTGGGTGACCACGGCTTGTTCCAGAAGACTTGCTTCTACGATCCGTCGGCTCGCGTCCCCTTCCTGCTGCGGCTTCCTGCGCATCTGCGCGGCGGCAGTCTGCCGGGCAGCCGCATCCATGAGGCGGTACAGCTGGCGGATATTTATCCGACCCTGCTGGGACTTGCAGGCTGCTCAGCAAGCGATGATGGGGATGGGGGCGCTGCTCGGGACGGGCTCAATCTCATGTCGCTGCTGGGGCAATCGCTGACGCAGGAACGATGGGTATTCGGCTATTCCGATGTGCAGGACGGCATGTATATGGCGACGAATGGGGAATGGAAGTACCTGTATTACGTGTGCGGAGGGCGGGAGCAGTTGTTCCACGTGGACGTTGACCCTGCGGAACGCGACAATCTGTCCGGACATGCTGACCATGCGGAGATGCTGGCGGCAGGCAGGTCGCGGCTGGCCGAGCGATTCCCGGAACTTGCGGGCACGCCTGCCGAACCGCGTTCCGCAAGCGGCTTCATCATGACCGTTCCGCCCGGGGCGGATGAGCATGAGGTCAGGTCGAACAACCCTTTCGCTTGGAAGGGACCTATGCGTTATGGCAGCGGGCATTGAAGAACTGCTCGATCTGATCTTAGCCGAGCCCGCGAGCATATGGGAAATCAGCTACTTCGATCTCACGCTTCGCTTGATGCTGTCGCTCCTCCTTGGCGGGGTAATCGGACTGGAGCGGGAGTGGAACAACCATGCAGCGGGCTTCCGCACGCACATCTTGGTGTCGCTCGGCTCGACGGCAATCATGCTGCTATCCATCTACGGCTTCTCCGCGTTCGTGCACGAGGAGAACGTCCGGATCGATCCTGCCCGGCTGGCTGCGCAGGTCATCAGCGGCATCGGCTTCCTGGGCGCGGGGGCGATTCTGCGCAACGGCCTGACGGTATCGGGCTTGACGACCGCGGCATCGATCTGGGTCGTCGCCGCGATCGGCCTTAGCATCGGAGCGGGCTTCTACTATGGATCGATTCTGTGTACCATTCTCGTATTCCTAAGCCTGTTGGTGCTCAATAAGTGGGAGAAGAGATGGAAGAGGCGCCGCTCCGAGCATGAGCTGGTGATCCGCGTTCGCGATCGCGAAGGCAGCCTGGCAGCGGTCATCTCGAATCTGGAGGCATCGGGCATTCGCATGAAGAAGATGGGCATGGTTCGCTATGAGCATGGCGGTTCCGGCGCTGCGGGCGAATTGGAATTCACGCTGAAGCTGGAGGCCGCCGTCGGCGTGCAGGTACTGACCGCGATCAGTAGTCTCTCCGCCATGAAGGAGATCTTGTCCGTGAGCATGAATCATAGCCTGGATGAGACCCGGCTGCAGCTAGGTGCCGCTCATCGGCTACCGATGAAATGATAGAGAGAATTGGAACGAAGCGAAGCACGAAGGGGATCGGCCTTAATAGGCCGATCCCTTTTTCGCAACTTGGTGCGAGAGTTCGAGAACCGGCCGCGCTTACCTACTCGATTGTTCATAATTTGTTGAGTACTTGTTGAGTTCGACATGGTACAATGCAATTATGTTGAAACTTGTCGAATAATGGGTGGTTTAAGAGATAGGAGGGAATGGAATGCGTATGGACGGCAGCTATAACCTATCGATTGTAGCGCTCTCGATCGTCATTGCCATATTGGCATCGTATTCCGCGTTAAGCATTGCCGCCAAAATTTCCAATTCGAACGGGAGAACCCGATTTTTCTGGCTGTTAGCTGGCGCGTTGGTAATGGGGAACGGAATATGGTCCATGCATTTTGTCGGCATGCTCGCGTTTCATTTGCACGCCACGGTGAAATATGACGTGCCGTTGACGCTTCTGTCGATGGTCGCCAGCGTGATCTCCTCGTTCATTGCGTTCTATATCACCATGCCCAAGAACATCATCGGCTACCGAATCGCGATCGGCGGCTTCATTATGGGCAGCGGCATCGTGACGATGCATTATGTCGGCATGGAAGCCATGATCATGCCCGTCGATATTACGTATGACAGACCGATCTGGGTGTTGTCCGCGGTCATTGCCCTTGTCGCCTCTTATGCGGCTTTATTCTTGTTCCTGCGTTTCCGCAGCCAGAATTCGTCGAGTTGGGTGAAATGGGCGGCTTCGATCGTAATGGGGATTGCCATATGCGGGATGCACTACACGGGGATGAGGGCGGCTCGCTTCCACGCGCACGGCGATACGGCCATGGAGCAGGCGCCGTCCGTCGACATCTTATTGCTGTACGGCGTAACTGTCACGATCTTCTCCATCTTGTTCGTGTCCTGGAGCGCGATGTTCTTCGATCGGCATGTGCTGGAGAAGATGGCCTATCGGGATTCGATTACGGGCTTGCCCAACCGCAATGAGATGAACCGGTTCTTCGAGACGCACATCGGCAACGAGACGGTCGGCGTTCTATTCCTGGACCTGGATCAGTTCAAGGCCATCAATGACACGCTGGGCCATAATATCGGCGATCGCCTGGTAGAGGAAGTCGGCCGGCGACTGCGTCGATTCGTGCGCGACGACCAGCAGGCTTTTCGCATCGGCGGCGACGAATTCCTGTTCATCCTGAGACATTGCGAGCAGGAGCGGGCGGAGCGATTGGCGGATCAAATTCTGCAAGACGTGAAGAATGTCTACCGGATCGAAGGCCACGAGCTCTACATTACGGGGAGCATCGGCATCAGTATCGGGCAGATTCAAGATCTCGACCGCTCGACCCTGCTTAAGACCGCCGATACGGCGATGTACAAGGCGAAGGGGTTAGGGAAGAACCAGTACTGCGTCTATACCGATGAGATGGGCGTCCAAGAGGTACGCAAGATGGAGCTGGAGAAAGATCTGCAGCGGGCGCTCGAGCATGAGCAGTTCCATATTGTCTATCAGCCGAAGTGGAATGTGACAATGAATCGACTGGTTGGATTCGAGGCCTTGATTCGCTGGGAGCATCCTCGGTTGGGACTGGTCTCGCCGGGGGAATTCATTCCGATTGCCGAAGAGACCGGGCTTATCATACCCATGACGAGATGGACGCTCGAGGAGGCTTGCAGGCAATGCAAGACTTGGCAGGCGCAGGGAATCTACCAGCCGGTATCGGTCAATCTGTCTGTCCGGCTGTTCCAGACGGATCGGTTAATCGAGCTCATCCCGAGTGTACTCGAGCAAGCGGGACTGGAGCCTCGATATCTGGAGCTGGAAATTACCGAATCCATGGTGTTCTATGACATCAACGATATTATTCGCCAGCTCCAATCGATTCGCGCAATGGGCGTTCGCGTGTCGATGGACGACTTCGGCACAGGCTATTCGTCCATCGGGCTGCTTGACCGGCTGCCGATCGATGCGCTCAAGCTGGATCGCCTATTCACGCAGGACCTGGACACCGAGAGCAAGCGTGCCATTGTTCACGCGATTATTCTGATGGCGGAGAATCTGAACCTGGATGTCATCGCCGAGGGCGTGGAGAACCAGGAACATATCGATTTTCTGACGCAGCTGGGCTGTCACGTCATGCAAGGCTACTTCTACGGCAAACCGATGAAGAATGATAATATCGAGCGTTGGCTGAAAAATTTATGAGTCCGCGATCGAACTGCGCCGCTCTTGAATATCCAGCATCGGCGGACGGCCGTACATGCGGGAATACTCGCGGCTGAATTGGGAGGGGCTCTCGTAGCCTACCCGGAAGGCGGCATCGGACGCCTGCATGGCCTCCGTCAAGAGCAGCCGCCTGGCTTCTTGCAGCCGCACCGTCTTCTGGTACTGCAGCGGGCTCATTGACGTCACGCGCTTGAAGTGCTTGTGGAATGCAGACGCGCTCATGTTCACGGACCGCGCAAGCGCCTCGACGGCGAGCGGGCGATCGTACTGCCGATTCATCAACTGGATTGCCCGCGCGATGTTGTGCGCATGGCTGCCGATCGCTGCGAAGGCATGCAGAGAGCCTGCTTGCTCGCCCTGCAGCACGCGGTATAGAATTTCTCGGATGACGAGCGGAGCGAGAACCGGAATATCGTCCGGTGCATCCAGCAGTTGCAAGAGTCGGATGATGCCGTCGATCAGGGCAGCGGAGGTGCGGTTCACGGCGATGCCGCGATAGGCGGCCGGAGAAGCGGAGGCAGGCTGCTCCATATCCTTGGCGATGTCCAAGATGACGTCGGCGTCGAAGGTCAGCTTCAAGCTTAGATACGGGTCGTCGGGTGAAGCTTCGATAATTCTGCCGCTAATCGGCAGTTCGACGGAAGTAATCAAGTAAGTCGATGGATCGTACCGATAGGTTTCATCATGCAACGAAGCCGTCTTGGCCCCCTGTACCACGATGCATAAGGAAGGCTTGTAGACGGATTCGAGCGGTTCAGACAAACGGTCCGCGTGCATGAGCGTCAGGGAATCGATAGATGTCCGATAGGTGCCGTTCGATGGCGCATGGCGGCGAATCAGCTGCGCCGCATGCCGCAGCGCGTGTTCCAGGTTCGATGAAGCTTGCATGGGTGATGCACTCTCCTTATCGTTGGCATTGCCGGTGACTCCATTATAGGGAGGCGGAAGAGAATCAGGCAAGGATCGAACAGGTATGATCTAACGGGCCCGGTGGAACGCTCCTTATAATGAAATGGCAAGCGCAAATAGCCGATAGGGAGTGAACGGATATGAACAAGGATCTGAACGGGCAAGTCGCGATCGTCACGGGCGCGTCGCGAGGAATCGGGCGGCAGATCGCCATCCAATTGGCGAGATCCGGCGCGAAGGTAGCCGTCAATTATGCCTCGAATGCGGAGCGGGCACGCGAAGCTGTGCGGACGATCGAGCAATTCGGAGGCATTGCCGCAGCCATTCGCGCCGATATCGGCAAGGTGAGCGAAGTGGAGGCCTTATTCGCGGAGACGCTCGAACGGTTCGGCCGTGTGGATATTCTGGTCAATAATGCCGCGATCATGGAATGCAAGGCGATCGCGGATGTGACGGAGGAGATGGTCGACCGGCATTTCGCGATCAATGTGAAGGGAACGTATTTTGCCTGCCAGCAGGCAATGATGCACATGGCGCCGGGCGGAACGATCGTCAACTTCTCCTCCTCCGTGTCCGGGGCGATGCTGCCGACATACAGCGTCTATGCCGCTACGAAAGGCGCAGTCGAGCAATTAACCCGCCAGTTGGCCAAGGAATTCGGTGCCAAGAACATTACCGTCAATTGCATAGCGCCAGGGCAAGTATCGACCGAGCTGTTCCTGAACGGCAAATCGGAGGAATTGATCGATTCGTTCCGCCGCATGAATGCGAACGGAAGGCTGGGCGAGCCCGAAGACATCGCGAATGCGGTCGAGCTGCTCGTCAGCGGCAAGGCCCGCTGGATTACGGGACAGACGATCCGCGTTAACGGGGGCTTCAATTAACCGAATGGCTGCCCGTTCAGTCCGCTGCGCGAATCATTGGCATAAATAACAATTGACTTTCTCCGCTAGACGAGTAAAATTTATCGAATGTACCAAGCAGCATATACTCATACGGGGAAGTGGACTGGAAGCAATGAAGAAATACAATACGCGCGCGATTATGGCGTCGCTGCTCATCTGCGGGTTCGTCGGCATGTTCAGCGAGACGGCGCTTAATATCGCGATCACGAATTTGATGGAAATTTTCGAGATCTCGGCTGCGACGGCCCAATGGCTGACGACGGGATTCTTGCTCACGTTAGGCATTCTGATGCCGATGACAGGCTGGTTGATGCAGCGGTTCACGACTAGACAGTTGTTCATCGCTTCGCTTGCTTTTTCGATTACTGGCACTTTGATCGCGGCGGTCGCATTCTCGTTCGAGATGCTCATGCTCGCCCGCGTGCTGCAGGCAGTAGGGATGGGATTGTTAATCCCCTTAATGTTTAACACGATACTCGTCGTCTATCCGCCGGAGAAGCGCGGCGCGGCGATGGGCTTCGTCGGACTCGTCATCATGTTCGCCCCTGCGACAGGCCCGACGGTTGCAGGTCTCTTGATCGAATATCTCACTTGGCATTATATCTTCTGGCTGTCGCTGCCGTTCTTGGTGTTCGGGCTGTTCGTCGGCCTGAAGTATCTGGAGAACGTCACCGAAGTCGAGAAGCCGCGACTTGATCTGCTGTCCGTTCTCTTGTCGACAGCCGGCTTCGGCGGCATCGTCTTCGGCTTCAGCAGCGCGGGGGAAGGCTCGGGAGGCTGGAGCAGCCCGATCGTCGTCTGGTCGATCGGCATTGGATTGGCCGCGCTGCTGCTGTTCGTGCTGAGACAGCTGTCCATGCGCGAGCCGATGATGAATCTGCGGGTATTCCGATTCCCGATGTACATCGTCGGACTGTTCATGGTGCTGACCTGCATGATGATCATTCTGTCGAGCATGATCATTCTGCCGATGTTCCTGCAGAGCGGCATGGGGCTGTCCGCGCTTGCCGCCGGCATGATGCTGCTGCCGGGCAGCGCGCTGAACGGCATCCTGTCGCCGCGCATGGGACGGCTGTTCGATCGCTACGGTCCTATATGGCTCGTCATTCCGGGACTGATCATCGTAGCGTTGTCCTTATGGTTGTTCTCGGGCCTCACGACCGACTCCCCGGTTGGCTGGATCGTTACGCTGCATATCGGACTGATGGTCGGCATCTCGATGGTCTGGATGCCTGCGCAGACGAACGGTTTGAACCAGCTGCCGAAGGAGCTGTACCCGCACGGCACGGCGATCATGAACACGCTGCAGCAGGTCGCCGGCGCGATCGGCACGGCGGTCGCGATCAGCATTCTGACGGGCGGGATGGATCGGTACTTGGAGGGCTCCTCCGATCCGTCCGCTCCGGCAGAGGCCGCCAATGCGCTTGCATTCGGCGCTCAGAACGTATTCGTATTCGCCATGACCGTCACGCTGATCGGGCTGACGATGGCGATCTTCATTCGCCGCGTCATCGTGAAGCAGGCGGCAGTACAGCACGCGACGCATTAACAATCAGAGAAGCTGATACCGGCGTACAGCCGGTGTCAGCTTTTTTTGTATACGATGATTCGCGCTTTCGTGTAAACGGTAGGCATCTGCGCAGTCCATTAGTCATTCGCCTACATAGCATGAATGAAGATTCAGATCCGATGGAGAATCGTCATGATAAGTGGAATCCAATGTCACTTATTCCAATACCGCCGTCTCCCCCTGCCTTCGTGCAACCGGAACCCTGTTTATATGAAATATCGTATGTTCGGCTCACGACGGGAGATAACTTCTGGTATTATCCAACGAGCATTGAACGTGATCGCGTTTCAGGCTACAGATGGTATGGGCTGTTCTGGCGATACTTCCAATTTATCCGAATATATCTTGCCTCGATGCAGTGTCCTCCGATCCCGACCCTTTTCTAAAGACGCGGGATAGAAGAGAAGAGCTATCCGAATGGGTTCACTCGGTGATCGGAGTGGCTTCTTTGCTTTTCTCAAGTCTTTGTTTGTCGTAGGCTTGAACCTTCCGCATATACTGGTTCTGAACGGAACATAAAAAATGTTAGTGTCCGCAAAAAAGTGAATTAACAGCAGCCGAAGGTTTCGGTATAATGCTAAAATAACCATTTGATGGAATCAGGGGGGAGGGAGCGCGTCCGATGAAGATGAACTGGTACTATCGCATGATCCTCTCCTACGCGCCGATTCTCTTCGTCATCATATCCTCGATGATTCTCACCTTTTTCCTCCTGTTGAATCATGCCTCCGAGAAGAAGTATATCGAGACCAACCAAGCGATATTGGACCGCATGGTATTCAATATCGACGCGAACCTCATGCTGATCGACCGCAATGTGGTGAGCAGGATGCTGAAGGACACGCCTATACAGCAATTTTTCTCGGACCGTCAGAACAATGCCTATGATGATTTCGAGCTGCAGAAGAGGCTGATCGAGTTAAGCGCAAGCCTGCCTTTCTCGAATACGATCTATCTGTATAACGAGGCGAACGGCCGCGTGATATCGGATTCCGCCTCGTATTCGCCGGATACCTTCGGGGACAGCGCGTTCCTTCTCGCTCACTACAACGGGGATGACGCCGAAGGCTGGCATGATCCGCGAGCATTCACCCATTCGGCGATGGATGAGCATAGGCAGAAGGTCATTTCGCTCATGAAAATATTCCGGACGGGGAACGAGACGCGTGGGGCGCTTGTCGTCAATGTCTATGAACACGCGCTGCTCGAATACCTGAACTCGCTTAATGATAGCGCTTTCGCATCGATACGTCTGCTGGATGGCTCCCTCGCTCGATCCGATGCAGAGTCTGAGACTGCCACGATCATGGTCCAGTCCGACTATACGGGCTGGAGCTTCGTCTCCGAAGGGGTAGATGACCAAGAATACAATACGATATCGCTCTTTTTCAGCGCATGGATGATCATTCTCGTCGTCATTATCGCGCTCGCGCTGCTCGGATTTACGATCGTGACGCACATGCATTACAAGCCGATTCAATCGATTGTGGACAAGGTCAGCCAATACTCGAATCGGAAGAGCGGGCAGCTCGGCATCAAGGGGACGAATAATGAATTCACCGTTATCGAGACGGCCTTGGATCATCTGCTCAAGCGGTCCTTGGACTACGAGAGCCTGCATAAGGAGGATAATCTGCTCCGGCAGCAGCGCCTCTACCGCGAGCTGCTGGCAGGGCATCTGAGCATATCCGACGGCGAGTTCAAGAAGCAGCTGGTTGAATTGGAACTGCCGGATCGCTACGATCGCCTCGGCGTCATCGTGGCCGACATTGATCATTATGCGGATTTTACCGCACGGTACAAGGTTAAGGATCAGCATCTGCTCAAGTTCGTTCTCGAGAGCGCATTCCGGGACCTGGGGCACAACAATAACGCATTCCTATGGAGCGTATGGATGGAGCCGTACCGGATCGCATTCGTCGTCCACCATCTGCATGCGGACCCGCGCAGCAGCAAGCCTGTCATCGAGTTCGCGGAGGAATTCCAACGCTGGATCAATCAGAACTTGAAGCTAACGGTAACGATCGGCGTCGGAGCGGATTCGAATTCGGTCGCGACCATTGCGGATGCCTACCGCAACGCATGCGATAACCTTGCGCTGAAGACCGTATTCGGCACCAATATGATCATCGATAATCGCAAAAGCGCCGCCAAGTTAAGCTTGGACAATTACGCCTACCTGCAAGCGCTGGACAGCGCCGCCCAATCCTTTCGCATGAATGAGAGCGACTGGAGAGAGAAGCTGGCCATGATCTTTACCAGGTTGAAGCAGATGCGCATCATGAAGCCGGATCTGTCGGCATTCGTGAACAGCTGCATCCTGCAGATGGATAAGGCCATGGCAGCATTATCCGGCAGCATTCAAGAAATATGGCGGCAAGATTACCGGCAGCGAATTGCCGGCTTGAACGATAGCGTGGAAACCGTCGAAGAGCTCGAAGAGCGGTTGATGAGCATCCTGACGATGTTCGAGGCTTGCGTCGACGAGGACCGCCAAGCCCGCAGGCATCACAGCATTGCGCTGCAGGCCAAGAGCTACATCGACACCCATTACGCGGACCCGAATCTCTCCTTGTCCCAGGTAAGCGACTATCTGAAGCTGCAGCCGAGCGCATTAAGCCAGCTATTCAAGGCAGAGCTCGGCGAGAAATTCATCGACTACGTGTTGCAGGTCAGAATGCAGCATGCCAAACAGCTCTTGATCGATACGGATGATTCCATTCAATCGATTGCCGAGCGAATCGGTTACCTGAATGTCATCTCCTTCTATCGCGCCTTCAAGAAGGTGCAAGATTACCCGCCGGGCGAATACCGGAATATGTACCGCACGAGTTGACAGGGCAGACAATAGAGGGAAGGTGATCCAGCGTGGCAGTGAAACGGTACATGCTCTCCATGATGGCGGCGATCGCCATCATCCTATCGCTGCTGACCGGCTGCAGCGGCTTATGGGAGGTCGGTCAGGCAGAATCCGCCGCCGACGATTCATGGACGACGCTCAAGGTCGAATTGTTCGACCGCAACAACACTCCGCCCGGAGCGCCTCCGATCACGAATAATTTCATGACGCAGTACATTCAAGAGCATTTCGGGGATCCGCTGCGCATTCGCGTCGAATTCGTCACGGTGCCAAGGGCCGAAGAAGTGGAGCGACTGAACGTGTTGATGGCATCCAACCAGGCGCCTGACATCGTCTATACGTATGACCTTCCCACGGTATACAATTTCATGTCGCAAGGCGGATTAACCGATCTGACCCCTTACCTCGAGGAGCATGGACAGGATCTGAAGCGCATCTTGGGGGAGGATGTGTTAGGTTATGGCCGATTCGAGGGCCAGCAGCTCGCGATTCCGGCCAAGCGGGTGTTGACGGCGCACAGCACCACGATGATTCGCGAGGATTGGCTGAAGGAGCTGGGCTTGCCGCTGCCGGAGACGACGGAGCAGTTCTATCAAGCGCTGAAAGCATTCAAGGAGCATCTTCCGGGGAAACTCGGGAGAGATATCATACCCTATGGTCAAATCGATTCCTATCATACAGCCTCTTTGCAGTACTCGTTCTGGGATTGGAGCCGGATCGCCGCCGAGGATCTGTTCGCCAATCCGGGATGGCTGATGCCGGGCAACAAGGAGGCCTTCCGCTTCCTGAACAAGCTGTACCACGAAGGCTTGATCGATCCCGACTTTCCCTTGGACCGATTCGCGCAGCAGTTCAAGAAGGACTTGGTGAACGGCAGGGTAGGAGCGGGTACTCCGAATACGAATGAACCGGTCTATATGGGATACTTGGCGGAACTGCGGAACAATGACCCGAATGCCCTGCTAACGCCCATCGATCCGTTCACGAATGCGAACGGCAAGCGGGTCAAGCCCGTCTTGGAGAGCACCGGGATGTATATCATGGTGCCGAAGAACAGCAAGAACGCGGAAGCGGCAGTCCGCTATCTCAACTGGATGGCACAGCCGGACAACTACATTACGCTTCAGAACGGCATCGAGGGGACGACGTACGAGATGAAGAACGGGCTGCCTGTCACGCTGGACAATGAAGAGGCGAAGCGCATGCTGTACAATTATTTCGATTATTGCATCATCGTGAACGGCAAGTTCGTGAGCCCGAGCGACGAGCGGCTGAATGTGCGAGCGAATGCATTCGACCCCGAATTCGAGTCGTTCACCGTGAAGAGTATCGCGTACGGCATGACAGACGGCGTCGAGAAGCCGCGCGTCAACGAAATTCTGCAATCCGAGATCAAATATTCGGCCGTCCTGAAAGAGAAGAATGACGAAATCTTCGTGAAAGTCATTACGGCGGACCCTGGCGAATTCGATGCCGTCTATGATCAGGAAGTGTCGGAGTACATGAGGATGGGCGGCCGACAGGTGATGGAGGATAAACGCCGGGCGTTTCGAGCCCACTATAGGGGATAAGGATACAGGGAGCATGAGAACGGGATTAACTGTAATTGTCAGTCTAAAAACCGCGAGGGAATCCCCTTCCGGTCAATTGGATGAGGGACCCTGCGGCGGCTAACCGAGGGGTCCCTTAGCCGTTACATCGGATAGCTACATTACCGTAGGCATTATATCAAAGCATCCACATGGTGGGTGCTTTTTCTATTTAATCGGAGGGTCTCGAAGAGATGTTAGGTCTATAAAAAAGGTGAATCGGCCCGGAACAAAAATGGTGAAGCTCCTAAATTATAGATAATTTCGCATCGGACACGGCTGCTGTATAGTGCGGATAAAGCAAAGAGAGGATGACGCCTATGCAAACCGATGTAAGCCGGGCAAGCGCGCAGCTGTCTGTTAAGCGGACGAGCGGCATGGCAGCCTTGCGGCGGCAATGGCCGCTTTACGTCTTGATGATCGCGCCGATGACGTTCTTCCTGGTGTTCAAGTACATTCCTATGGCGGGTGTGGTGGTCGCTTTCAAGGACTACAACATCTTCAGGGGCGTGTGGGCAAGCGAGTGGGTCGGACTGGAGGTGTTTCGGGAGATTTTCGGCATGCCGCAGTTCTATAAAGCGCTTCGCAACACCTTGATGCTGAACGTATTCGCCTTACTCATGTTCCCGATCCCGATCATCCTGGCGATCATGCTGAACGAGCTGCGCGTCAGATGGTTCAAGCGGGTAAGCCAGACGCTGCTGTACCTGCCGCACTTCATCTCGTGGGTCATCGTCGGCGGGATGGCCATTCAGTTGCTCGCGACGAACACGGGCAGCGTGAATGAATTCGCGCAGAATCTGGGGTTCCAGCCGATCCCGTTCCTCGAGAAGCCGTGGATGTGGGTCGCAACGTATACGGGAACCGGGGTGTGGCACTATGCAGGCTGGGGAACGATTCTGTACTTGGCAGCGTTGACGGGAATCAACAAGGAGCTGTACGAAGCGGCCGACGTGGATGGGGCCAGCCGCATGCGGAAGATCTGGCACATTACGCTGCCGGGCATTAAGCCGACCATTATCGTGCTCTTCATTCTGCAGATCGGCCATATGGCAGATATCAGCTTCGAGCAGCCTTATGCCCTGCAGAACGGCTACGTGATGGATGTCGCCCAAGTCATCAGCACGTATGTGTACACCGTCGGGATCCAGTCCGCGCAATTCGCGATCGCCACGGCTGTCGGTTTATTCCAGTCGGTCATCGGACTCGTGCTGCTGCTTACGGCAGAGCTGATATCCAGAAGGATCAATAATCAAGGCATTTTCTAGGGGGAGGGATAAATGTGATACGCAATCCGGGTGAAAAAGCGATGGACGGCGTGCTGACGGCGTTGATCGGCCTATTCGCGCTATTCTGTGTCATTCCGATGATCCATATCTTCGCCTTATCCTTCAGCGGCAACAGGGCGATCATGTCCGGGGAAGTGTTCCTCTGGCCGGTGGAGTGGAACGTGAATGCCTATTCCGCCGTCTTCGGCGATGCCTCGATGATGCGTTCGCTCGGCTTCACGGTCATCTTGGTCGCCATCTATACGGCAGTCGCCTTGGCGATGACGATCATGGCCGCCTACGCGCTAAGCCGTAGAAATTTTAAGGGCAAGAACGTGATGTTCGGCTTGATCGTGGTGACGATGTTCTTCAATCCCGGGATTATCCCGAATTACTTGCTGGTGAAGGAGCTTCGCCTGCTCGATACGATGGGGTCGCTCGTGCTGCCGATCATGATCAGCGCATTCCTGCTAATCATCATGAAGACCTCGTTCGCCCAAGTGCCCGCCGAGCTGGAGGATTCGGCCTGGATGGACGGCTGCGGCCACTTCCGCTTCCTGCTGCAGATCGTGCTGCCGCTGCAGCTGCCGATTCTGGCGACCATCGGGCTCTATTCCGCCGTTGACCGCTGGAATATGTTCCAGGACGCCTTGTTCTACATCAACGATAAGGACATGTACCCGCTCCAGCTGAAGCTCTATCAGATCGTGATCAACAGCCAAGTTAACGATGCCACGGCGCAAGAAGGCTTCAATGCGGCTGTCCCGATTCCGCAGAGCATCCAGTCGGCCAGCATTATGTTCGCTACCGTGCCGATTCTGCTCATCTACCCGTGGCTGCAGAAGTATTTCATCTCCGGCATGCTTGTCGGCGCGGTGAAGGGGTAGCTGGACGGTTCCGCTGGACGCAACGGCTCAATAGCTGCTCTTCGGTACGGTCTGCATGACTCTAGCCGAAGGTCACTATACATTATTGAATCGAAAAGGGAGGCAGCAACATGCAGAGACGGTTAC
This sequence comes from Bacillota bacterium, assembly GCA_023433615.1. Lineage (GTDB taxonomy): Bacteria > Bacillota > Bacilli > Paenibacillales > Paenibacillaceae > Paenibacillus_I. The sequence goes on along the minus strand of JAEZCJ010000208.1, from coordinate 24,161 downwards.
ATTCATCCATGTATGCAATACTCGCGCTAGTCATGGCCATCGTGATGGCATTGACAGGCTGCGCGGACAGCAACAACAATGGCGGCGAGAACGGGGATTCATCCGCGAAAGGCTCGAATTCGAAGACGCCTGCAACGAACGGCTCGGGGTCCGATAAGAACGATGCCGCCAAGCCGAGCGGGGAACGCATTACGCTGAAGGTGGAATTGTTCGATCGCAACAATACGCCTGCGGGGCAGCCGCCGATAACGGATAACTTCATGACGCAGTACGTGCAGAAGAACTTCGGCGACCCGAATAACATCGACGTCGAGTTCGTTACCGTGCCGCGTGCGGAAGAAGTCGATAAGCTGAACGTGCTGATGGCGTCCAATTCGGCGCCCGACATCGTGTTCACGTACAACAAGCCGACCGTGCAGAACTACGTGAAGAGCGGCGGGCTGACCGATCTGGGGCCGCTCATTGAAGAACACGGCCCGAACCTGAAGAAGGTATTGGGGCCTTCGCTGCCCTACGGCATATTCGAAGGGAAGCAGTATGTCATCCCTGCGCTGCGCGTCATTCAATCCCAGACAACGACGTTCATTCGCAAGGATTGGCTGGATCAATTGAAGCTGCCTATTCCGGAGACGACGGAGCAATTCGTGAATACGATGCGCGAATTCAAGAAGCAGGATCCGGGCAAGACAGGCGGCAAGGTCGTGCCGTACGGGTATATCGACGTGTTCCACATGATGCCGCTGGTGAATTCGTTCTGGAAGTGGGACGAGATCACGGACCAAGAGCTGTATGCGGTGCCTCGCTGGCAGCAGCCGGGAAGCAAGGAAGGCTACCGGCTGTTGAACCAGATGTACAATGAAGGGCTGATCGATCCGGACTTCGCGCTGCATGACGACTTCAGCCAGCACTTCGCGCAGCAGGTCGTGAACGGCATTGCAGGCGCAGCGACGCCGAATACGAACGAGCCGGTATACAACGGCTACTACTCGAATCTTAATGCGAATAACCCGGATGCCGTGCTGGAGGCGATCGATCCGTTCTCGACGCCGGACGGCAAACATCCGAAGCCGATCTACGAGCCGATCGGCGCCTATCTCATGGTGCCGGCCGCAAGCAAGAACGCAGAGGCGGCGGTGAAGTACTTGAACTGGATGGCGGACCCGGCCAACATTCTGGTGCTGCAGAACGGCGAGGAAGGCGTATCCTACAAGATGAGCGACGAGGGGCTGCCTGTCTTGCTGGACACGCCGGAAGCGCAGAACCTGCTGTACAATTACTATGACTACTGCATTATTCTGAACGGCAAGTATATCTCCACGGAAGACCCGAACAAGAACATTGCCGCCAATGCGTTCGACTTGAACTTCAAGGACTTCACGGTCAAGAGCATCCAGTCGGGTACGAATGACGGATACACCTTGCCGCGCGTCGATATTCCGGTCGATGCCGAGATCAAGTACGCCAAGATTCTCGAGGACTTCGAAAAAGAGATGCTGGCGAAAATCGTAACCGCGAAGCCGGATCAGTTCGATAAGGTGTACGACGATCAGGTCAAGGAGTACATGGCGATGGGCGGTACGGCGGTCATGGAAGGCAAGATGGCCGCGTACGCGGAATTTTACAAGTAATACGCGATAATGGAATGGGAGGAGCCCGCGCCGAGCCAATCGGCTGCGGGTTCTTCGCGTATTGTCGGAGGGCGGCTGAACAATACTCACGGGAGCGTCGTCTAATGGATATTGCATTCACATACGGGAAGGACGGCATGGCGAGATGACAACCAAGATCACGAATGATAGGCGCGTCAACATAAGTACCCGCTTCGCACTGCTCCTGGCAGCGGTGCTGCTGCTGGCCGCTTGCTCGGCGAATAGCGGTACTGCTCCGGGCGGCAATATCCGCGTGGATGCGCCCCCTCAAGCCGTAGATGAGCCCGCAGAAAGCGACGTCGTAGGTGGACAGGCAAGCCCTGCCGAGCAAGCCGAGCCGGCGGCAGTGTTGCCGATTGCGGAGCTGCCGGACAGCGGCATTGCGCTCTACCCGCTAGGCGAGGAAGGCGTCTCGGAGGAAGGCGTCGAGCTGGTCATCGGCGAGCAGCGGCAGCGGCTGGACTGGCGGTATACGACGCCGCGGCAGATCATGCCGGCCATGCAGGCCGTCGATTACGACAATGACGGCAAGGACGAGCTGGCTGTCGTGCTCAATGTAGGCTCCGGAACCGGCATATCGGTCGATGAGCTGCATGTGGTCGAATTCCACGACGTGAACGGTACGGCGGATGAACCTTTCATCGACTATACGATGCCTGAGGAAGATTACCGGACGCAATTGGAGGAAGCGCTGGCGTTCCGGGTCGTTGGACAGGATGGCGGTTGGATCGGCGAGATCGCGATCGATGGGGAGCTATACGAGGTTAGCTTGGATGATTTCTTGGCGTCGTACGGCGTGGGGCCGGAGGCTGTCGCGGATCGGCTCGGATTCGGCGGTATCGTCTATTTCGAGGTCGGCCAAGCGGGCATCACATTCGCTGCGGCCGTCGGCCTCATCGTGGACGGGATCGCGGAACCGCAATATATCGGCCGGATCGAGGCGGCTGTCGGGTACGGGCAGGGCGTGTTCACGCTCGGCCGGTATCGCTTCATGCCGGAAATTTAAGGATCCGCATTTTTCGGTCACCGGAGCCGGCACCGCTAGTTATGGGGCGCCGGCTTTTTTACCGCGGGTGAGTAAAGGCAGGGCAAGTGACGTTAAGGTTACTGTCAGCGAATGGGCCATTGCACAGCATACAACGCATTCGCTGCAGAGGCGAGACCAATAGAGTCTACATTGCATGAACTGCAACGGGAATGAGCATAGCGGGGATTAATGCCCAATATAGTAGAGTTACATTGTAGTTTGTACAATGGAATGGTAGATGGGCGAGCATCTAGTGGTCTTCATTGCAGTCGGTGCAATGGAAGAGGGCTGCGTGTCATTCGTGGGCGGAGAATGGGACATGGCTCGATCGCAATGTTTGATTCTTATCATTCTCTTACGAGATGCAATCTGCTATTGTAGGAGAAGTGCAGATTCGCCGTAGAGAGGGGTATAAGTCATACCATGAGAGAGAAGATATGGAGTTGCGTAAGCGCTGTCATACTACTCAGTCTATTATTTGGTGCACTATCGCCGGCCGCATCGATTCGGGTGGCGCACGCTGCAGGCAGCATGCAGCAGATCGTGGAGGCGATGCAGCCGGGCTGGAACTTGGGCAATACGTTCGAAGCGAGCGGGTCCGAGACGGCTTGGGGCAATCCTGTCGTGACTGAGGAGCTCATTCAAGCGATTAAGGATCAGGGCTACAAGAGCATCCGAATCCCGGTGACATGGAATCACCGGATGGGAGGCTCGCCGGACTATGCCATAGACTCGGAGTTCATGGCCCGCTTGCAAGAGGTCGTGGATTGGTCGCTCGAAGCGGGGCTGTACGTCATGATCAACATGCATCACGATTCGCACTGGATGCTGAATATGGAGCAAGAGCGCGATAGCGTGCTGGAGAAGTACAGCGCGGCATGGCGCCAGATCGCGAAGCATTTCCGGGATTATCCGGCTGCGCTGCTGTTCGAGGGAATTAACGAGCCGCGGTTCTCGGAGGACTGGAACAAGGACGAGCCGATTTATTTCACGATGCTGGACGAGTTGAATACTTACTTCCACGAGATTGTACGTAGCAGCGGAGGCAATAACGGGACGCGACCGCTTGTGCTCTCTACCGTGACAGGCAGCCCCAGTCAGCCAAGGCTCGACGAGCTGTATAAGACAATCGAGAAGCTGGACGACCCGAACCTGATCGCGACGATCCACTACTACGGTTATTATCCGTTCAGCGTGAACCTAGGCGGCGGCACGAAGTTCGACGAGGCGGCGAGAGGCGATCTCGTGGCAGCCTTCGACCGCGCGTACGATACGTTCGTCGCGCGCGGCATCCCCGTCATTATCGGAGAGTTCGGACTTCTCGGCTTTGACAAAAGCGTCTCGATGATCCAGCACGGCGAGGTATTGAAGTTCTTCGAATATTTAACCTACTACGCCCGCGAGAAGAAGATGACGCACATGCTGTGGGATAACGGCCAGCATTATGATCGCAATGCGCTGACATGGTTCAATCCCGACTTCTATGAGGTCATGCATGCGGGTCTCAGCGGAAGATCGTCCAATGCTGCGTCCGATTCGGTCTATGTGCTCCAAGGCGAAGCGGTTCAGGACGTGACCGTACAGATGAACCTGAACGGCAATACGCTGACCGGCATCAAGCTGGGCGATCGCGAGCTTGCAGCAGGTACGGACTACGTCACGGAGGGTGAGAGCCTGACGCTGAAGGCCGATCTGCTGCAGGGTCTCTTGACGGACAGCCTGGGCCTGAACGCGACGCTGATCTGCACGTTCTCGGCAGGGGCGGACTGGAAGCTGCATATCATCCAGTACATTCCGCCGACGGCACGGGATGTCGAAGGCTCGCGAGGAATGTTCGTGATCCCGGTCAAGTATAACGGCGACGCGCTGGCGACGATGGAAGCGACGTATGCCGCGGGCGGCAATGCGGGTCCGGACGATTGGACGCCGTATAAGGAGTTCGGCAAGTCGTTCGAGCCCGACTACAAGAGCAATCTCGTGAAGCTGCCGAGCGCCTTCTTCGATCAAGTGAAGGAAGGCGAGGTGCTGCTGAAGCTGCACTTCTGGAGCGGAACCGTGCTCGACTACAAGCTGTCCATCGACGACAGCGCCAATAAGATTTACGGGGACGCGCCAGTCGATGAGCCGCTCGTGCAGGAAATTAAAGGGCCTGTCGAAGTGACCGAGTTGGAGACGGCTCAGGAAGCGGAGGAGGCGCCAGAACCGGTGGATCAAGATTTGACGAACGGCTTCGTGTACCTATGGATCGGCGGAGCCGTCTTGCTGCTCGCCTTGCTCGGGGTCGGCACGGTGCTGGTAAGGAGACGCAAGCGGAAATAACCCTAATGAATGGATACAAGCAATGGGCTGGTCGCCTAAGTGACCAGCCCATTTGCGTTTCGATCTTAGAGATTGTCGAATACGTGCTGCAAGCACGATTTGCCGAATGGCGTGGTCGACTGGTTACCATCTCCTGCTCTAGTTCGGAATTGCTGAAATAAAGCGAGCTTCTTCAACTACAGCGGCCATTTTCCGTTCCCAAATTCGGCATTTTCGACTTGCAGCGTCACTCGTGCGGGTGGGCGTCCGCTACTCTCTCTCTTACTGCGTAAGGATATCGACCCCCAGAGCCGGGAGCGTCAGCTTCTGTTCCGGGCGCCCGCTCGTTAACAAGCTACGGTAGGGAACGTCAAGCGCGATCTCTTGCTGCTCGTTCGTCAGGTTGATCAGGAACAGGAAGCTCTCCTCGCCCTTCGTACGGATCGAAAGCTCGACGCCCTCCGGCAGCAGGATCTTAGGAGCCAAGCCCTTCTCCTGCAAGATGCCTTCGAACAGCTGATAGAAATAGGATGGCTCCGGCCAAGTGCCGACATAATACACTTCGCCTTCGCCAAGCTTATTCACCGTAATCGCCGGCACGCCTTCATAATAATCGTTGTCATACCAGGCAATCGCTTCTGCTCCTCGCAGTTCCAGCAGATCGCACCACTGCTTCGCGGCGAATGTCCGGCCCTCCGCATCGCGAATCCGATGCTCGCTGGTGCCGATGGCATCGTATTCGCTTACGACAACGCCCGCAGCTTCCGCCAGCAGCCCCGGCAGAGGCAGCATTTCGCATACATTCCTCATGTTCTTCACGCCTGTCCGATTCGTGAGGACGACTGTGCCGCCACCCGCTGCAAAGCGTTCCAGCCGCTGCGCGATTGCTTCATGCAACAGGAAGAGGGAAGGGACAATGACCAGCTTGTAGCCGTCCAGCTCCTCGGTCCAATTGATCACGTCCGTCCCGACGCCCATCTTAAGGAAAGCGTTATGCATAGATGACAAGTTGTCGATATAGTGCATGCCTCCCTCCGCTTGCGGCTGAAGGGAAAGCGCCGTATGCTGCTCATGCGAATGCAGAATGGCGATCGGAGTGACGACCGTCGAGCCGGCCAGCAGCTCGCCGACCTGGTTCACCTCGCGGGTAAGCTCGGCGAATTCCCTGAACCTGCGTCCGGGAACATTGCTATGGTCGATCAGTCCATGCCAGAATTGTTCGGCTCCGATTGTAGCGCTCCGCCAGCGGAAATGGACGACCGCGTCGGCGCCGCGCGCGATGGTCTGCCAGGAACGAGCCCGGATCAATCCGGGATAAGGGGTACGCTGAATCGGCATCCAGGCGCCCTGCGGTCCGCTCAGCTGCTCCATTACCCAGAAGTTGCCGCGCTTGATGCCGCGAACCAAATCCAGCGTCAGCGCGCCGTTCCTCGGGAACCGATCGCCGTAATCGCGATACAGCTCATTCGGATAGTAATCGACAGAGGCGAAGTCCAGTTCTTGGTAGAGGTCATAATAGTCCAAGCTGTTCGGGTATTGCCACATATTATGCGTCACGAATTGGCCTGGGCAGTTGCGGCGCAGAATTTCAAGCTGCCATCCCAGCAAGTAGCCTACGCTGTCCGAGCAGAACCGCTTGTACTCCAGCAGATAGGAGGGATTCATCGGCTTGCTCGAGCCGAGCGGCGTCGTGACCTCTGCCCAACTGCTGTACTCCCCGCTCCAGACGATCATGCCCCATTCCCGGTTCAATTCCTCGAGATCGGAATAGCGCTCCTGCAGCCAACCGACGAATGCGCGATTGCACGTATCGCAATGACACTCCTGGTAGTGCATCTCGTTATCGATCTGCCAGCCGATCACGGCGGGATGGTTCGCATAACGCCGTGCCATCGCCTCTATAAATTTGGAGCCCAGCATTCTGAGCGAATGGCTGTTGTTGCACCGGTGTCCGCGCACGCCCGGCCGGATGACTTGGCGCAGCTCGTTCATTGGCAGCACGTCCGGATAACGGGTTGTCATCCAGTTCGGCGGGGTATTCGTAGGCGTGCACAGCACGATCTCCATGCCGCGCGAGGCGAATGCTTCGATAGCCGCATCCAACCATTCGAACCGATAATCGCCCTCCGTCGGCTCCATTCGGCTCCAGGCGAACTCCGCCATTCGCACAATGGCAACGCCCGTCTCTTGCATAAGCGCCGCATCCTTCTCCCACAACTCGGGAGCCCATTGCTCCGGATAATAATCGACACCGATCTTAATCGCCATCCATGCAGCCTCCAATGCTTATCAATATATTGCGATTATATGTTATATTAACTGGGCTGAATATCTTAAATAATTAATCATCTATAACAATATTAAGAAACTTGGACGGTGATCTCATGCCTGATCCCAATTACGCATTCCCGGTGCTGTCCGCACGAGACAAGCTGCTCCCCTTTTACCTGCTCGGCATTGGCCTGCATCATGAACAAGAGCCTATACGCCGAGACCGGGGCATTCAGGATTATCAGTGGATTCAATGCCGCAGCGGCGAGGGCAAGCTCAAGTTAAACGGAACGGAGCATATCGTCAAGCCAGGCATGGGCATGCTGCTGTTCCCCGGCCAGAAGCACGAATACCATGCTTTATCGGGGAGTTGGGAAGTCGACTGGATCATCTTCGACGGCAGCGGGGCAGCGAGCTTGTTCGAAACAGTCGGCATTGCAGGCACAAGCGTATTCGCGCTCGCCTCGCCCGATCGCCTTCTGTCCCACATGCGTGAGCTGCTGCGGGCTGCCCTTACGCCGCAAGAGTTAACATTAAGCAATTATGCTTGCTCCGCCATCCTCTATACGATATTGACGGAAATTATTCAGCGCGTCTCTGCCTGGGGCAGCGATACCGTCGGGCAGCAGTATGAGCGATTGAAGCCGGTCCTGGACTATATTGACCAGCACTATGCCGAAGAGATTACGCTGCAGTCGCTCGCCGAACTGCTCGGCGTTACGCCGGAATACTTCTGCCATCTATTCAAGAAGACGACAGGCATACGGCCGATCCGTTATGTCAATCAGGTTCGGATTAACAAGAGCAAGCAATTGCTGCTCGATAATGTGCAGCGCAGTATGCAGGATATCGCGCGTCAAGTCGGCTTCGAATCGGCCAGCTATTATGGAGCCATGTTCAAGAGGCTGGAACGCCTCACCCCCGGCGCCTTCCGGCGAAGCTATCAGAAATCGTAATGACCCCAACAACAATAGCGGCCGGGAGCTCATAGAGCAACCCGGCCGCTATTGTTGTTCAGCTTCTAAGTCACGTCTTCCATCAATCTTCTGGCGTATTCCAAGCCCAAGGTCGGTTCATCAGAGGGGAAGAACTCCAAACCGAAATAGTTCGAATACCCCGCGCTGCGCAACGCTTGAATCACGTTGCCGTAATGGATTTCGCCGAATTGCAGCTCATGGCGCCCTGGACAACCTGCAGCATGCAGATGACCGATGCTATGAAGATTGCCCAGCATTGCGCGAAGTAGATTGCCTTCCGAGATCTGTTGGTGGTAGATATCGAATAATACTTTCACGTGCGAACTACCGACTTGTTCGATTATCTCGAATGCCTCGTTCGACCGGGTCAAGAGATACCCGGGATGGTCGACGGCCGTGTTGAGAGGCTCCAGCAGGAGCGTAACGCCAGCCTCTTCCGCAATCGGAGCCGCCAGCCTTAACCCCGCCACAACATTTTCGATCTGGCGTTCACGCGGGATCCCTCGCATTTCATTACCGGTTTGAGTGATTAGCGTAGTGCAGCCAAGCCTTGCAGCAACGCTTACGGATTCTTTAATGCCTTGCAAGAAATCCTTGTGGGCGTCCGGGTCGACCAAGGTGCCGCCATCCGTGCAGAACGTCGCGAGCGAAAGTTCCAGCCGTTCCATTTCACGCGCGAACAACGGGATGTCTTTATTTCTCCAATTCCAAAACTCGAATGCGTTGAATCCTGATGCCTTGACGAGTGACAATGCCTCTGAAACGTTCCGACCTCTAAATACGGATTCGATGCAAACTGAAAACTTCATAAGTTCTCCTTCCGTTATTGCATGCTGATATGATTCCCATCACGATATTGCGATTATAGGCTATCTTCATTAGGGTGAATATCTTAAGAATTTAATGCGATATAACAATATTACGAATATTTTAGCGTCAGACATTTGCACATATCCTAAATCTCTAATCATCACGATAGATAACCAATCATTGTTGTATGGTTCGCCTTCCGCTTCTAGCCGTAGAATTAGGACAGAGGAGGGAAGACAGGATGGGCAGACTTTACAAGTACCGATGGCAGTATCTCATGATTGCACCGGCCGTACTGCTGTTGTTCCTATTCAACTACGTGCCGATGGCGGGCATTCAGATCGCGTTTCGCGATTTTCAGATCGGGGCATCGATCTGGAGCAGTCCATGGGTCGGCTTCGATAATTTTGCATTTCTGCAGGAGCAGCAATTCCGGGTTGTCGTCGTGAATACGCTGTATATTTCAGGATTGAAATTCATATTCGGCTTCCCGGCGCCGATCTTGCTGGCGATTCTCATTAACGAGGTCACCCATACAGGGTTCAAGCGCTTCGTGCAATCGGTCAGCTACTTGCCTCACTTCTTCTCGTGGATCGTGGTGGCCTACATCCTGCAGTCGTTCTTGACGCTGGACGGCGGTCTGGTCAACGACTTGATTACGAAGGCTGGCGGCAATTCGATCTTTTTCCTGGGGTCGGAGGGATGGTTCCGGCCGATGATCGTCGGGAGCGGATTGTGGAAAGAGGTCGGCTGGAATACGATACTCTATCTCGCCGCAATCACGACGATCGACCCGCAGCTCTACGAAGCGGCGAAGGTCGAGGGGGCGGGCAAGCTGGCGCAGATTCGTCATATTACGCTGCCCGGCATCATGCCGACCATTACGATCGTGCTGATCCTTAGCATCCCGAGCTTAATTACGGTCGGGATGGATCAGATCTACCCGCTGATGAACCCGGCGAATATGGCAGTTGCAGACGTATTGGACACGTACGTGCTCCGCAGCGGCTTGCAGCAAGGCTACTTCGGCATGGCGACCGCCGTAGGGCTCCTGTCTTCGATCTTGGCCTTGATTCTCGTGCTCGCAACGAATCAACTATCCAGACGAATCAACGGCGAAGGGCTGTGGTGATCAGGTGAGAATCTCAAGTGCAGAAAAGATTGGCCAAGCCGTCATCATTGCCTTGCTGTCGCTGCTCTGCCTATCCGTGCTCTATCCGTTCTTCTATATGCTGGCGATCTCGTTTAATGAGGGCGCCGATGCGGCGAAGGGCGGCGTCTATCTCTGGCCGAGAGCGTTCACGCTCATCAATTACGAGATCGTGCTCGGCAATGAGGTGATCCGGAACTCCTACCTCATTACGATCGGACGGACGGTCGTCGGGACGATTGCGGGCTTGCTCGTCACGCTGCTTGCGGCATACGGCCTATCCTACCGGTCGCTCCCGTTGCGTAAGGGGCTGCTGGGCTACGTGCTCATCACGATGCTGTTCAACGGCGGGTTGGTTCCGTTCTACATTCAACTATTCAACCTGGGTCTGGTCAACAGCTTCTGGGTGTACATCATCCCGACGATGTTCTCGGCCTGGAATATGTTCGTCATGCTGAAGTTCATCCAGGGCATTCCGGAAGCGCTGATCGAGTCGGCGGAGCTGGACGGCGCGGGTCCGGTCCGGATTCTGTTCCAGATCATCGTGCCGCTGTCGAAGCCGATGTTGGCCGCGCTGGGCTTGTTCACGGCGGTCGGCCACTGGAACGATTGGTTCGCGGGAGCCTTCTTCGTCACCGATCAGTCGCTGATTCCGGTGCAGACGTTCCTGCAGCAATTGCTGCAAGCCTCCGATCTCTCCGCCGTAATGGGCTCGAATTCGAACCAGGAGGCGTTGGCTAGGGGATCGCAGATGCAGAATATTACGCTCATGTCGATCAAGATGGCAGTCGTTATGGTCAGTGCATTGCCGATCTTGTGCGTCTATCCGTTCTTGCAGAAGTATTTTGTCAAAGGCGTGCTGATCGGCTCGGTCAAAGGCTGATCCGCAAGGATTCGGGTATAAGGCAACACCACATATACCGCATCGCATACAGATTCAATAGGGGAGGGTACAGCATGAAGAAGAGGAATAAGGCAGCAAGCATGGCAGCCGGTATATTGGCACTGGTCTTGATGCTCACGACGGCGTGCTCGAATTCGGGCGGTTCGTCGAACAACGACGGCACGAACAATAGCAGTGCGGACGCGGGGAGCGAAGGCAATAGCGTATCCGCAGAAGGGCCTCTTGCATTCGATCTATGGCTCGGCTGGACGGCGACGATCAACAATGACAGTCTTGTTCAGAAGTACTGGAAGGAGCAGGAGCCTAAGGTCGACGTGAAGCTGGAAGCGACGCAAGGCGATGCGATGACGGCATTGAACCTCCGCATGAATACGGACGGCTTCAAGGACGCAGCTGCGTTCAACCGCAGCGAGACCGTGAAGAACGCGATGATTCGCTCGGGTAAGGTCATGTCGCTGGAGCAGTACTTCGACATGCCGGACAAATATCCGAATCTGGCAGCGATCCCGAAGGTTTATCTGGACCGTATGCGCGACGCGGACGGCCATATCTGGTCGATTCCGACCTGGTTCGACCAGAATCCGGACAAGCCTTGGCCGGGCTGGGCTTCCACGACCTGGATGGTTCGTACCGACGTCGTCGAGCAAGCGGGCATGAAGCTGGACGACTTGGCTACGCTCGAAGGCGTGGAGACGTACCTCGCGAAGGCGGCGGAGTTGAAAGACGCTTCCGGCAAGCCGCTGAATCCGCTGGGCTTCCTGATGGACCAGAACGATTCGGTGGGTTACAATGACGAGAATGCGGTGCTTACGGCATTCGGCGTCACGACGGGTTCCGCGAGCGGCGTCATTCCCGTCGAGAAGAAGAACGGCGAGTTCGTCCTTCTCTACGACGATCCGCAGTACAAAGCGGCTTATCAATGGATGAACCAAATGTACCGGCAGAAGCTGATCGACCCTGAGGTCGTGACGGACAAGAAAGAACGTTATAAAGAGAAGAACAAGAGCGGCCGCACGGCACTGAACGTCGGTTCCTTCTGGAACATCGATGCTTCCCTATGGGAGACGCTCGATGGGCCGACAGAACCCGGCTGGTATTACCAACCGATTCCTTTCCCGAAGGTGGAGGGCGTTCAAGCGGTAGGCTTCAATCAAGTGGTTAACCCGTATCCGGGCTATGACGTGTACATCAATAAGGGTACGAAAAATCTCGAAGCGATCTTGAAATTCATCGACTATACGCTTACGCCTGCGGCAGAGCAGCAGCACGTCGTCAACGAAGGTCCGGCGGGCTTGTACTGGGATTGGGTAGATCAGCCGCTAGGCAAGTGGAACTATATTGATGAAGCATACGCCGAACCGCGCAACTCTGGCGATGCTGCTCAGAAATCCAAGGTAACGCCGGAGCTGTACATGCTATCCTCTTACAACAACGACTGGTATCCGTGGTGGAACAATGAGGTAGAGATTGCCGGCGCTGCGAAAAATCATGAATTCACCAAATCGATCGGCGAGATGGGCGCTGTACGTACGGCGCACGCTTACGATACCGTCGCGGCGAAGCAGGGCGGTCTGTGGGAGAAATACGGACCGGAGCTCGAGATTCTGCGCAAGGAATACCGCGCGAAGCTGATTCTAGCGAAGAGCGAAGCGCAATTCGAAGAGGCGTGGCAGGCGTTCCGTGACGCATTGGAGAAGCGCGCGCACTGGAGCGAGCTGAAGCAAGAGTGGCAAGAACAGTACGATGAGCTCGTAGCGACGAGCGGCGAGTTCTAGCAGGATTGGAGCAATCCCGTAAGGGGTTGCTCCCTTTGCCATTTAATGTAGGATCACAAGATCGGAGGTGGCAGCGTTGCTGCTGCGATTCATTGAGCGACTGACCATCAGGATCACGAGCGCGCTTCATCTTCGGGGGAAAATATTGCTGCTATTCGGTTTCATCGTGATTGTCCCGACGATCATACTCGGCATCGCTGCGGGCTACTACGCCCTTCAAAGCGTACGCAGCAATTATATGGTCACGATCCAGGAAGCGGTGCGGCAGACGGCCCAGAACATCGAATTCCGGAAGCAAGGCTATGACGTGCTGGCTGTCAGAACGGCTATGGATGGGGAGCTGGTTGCCCGCTTGTCGCGCGAACACGAAGACATGTACGATCAATTGAACACGGTCGAATACGTCGACCGTGCGTTCTTGTCTACGAGCGAGTATATGCCGGGCATCGAGAACTTTCGCATCTATCATACGAATCCGACGCTTGTCCAAGACGGCAGGCTCCTATGGAAGCCGGAGGATCGCTCGCTTGCCGGCAAGTTGGAATCGTTATGGTATGAAGAGACTCTGGCGTCGAAGGATTGGTCCGCCTGGGTCAACGTGCCGGACAGCTCGGAGGATATAGTCATTACGCACAAAATAATTGCCGCCAACGGAGTAGGCTTGGGCATGCTCTACATGCAGCTGGATTACGATATCGTGTTCGGCGGCCTGACCGAAAAGCCATTCAACGGCGCGGGAGAACTCTATATCCTGGATGCGGAGCATCGGATCATCGCGGCTTCGGATCGGAGTAAGATCGGCACGGTAATCGGGACATCGCCGATCCGCGATTTGGCAGAGGGGATAGCCGGCGGAGGCGGCACGGCTATGGACGGCAGCCAGTATTTCGTGCAGTCGATCGGCTCGGGCTGGAGCGTTGCCGCCGTCATCCATCTGGATCAGCTGGAACGGCAGTCGAAGTGGATCTTGTACGGCATTGTCGGGTCCATCGTGTTCTTCCTGCTCTTGTCCACGTTCATGGTCATGACCGTCATGAAGAATGTCGTCTGGCGCATTCGCAAGCTGGGCAGCCGCATGAGCGATATTGCGGAAGGCGAGTTCGACGTCTCGGTCATGAACCGGGACAAGGACGAACTTGGCGAGCTGGAGATCCTGTTCAACTCCATGTCGGGGAAGCTCGGGAAGCTGGTCACGGATATGGCGAAGGTGAAGCTGAAGGAGCGGGAGCAATCGTTCCGCGCGCTGCAGGCGCAGATCAATCCCCACTTCATCTATAATTCGCTCAGCTTGGTCAGGTGGCGCGCGATGGATCTGAACGACCAGACGCAGATCCGCACGATCGATGCACTGACGACTTTCTATCGGTTGGCGCTCGACAATGCGATCAACGTGACGCGGATCGAGCAGGAGTTGCAGCATGTGCAGGCCTACTTGGAGATTCAACAGCTCCGCTATCCGGAATTGGTTCGCATCGAATGGGATATTGATCCCGATGTGTCGCGCTATTATACGATTAAGCTGCTCCTGCAGCCGATCGTTGAGAACTGCTACGTGCATGGGGCAATTACGAGCAAGGAGGATGCATTCATTCGGATCTCGGCAAGACGCCAGGGAGATATCATCCGATTCCAAGTGGAGGACAACGGTGCGGGCATCCATCCGGACACGCTGGCATCGCTGGAACGAGGCGACCGGACAGGCTCGGGCAACGGTTTCGGCACGGCCAACATTCGCGAGCGTCTCCGGCTGTACTTCGGCAGCGAGAGCCGCTTCGCGGTCGACAGCGAGCTGGGCTTTGGGACGCGGGTCACGATTGAGATGCCGGTCTGCGCCGAACGGCCCGAGATTCGAAAGGAGGAGGAAGCATGATACAAGCACTGGTCGTGGACGACGAGCCGATGCATGTTCAGGGGCTGATCCGCCACGTAAGTTGGAAGTCGCTGGGCTATGCCAAGCCGATGGCGGCCTTCTCCGGGGAAGCTGCGCTGCAGATCATGCGCGAGCATCGGGTCGATGTCTTGATCACGGACGTATCGATGCCGGTCATGACCGGCATCGAATTGGTCGCACGCTGCAAGGAAGCGGATCCGGCCGTTCAGGTGCTGATGATCAGCGGCTACAACGAGTTCGAGTTCGTGCAGGAGGCGATTCACGTCGGAGCGCAGGGATACGTGCTTAAGCCGATCAAGGTGGAGGAAATCGAGGCCAAGCTGGCCGCATTTCGTACCGCGATCGAGAAAAGGCGCCGTATCGAGGAGGAAACGATCGAGCTGCAGGAGAAAGTATCTGAAAGCTTGGACGCCGTGAAGGAGCGATTCGTGCACGATCTGATCCAAGGGGCCGTAGACAGCGGCATGATGGAATCTTGGAGCCGGCTGCTGGGACTGCCGAGCTTGACGAGCGGGATACGCATCGCCGTGTTCGGTTACGACCGCTTCATGGACGGCGAGCTGGACGCCAAAGGCCGGGTCGTTCGCAGTACGGGTATTCAGCGGGCGGTCAGCGTAAGCCTCTCGGATATGGCTTCCGTCATTGTCGCCAGGGTCAGCGCGGACGAAGTGCTGGCCTTGCATCTGAATCCGACGCCGGAGACCCAAGCGATGACGGAGAAACAGTACGCATTCATCCAGCGCATCGTGGAGGAACAGTACGGCTCGACGATCACGGTCGGAGTCAGTCAGAGATTCGCGGATTGGAGCGAGTTGCTGCTTGCTTATAAGAAAGTGAAATTCATGATGGCGCGGGCACGGTTAATCGAGGACGGGCAACTGCTGTATGAGGATCGGCTGGACGAGATGGATTATCAGGACTATCGGGTTAGGGAAGAGTATATCCCGGAGATCGTCCGGATGCTGGCAGAGTCGGACGATGCGAACAAAGTGCTGGAATATGGCCGCAACGTATTCGACATGCTGGAGACGCGGCATCCCTTCTCCTATATTCAGGCGTTCGGGCTCGGGTTGATCAGCGAACTGATGCGGAGGCAGAAGCAGACGGACGAGTCGGCGTCCGAGTGGAACGTATCGGTTATGCAGCAGTTGATCGACAGCCATCAGGCCGCCGCGGTTCGCGAGCTGGTGCTGGACTATATCGGCCGGTATGCGGCAGCCGAGCGGACGGAGCAGGTGGACCGGCAGCATCATCTGATTCGCCGAATTGCAGCCTATATCGAAGAGCATCTCCACGAGAATGTGACGGTCAAGCATCTGGCAGAGCTGCATCACATCAATGCCAGCTACCTGAGCGTCCTGTTCAAGAAGGAGACGGGCAAGACGGTGTCGGAGTTCATCCTGGAGACCCGCATGAACCAGGCGATCGCGCTGCTCCAGGATCCAACGATACGAGTTTATGAGGTAGCCGAACGGGTAGGGTTCCAGACGGCGGCGTATTTTGCCTACCTGTTCAAAAAGTTCACGGGCCGAACGCCGCAGGAATACAGAGATTACCATTGGCAATAACTACTGATGCGCGGGTGAAGCGCCGAAAGGTCGGGGATGGCAGCATATGTTGGCTAAGCTAGGATTGGAAGGTACATGGGAGCTGCAGTTGGATGAGCGTAAGGAAGGGCTCCGTCAGCCGTTCGAGGATACGATGACGCTGCCCGGCACGACTTCGCATGCACGGAAGGGCAAGCCCAATGAGGCCGTCGATACAGGCGCGCTTACGGATGCCTACAAGTTCGAGGGCTATGCGTGGTTCTCGCGCGAGTTCGACATCCCGGCGAAGCTGGGCGGCGTCTCCTGTACGTTATACCTAGAGCGGACGCGCGTGACGACCGTGTGGGTCGACGGACGCGAGATCGGGACGCAGAACAGCCTGTGCGCGCCGCATCTCCATGCGATCGGCGCATTGGCGAGCGGGAGGCATCGGATCACGATTCGGGTCGACAATACCGATTATCCGACCAAGGGCGGCCATATGACCTCCCGCGATACGCAGACCAATTGGAACGGCATTACCGGCCGGATCGAGCTGCAGTTCCACGGGGCGGCGTCTCTGCATAATGTGCAAGTGTACCCTGAGCCTTGGGACAAGTCGGTCACGATTCGCGCGCAAATAATCGGGACTCCAAGCGGGCCGCTGACCGTATCGGCTGCGGCGATTCATGGAGGAAGCGGGCACAGCGCGAAGCCGATGTCGTATGCGGTGTCGACAGGGGAACTGGTGATTCCATATGAGCTTGGCGAAGATGCGGTGCTCTGGAGCGAGTCGGAACCGCATCTGTACAAGCTTACGCTCAAGCTCGATAATAACGGAGAGACAGCAGATACGGTTGAGGTGATTGTCGGCTTGCGCGAATTCAAGGCAGACGGCGACAAGTTCGCGATCAACGGCCGGAAGACGTTCCTGCGGGGCAAGCATGACGGATTGATTTTCCCGTTAACGGGATTCGCGCCTACGACCGTAGAGGAATGGCTGGACGTGCTCGGCACCGCCAAGTCTTACGGCATCAACCATTACCGCTTCCATACGTGCTGTCCGCCGGAAGCGGCCTTCACGGCCGCGGACATGCTCGGCATCTACATGGAGCCGGAACTGCCGTTCTGGGGGACGATCACGGAAGAGGGCGAAGCGAACCATAACCAGGCTGAGCAGGACTACTTGATCGAAGAGGGCTTCCGCATTCTGCGGGCGTTCGGCAACCATCCTTCGTTCGTCATGATGTCGCTGGGCAACGAGCTGTGGGGCAGCAAGAATCGGTTGAATGCGATTCTGCAAGCTTATAAGGCGTACGATAATCGCCGCCTCTACACGCAGGGCTCGAACAACTTCCAGTTCGTGCCGGTCATCCTGGAGGAGGAGGATTTCTTCACCGGCGTCCGCTTCTCGCGGGACCGGCTGTTCCGGGGCTCGTACGCGATGTGCGACGCGCCGCTCGGACATGTGCAGACCGACCGGCCGGGCACGATGAAGGATTACGACGAGCAGATCGTGCCGGGACGCGTGAGGGCCGATGAGGGACAAGGTGCCGCTGGCGGTGACGGGACGATTCAGATCCAGTACGGCACCGAAGCGCGGACAGTGAAGGCGGAAGCGGTCGGCGAGGAGCTGATTCCGCATATTCCGGTCCTGTCCCACGAGATCGGGCAGTACGCGATGTATCCCCGCTACGAGGAGATCGAGAAGTATGAAGGGCCGCTGAAGGCGCGCAACTTCGAGGTGTTCCGCGAGCGGTTGGAGGCAAAGGGGATGGGACATCTCGCAGGCCGATTCTTCGACAGCTCGGGGAAGCTGGCGGTTGCCTGCTATAAGGAAGAACTGGAGGCGGCTTTCCGCTCGAAGCGGCTGGCCGGGTTCCAACTGCTGGACCTGCAGGACTTCAGCGGCCAAGGGACCGCGCTTGTCGGCATTCTCGATGCGTTCATGGACTCGAAGGGGCTGATCTCGCCGGAGGAGTGGCGCAGCTTCTGCTCGGATGCTGTGCTGCTGGGACGCTTCGAGCGGTACAACTACATTGCCGAGGAACGGTTCAGCGCAGCGGTGGAGCTTGCGTACTACAGGCCGCTGCCGATCGGCAGCCTGCAGCTCGAGTGGAAGCTGGCAGCCGGAGAGACGGAGCTGGCCGGAGGCGCGATGGAGGCGATGGCGGCTGAAGGCGCGCATGACATCGACATCGGCAAGATCGAGCTTGCGATGCCGGATGTGGCGGCGATGACGAAGGCGACGCTGTCGCTCGCGATCGCGGGTACGGACATCGCGAAGCGTTACGAACTATGGATTTACCCGAAGGACGTAACGGCAGACTTGTCCGGGCTGCATCTGTTCGACGCGCTGTCAGAGGAAGCGGTTGCCCTGCTGGAGCGGGGCGAGAACGTGCTGCTCATGCCGAAGCCCGGCGGGCTGTCGCCGGCCCATACGGTCGAAGGCACCTACTGCACGGACTTCTGGTGCTACCCGATGTTCCGCTCGATCTCGGAGAGCATGAACAAGCCGGTACCGGTGGGCACGCTGGGCTTGCTGATCGACGAGACGCATCCGGCATTGGCGGCGTTCCCGAGCGAGAGCCATTCGACGTACCCGTGGTGGTCGATCGTCATGCATTCGCGGTCGTTCATCCTGGACGGCATGCCCAAGGAGCTGCAGCCGATCGTCCAGACGATCGACAACTTCGAGCGGAACCATAAGCTGGGCCTGCTGTTCGAGTGCCGCGTCGGGGAGGGCAGCCTGCTCGTCTGCGCGGTCGATCGCGAGCGCGCGGTCAGCACGCCGGAGGGCAGGCAGTTCCTGCACAGTCTGGCCCGATATGTGCGGTCGGAGCGCTTGGCCCCGACCGTAGAGCTAGAGGCGGCTGACGTGCAGAAGCTGCTCGGCTAGCGCAGAAGCGAAGCCCCGCATGTTCAGTTCAACTGAACATGCGGGGCTTTCGGCGTAGAGCGGAAGGCATCGTGCATGCGGTCGAACCGCGATCGGGCAGCAGGATGAAGCTCCTCCCGCTAGCACACATTTCCAGCACAAAACGCTGGAACGACAGCCGAACTTTTTCGTAGTACTGGTGAACCAAACACCGAATCAACCTTACCTTCATCCTTATTCTGGCGATCAACGTGCGTGGAAGCTATGGCAGCGGCTTAGCTTTTGCAGAGAGGAGCTTCGTCGTGCTGCAAAATATCGTAGATTTCCTAGAGGACTTCGGAATATGGGGGCTGGCCATCCATTCCTTCGCGGATGCCATCATCTTCCCGATTCCGGCCTTCTTCTCGCAAGTATCCTTCAGCGTGGTCGACCCGAGCGCAGCGCTCTGGCTGGCAACCGTCGGCTATATCGCTTGTCTTGCGGGGACGCCGTTCGGCTATCTGATCGGCAAGACGGTGGGCCATTCGATCATTTCCAAGCTTCTCAAGAAGAGCTGGATCGATAAAGCGAGCACTTTATTTCAGAGCAAGGGCGAGCTCGCGATCCTGGTCGGGGCATTCACGCCGATTCCGTTCAAGGTGTTCACGATACTGTCCGGCAGTTTCAATTATCCGCTCTGGCGGCTGATGCTCTATGCATCCATTGGCCGCGCGGCGAAATTTTACGTCGTGGGCGTCTTGTTCTACGTGTATGGCCGCGCGGCCGAGGGGATGGTCGGCAACGTCTCCTACTACATGCTGGCTGCGATCGTGCCGATCGTGCTCGTGTATCTGCTGGTCAAGCGAAGCAAGGCGAAGAGGAAGAAGAGGGAAGACCACTCGCAATCGGCATAACGAATAAGAAGAGGGTGCTGCGCTTGCAGCCCCTCTTCTCTCGTTACGCCAGCCGATCAGCCATGCTTCACGATGTTATCCGCCGTGCGAAAAGCAAGCGCGAGGATCGTCAGCACCGGGTTAACCCCGCCGTTCGTCACGTGCACGGAGCCGTCGCTCACCCAGAGGTTGTCATAGCCGTGCACGCGGCCCAGCGGATCGGTGACCGAGGTCGCGGGGTCTGCGCCCATGCGGAGCGTTCCCGCTTGATGCTGCCCGCCGCTCAAGCCTCCGCCCGGGCGGGTGCGCCATACTTGGCGCGCTCCGGCGGCCGTCAGCCAGTTCGCCGCTTGCTCGCCGAGCATGTCCGCCGCCCGCAGCGATTCGGGATGCACGCTGCCCGACAATTGCACCACAGGGATGCCGAACCGATCCTTCACCGCAGGCGAGAGCCTCACGCGCGAGTCCGCAGTCGGAATCTCTTGGATCGGACCCTGGATCTGGCTCGTGCGCAGGTACGCGTCACGCATCGTCGTCTTGCCTGCGTGCCCCCAGCGCGGCGCATCCGGCGCAAGCGCGCGGTACCAGTGGATAAGCGGCAGCCGCGTGAACTCATTGGCCAGCATGCCGCCTCCGATAATGCCGTCGTTGCCGTGGTCGAAACGGAAGGTCGCGATGCTGACGCCAGGTCCCAGACCGTCCATCACTTGTTCATCGAAGAGCCCTAAGGCGCCTGAATACACGTGCCCCTGCAAGTGCAAGCCGACTTGTCCGTGCCGGTTGCCGACCCCTTGCGGTTCCGCATCGCTCGCCGAGTTGAGCAGCAGCCGCGCGCTCTCGATCGCGCCGGCAGCCACGACCACTTGTCCCGCCCGCACTTGCCGGCGCGCAGCGACACCTGCCGTCTCCGTCACGAGGCGCACCCCGGTGGCGCGCTTGCCGCCCTCGGTATCGACGCGCTCCACCGCCGTATCGCAGATCAGGTCGCAATTGCCGGTAGCGAGCGCTCTTACGAGCATCGTGTTGTGGCCGCCGTTCTTGCTGTTGGTCGGGCAAGCAAATCCTACGCACTGGCCGCAGCGGCCGCAGGCGGGCCTGCCGTCGCGTTCGACGGTGTTGATAAGCAGCGGAACCGGTCCCGCGTTCCAGCCGAGATTCGCTGCCGCTCGGGCCAGTCGTTCGGCTTCCAAGGTCAACGGCAGCGCCGGCATCGGATAGGGGCTGCGCCGATGGCCGCGTCCGGGATGGGCATCGCCGTGCCCCGAGACGCCGACCTCCCATTCGGCCCGCTCGTAGTAAGGCTCGAGCTCGTCATAGCTGATCGGCCAGTCGCTCAGCGAGCTGCCTTCCGGAACGCCGTATCGCGTCGCCATGCGAAAATCATCCGCATGAAACCGCCAAGCCTGCGCGCCGTACACCCGCGTGCCGCCGCCGACCGTCATCGCGTTATTATGATAGTCGCCTTCGTGGGGCGCGGTGATGCGCTCCGTACCGTCTGTCCCCAAGAACGTGCGGGGATGGCCCGTAAGGCTTGGGCCCGTGTTGTGGCCGTACCGGCTAAGCCGATGATTGCGCAGATGGTCGCTGCCGACTTGATCGTAGCGCAGCCAGCTTCCGCGCTCGACGACAAGCACTTGGAGTCCAGCTTCGGCGAGCAGCGCGGCTGCCACGGAACCCCCGGCTCCGGCGCCCACGACGATCGCGTCGTACCGGTCGCGCAGCTGGTCCATGGTCCGCGTCTCAAGGTCCGTCTCTTGGACCGGCGCTTCGCTGCCCGGGACAGGGCCCGGCCGGAAGCCGATCATGTCCCATGACTTGGCTTCGCGGTTGCCGCCGGCTTCGGGACTGCCGTAGTAGCCCTCCGCGACCAAGCACAGCAGCAGCTCGAACCACGGCTTCGGCGCTACGGGCCAATCCCGGACAAGCTGCTGCTCCGCAAGCTTCAGGAGCTCGTCTTGCTGCGTTTCAGTCAGGGCCGCATAAGGCGCGCCATAGCGCGCGGCGGCTTCCGCATCGAGTGCCCGGAGCCCCGGCAAGATGACGGCCTGCCATTCGGCAGGCTCCTCGGCAGCGCGGCGCTCCAGGTAGTCCATGACGCCGCCCTCGGTCGCCGACGGCCATGCATCGCCCGGTATCATCCGATTCGCAACCGCTTCCACAATCGCGTGTAACTCCGCTCTAATCGTCTTATCGTTCATCTGCGAACACCACCTATCGATAGCTATGAATGCACGATGCCGTTGCTTAACGCCTTTCATTTTCACCACAATGTCCACTCTTAGTTTAACACGCGTTCAGAACACTCGCTACACGAATTCGGCGAATTCTCGAACGACGATTTC
Organism: Bacillota bacterium; assembly: GCA_023433615.1. Taxonomy (GTDB): domain Bacteria; phylum Bacillota; class Bacilli; order Paenibacillales; family Paenibacillaceae; genus Paenibacillus_I. The sequence continues at coordinate 1,791 of JAEZCJ010000208.1, read as the reverse complement.
ATTCTTGAACCATAACGGCTCGAAGTTTCGTCCATTATTCGTGATTCCGCGGTCATTAACGCCGTCCCCCGCACTCCCGATGCCCGGTTCGGTCCGACCGGCGCCGGCCGGGGCTTTTTCGCGCCGCGAAAGTAATATATAATGCACTAAGAACTTCATGAGATGAACGACTAATCGCGTTAAGAATGGGAGAACAGCATACGTATGGCTTACAAAATGGTCTTTTTCGATATTGACGGTACGTTGGTGAACGAGGAGAAGGAAGTGCCTGCGGATACGATCGCGGCAATCCGCGAACTGAAGGCGAGCGGCGTAGAGCCTGTCATCGCGACGGGGCGTGCGCCGTACTTCATCCAGCCGCTGCTGGAGCTCACGGGCATCGAGTCTTTCATCTGCCTGAACGGGGCATACGCGGTGTATCAAGGCAAGGTGATGTACAAGCGGCTTATTCCGAAGACCAGCATCGAGTCGCTCGTGCAGCTGGCGGGGCAGAACAGGCACTCCCTGGTGTTCCAGGGCGAGCACGCCTACTACACCGACGCCGAGGATCAATTCGTGACCTCGTCGATCAATTCGCTCAAGGTGAACATGCCGGGCTATGACCCCGAGTTCTGGCGGGATAACGAGATCTTCCAGATGTTCCTGCACTGCGCAGCCGGGGATGAGGCGGCATACGAGGAGCAGCTGACCGATCTGAAGCTGATCCGTTGGCACCCGTATGCGATCGATGTGCTTCCCGCGGGCGGCTCCAAGGCGCAAGGCATTGAAGCGCTGCTCGGCAAGCTGGGAATGACGGCGGCAGAGGCAGTTGCCTTCGGGGACGGCTTGAACGATAAGGAGATGCTCGAATATGTCGGATTCGGCGTCGCGATGGGCAACTCCCACGAGGAGCTGCTGCCCTATGCGGACTATGTGACGGCTCATGTCGACGAGGGCGGGATCCGTAAGGGGCTTGTGAAGGCAGGTCTGTTGTCGGGATAGATAAAATAGCGTGATACCGTCCGTTAGGCGGATTGCAGCAGCTGGAAGGGAGTATGGGGCATGTACCTGCGCAGTCTGGAGCTCGTGAACAAGCCGGCCGAAGCCGATCGCTATCCGTTCCGTATTCCATCCATTAAGAGCTTGACGAAGCTGGTCTTCGAGACGAATGTCACGTTCTTCGTCGGCGAGAACGGTTCGGGCAAATCGACGCTGCTGGAGGCAGTAGCCTACCAATGCGGCTTCAACACGGCAGGCGGAGGCCGGAACAATGCCTATGAGGTAGAAGCTTCCCACTCGGAGCTCGGCGACCACATTCGGCTGTCCTGGATGCCGAAGATCACGAACGGCTTCTTTCTGCGGGCGGAGACGTTCTACCATTTTGCCTCCCATATCGATACGATGCCGGCGAGCCTGCAATATTACGGCGGCCAATCGCTGCATGAGCAGTCGCACGGGGAAGCATTCCTGTCGCTGTTCAAGCACCGCTTCGGCAAGAAGGCGATCTACCTCTTGGACGAGCCCGAGGCAGCGCTGTCGCCGTCCAGGCAGCTGGCGCTGCTGCGCATCATTAAGGATCTCGAGCGGGATGCGCAATTCATCATCGCCACGCACTCCCCGATCCTGCTGGGGTATCCGAATGCGCAGATCTTGAATTTCGATGAACAGCCCGTTGAGGCGATCCGCTATGAAGATACGCTGCATTATGCGGTGACGCGAAGCTTTCTCGAGAATCGGGAACGAATGCTGCGCGAACTGTTCCAAGACGAAGACGGGTAGACGACGAAGGGCAGCCTTGCCGGTGAGCAAGGC
>JAEZCJ010000195.1 GCA_023433615.1 Bacillota bacterium | reverse complement strand
CCAATTCGAGAAGCTGGAAAAAATGACGCCGACGGATTATCGCAATAAGATGATGGATCACAGATAAGGAGGCCCGTCTTGCTCAACTTTCGATTGCATAATCTGAAGCTGCGAAACAAGCTGATCGTCATCTACGTCATTTGCGTATTCCTGCCGATCGTGCTGACCAACGTGATGTTCTATCACGTAACGACCCTTAACGTAAAAAAACAAAAGACGGCCGATGCGGAGCAAGCGCTAACCTTATTGCAATCCGAATTGGGCGCCTTGATCGACGATGCCGCCGGCATCTCCTATTTGTATTCGATCGACAATCTGCTGCTCGATCACCTGAATACGGAGCACACGTCCTATGATCACTATGTGGAATCGCTAAGCAGCGTCTCGAGCCTGTTCAACCGCGCGGCCAAGGAGTCCAAGACCATCAGCTCCGTTATGATCATGAGCGACAATCCGACGATTCTTACCTCAAGCCATATCATTAAGCTCGAAGATGACGTTCGTGCCGCGGACTGGTATCGCCGCATCGCGAACTACAACAACGCCTACCCGCATCTGTACGTGACGCACGACAGCATCAGCGTCATTCAGAAGCTGTCGGACCGGCGGTACGATGCTTATGAGAACGTGGTCAAAATCGACCTCAATAAAAAGTATGTCTCGCAAATTTTCGAGCTTTCCGGCTTTGAAGGCGACATTTACCTGATCGACCCGTCCGATGAAGCAATGTTCGGCCGTTTGGCGAGCGGGGAGCCCAGCGGTCTGATTACGGCGGACCGTACGATTCGGCTCGAAGACATCCCGAAGCCCAATAAAGCGATCACGATCGGCAAACAGTATCAATCGAATCGTTATTTGGGAGGCTGGAAGATGTACGGCGTCCTGAACGAAGAGATTATCTTGTATGATGTCAGACAATCCGGCCGGTTCATCCTGTGGTTCGCGGCGATTAATTTCCTGGTGCCGACGATCGTCATTCTCATCCTGTCCCGCTCGATCCATACGCGCATTCAGAATGTACTGCAGCATATGCGATCTGTCCGAGGCAATAACTTCGCGCGCATTCCCTATTATCAAGAACGAGATGAAGTCGGCGAATTAGCGGTGGAATTCAATCGGATGGGCGCTAGGATCGAGAATCTGATCAATGACGTGTACGTATCCGAGATCCAGAAGAAGGAGCTCGAACTGCGGCAGAGGCAAGCTCAGCTGCATGCGCTGCACAGCCAGATCAACCCGCACTTTCTGTTCAATGCCCTCGAAACGATTCGAATGCGAAGCCTCATGAACGGCGAATCGCAGACAGCCAAGACGATCGAGAACATGGCGATTATTTTCCGCAAATCGATTCTATGGAAGCGAAGCTTCGTGACGATTCGCGAGGAACTCGAACTGATCGAATGCTTCCTGGAAATTCAGAAGTATCGCTTCGACAGCAAGCTGGAGTTCCACATCGAAGTCGATCAATCCGTCATGGGCATCGAAATTCCTAAGATGGCATTCCTGCCGTTCGTGGAGAACGCTAGCATCCACGGAATCGAGAGCATACCAGGCATCGGCTATATTACGATCCAGATCGCGCAAGAGCAGGATCAGATCGTCTTCATCATCTCGGATAACGGGGTCGGCATCCCGCAAGCCAAGATCGACGAGCTCTACCGCTATATTCACGAGGATGACGCCATGGGCGATTCCATCGGGATGAAAAATGTCATAACGCGTCTAAAAATCTATTACGGGGAATCCTTCGACTTCTCGATTATCAGCAATCCGAATCGCGGAACCCGCATTATGCTGCGTTTGCCGATTGCCCCCAAAGAATCATAGATTGTCGAATAAGTTCTTAACTATTCAAAGACCGATCTAAGCTTTGCCATATAACAATTCATCTCTTTTTCTTCTACACTGAAAGTGCTTACACATCTTGAGAAAAAAGAAAGGGGATTTGAAATGCGCAACAAAAGATGGCTGCAAACCAGCCTGGCTGTGTTAACGGCCGTATCGCTTCTCATCGCCGGCTGCTCGTCGAATAATGGCGACAACGGCAACAAGAACTCGGGCAGCAAGAGCAAAAACACGGCTGCCAACGACCAAGCGGGAGAGGTCAGCAAAGATCCGGTCACTTTCACTTACTTCGGATTCGGCACGAATAACGATGTGCTGGCGAGCGAAACGACAATCGGTAAAATCCTTCAAGAGCAAACCGGCGTCGACTGGAAGATGGAATATGTCGTCGGCGATCCGAGCACCAAAGCAGGCGTCATGATTGCCGGCGGCGAATATCCGGACGTTATCTCGCCGGTAGCCGAACTTGCTAAGCTCATGGATGCAGAAGCGCTAATCCCGCTTAATGATCTGATCGAGAAGCATGGTCCGAACATCAAGCGCGTGTACGGTCCCTACATGGACAAGATCACGAACGAAGACGGCAACATCTATATCCTGCCTTTCACGGCTAACATCGGCGGCTACTTGACCGAGCCTGACGCAGGCAGCAACATCTGGATTCAACGCAGAGTGCTGAAGGAATTCGGCTACCCTGAAGTGAAGACGCTTGATCAATACTTCGACCTGATCGAGAAATACCAAGCGAAGTATCCGACGGTAGACGGCAAAGGCACGATCGGCTATGCGACTTTCGCAGGCGAGCCTGGCCAATTCTACACGATCACGAACGGCACGATGCATCTGGCAGGCTTCCCGAACGACGGCAACGTCATGGTAGACATGGAGACGCATGAAGCGAAGCTGTACCAAGGCACGGATCTCGAGAAGAGATGGCTGAAGAAGCTGAATGACACGCATCTCAAAGGCTTGTTCGATCCGGAGAGCTTCACGGCCAACGGCGACCAGTTCATGGCTAAGCTGACTTCCGGCCGCGTGCTCGGCTTCAGCGGCTATATCTGGCAGATCGGCAATGCAATCAACAACCTGAAGACGGCCGGCAACGACGATCTTCGCTATGTAGCGCTCCCGATCGTATTCGACGAGAGCATCACGGACGCTTACATGGATCCTCCTTCCTTCGTCAACAACCGCGGCCTCGGCATCAGCGTAAGCGCCAAGGATCCGGTTCGCATCATTCAGTACTGGGATAACCTGCTGACGGACGAGAACCAGAAGCTTGTCATGTGGGGCGAAGAAGGCGTTACGTATAACGTGAACGAAGAAGGCCGTTTCTTCATGACGCCTGAGCAATTGGACAACCGCAACGACCTCGACTTCAAACGCAAGTACGGCTTTGCATACTTCGATTACGAATGGCCGCGTTACGGCAACAACTCCGTATACGAAGACGGCAACGCGCACATGCCGTTCAGCCAGCCTGAAGTTGCGGACGTCAACTACACGGACGGCGACCGCACGCTGCTTGAAGCTTACGGCATCGACACGTTCTCCGGTTTCTATGCGCAGCCGGTCGAAAGACCTTGGTACCCGGCTTGGAGCATCGAGAAGACGCAAGGCTCGCCTGAGGATATCTTCAACCAGAAAGCAGGCGATCTTCAACAGAAATACTTCCCTAAACTCGTCCTCGCTGGCGAAGGTCAGTTCGACAAGGTATGGGACGATTACATGAAAGACTTCGGCAAGCTGGATGCAGCAGGCTTCGAAGCGTTCATGACCGCTAAAGTCAAAGACCGCGTCGCAGGTAAATGGTAAGATCGGCATTCTAATAGTTCATGCAAACAATGGGAAAAGTGAAGCGATTCACTTTTCCCACCTATGCTTAGAGACAGATAAGATTTTGCCGGAAGGGAGACGAATCGGGTGGAGAAACATACCGTGCAATTGACAGGATCGACTTCTGGCGATTCGCGCTTAAAAGCTTATTTCAAAGCGTTATCCAAGCAAAAAATGCTAATGCTGATGTCGCTGCCTTTTCTAGCCTGGCTAATCGTGTTCAAATATGTCCCGCTCTGGGGCTGGACGATTGCCTTTCAAAAGTATCGGCTAGGCAGAGATATATTCGATCAGGCTTGGGTTGGATTGGACAATTTCAAGTTTCTGTTCAAGGAAGAACAGTTCTACCTCGTCTTGCGCAACACGCTCGTGATGAGCACGATCAATCTCGTCCTTGGCTTCCTAACCGCAATAACATTAGCCTTGCTCTTAAATGAGCTTCGCAAAATTTTGTTCAAGCGAGTGGTCCAGACGATCAGTTATTTGCCCCACTTCATCTCGTGGGTCGTGGCCGCTAACATCGTTCAGACAACGCTAGCGCCGGAAGGCATCTTCAACGTACTGCTCCTCCAATTCAATATCATCGACAAGCCCGTCCTATGGCTCGGCGTCGGCGAATATTTCTGGAGCATACTCGGCATCACCGAAGTATGGAAGAACGTCGGATGGAACACGATCATTTATTTGGCCGCCATCACGTCGATTGATCCTACGCAGTATGAAGCGGCCGAGATCGATGGCGCATCGCGCATTCAGAAGATGCTGCACATTACGCTTCCCGGCATCAAGTCCATCATTGTCATCTTGCTCATCATGAACCTGGGCAATATCCTGGAATCCGGGTTTGAGCCGCAGTACTTGCTTGGCAATGGCATGAATGTTGAATATTCGGAAAATCTTGACATATTCGTGTTGAAGTACGGGATCCAAATGAACAACTATGGATTGGCGACGGCAGCCGGCATGTTCAAAACCGTGGTCAGCTTCATCTTCCTTATCGCTGCCAACAACATCGCCAAACGGCTTGGCGAAAGCAGATTGTACTAGAGGAAAGGCGGCGATTCGATGCTAAGTTCAAGCGCAGTTCGCAAGACTTCGGTCGGCGATAAAATTTTCGATATTTGCAACTACATTTTCATGATCTGTCTCGTCATCGTCACCCTGTATCCCTTCATCAACATGTTTGCCCTATCGTTTAACGATGCGAACGACTCCATACGAGGCGATATCTACTTCTGGCCGCGCGAATGGACGTTCCGAAACTACGAGTTCGTGTTCAATGAATCGAACGTATTCTATGCGACCTTCATCTCCGCGGCGCGGACGATCGTCGGGACGATCGTCTCCGTATTCTGCACCGCGATGCTGGCGTACGCCATCAGCCGTCCCGAATATAAGCTGAAGAAGTTCGTATCCATCACCTTCATCTTCACGATGTACTTCAGCGGCGGCTTGATTCCCGGCTACCTGCTCATCAAAGAGCTCGGCATGTTGAACAGCTTCTGGGTATACATCATTCCGGGCATTATCGGCGTGTTCAACATGATCGTCGTCCGTTCCTTCATCGAAGGGCTGCCGGAAGGCATCATGGAATCCGCCAAGATGGACGGCGCAGGCGAGATGACGACATTCATTCGCATTGTGCTGCCCCTGACTGTGCCGGCGCTTGCAACGGTATCCCTGTTCGTAGCCGTCTATCAGTGGAACTCCTGGTTCGACGTATTCCTGTACAATTCATCCAGGCATGATCTGAGTACGCTGCAATATGAATTGATGAAGATTCTGGCTACTTCCAACACAGGCGCCTCGGCAGCCGACCAATATGCGGATGCCATGGGCGGCAATGTGCAGATCGTTACGCCGACTTCGATCCGCGCGACGATGACGATCATTGCAAGCTTGCCGATCATTATGGTCTATCCGTTCCTGCAGAAGTATTTTGTCAAAGGTATGGTTGTCGGCGGCGTAAAAGGTTAATATCGTTTTAGGTAGTCGCATCTGAACTCGTACAAGGAGTGGAGAGCATTCAATGAAGAAACAAGGCGTAAATCCTTACATGCCGTCATGGGAATACGTTCCGGACGGCGAACCCCATGTGTTCGGCGATCGAGTCTACGTATACGGCTCGCATGACCGCTTTAACGGACATGTATTCTGCCTGAACGATTATGTCTGCTACTCGGCACCGGTCGATGATCTCGCAGACTGGCGATTCGAAAGCGTCATCTACGAGAAGACGGACGACCCGCTGAATCCGGACGGACGGATGTGCCTCTACGCGCCTGACGTCACTTGCGGTCCGGACGGACGCTACTATCTGTACTATGTTCTAGACAAGGTGTCGATCGTCTCTGTCGCGGTATGCGATACGCCGGCCGGCAAGTATGAGTTCTACGGCTATGTGCGCTATGCCGACGGCACGCGTCTCGGCGATCGTGATGGCGATGAGCCCCAATTCGATCCTGGCGTCCTGACGGAAGGCGACGTCACTTATCTGTATACCGGATTCAGCGCAATCGGCGACAAGTCGCGCCATGGCGCGATGGCGACGGTACTCGGACCGGATATGCTGACGATCGCCCAAGATCCCGTATTCGTCGCGCCAAGCGAGCCCTACAGCAATGGTACCGGGTACGAAGGCCATGCGTTCTTCGAAGCGCCGTCCATCCGCAAGCATGGCGATACGTACTATTTCGTCTACTCCTCGCAGGTCATGCACGAGCTGTGTTACGCGACAAGCAAGCATCCGACGAAGGGCTTCGAGTACCGCGGCGTCATCGTCAGCAACAACGACATGCATATCGATACGTACAAGCCGGCAGACAAATCCGCTTACTACGGCGGCAACAATCACGGCGGCATGGTAGAAGCAAACGGGCAATGGTACATCTTCTATCACCGGCATACGAACGGCACGAGCTTCAGCCGCCAGGGCTGCATCGAACCGATCGCGATCCTCGAGGACGGCAGCATCCCGCAAGTCGAGATTACGACAAGCGGTCCGAACGGCGGCCCATTGGAAGGCCGAGGCGAATATCCGGCTTACCTGGCCTGCCACCTGTTCACGGATACGGATGAGCGCTATTCGGGCACGCACGGTGCCTGGATGGACGGGCGTTTCCCGAAAATCACGCAAGAAGGCAAAGACGGGGACGAAGAGCTGGGCTATATCGCGAATATGCGGGAATTCGCAACGGCTGGGTTCAAGTATTTTCAATGCGAAGGCGTGAAGCGCGTCACGATCAAAGTACGCGGTTATGCGAAGGGCAGCTTCGAAGTCAAGACAGCTTGGGACGGGCCTTCTCTCGGTTCGATTCCGGTCGACTTCACGAACGTCTGGACATCCTACGCGGCCGACATCGCCGTTCCGGACGGCGTTCAATCGCTCTACTTCACGTACAAGGGCATCGGCAACGCAAGCCTGGCATCCTTCACGCTGGAATAATCGTCCCGTTGCACAGATTGCAATCGAAACGCACCATTGGGACCCTACAAGGCGATTCCATTGTACAACCTGCAATGGCGGTACTGTCCATAGCGGTTATAATCCACTATGAAAAAATCAGGTTTTTGAACAAAGAAACGGTCGATCAGGGGCTTATTCCTGACCGACCGTTTTCTTGTCCGTTCTGATTTGCACATTGGCAGAAACACGCAACAAACAACAACGATCCATAATGATGCAACATCAACCTATAGGTCGAAGAATACATGGACGAGTATGATGGAGGAAATACGGCAGTTCAAGAAAGGAAGGCTAGGGAATGGTCAATCATACGCAGCTTGGGCTGAAGCCCGCATTGGGGTGGAACTCCTGGAACACCTTCACCTGGGACATCAATGAGCAGCTGATCCGGGATGTCGCTGACCGATTCGTTACGGAAGGCTATAAGGATGCAGGTTATGAATATATCGTCATCGATGACTGCTGGAGCCTGAAGGAGAGGGATTCGGAAGGCAATCTAGTGGCCGACCCTGCCAAATTCCCGAGCGGAATGAAAGCGCTGGCAGACTACATCCATTCGAAAGGCTTAAAGTTCGGCATGTATTCCTGCGTCGGCACCCACACTTGCGCGGGCTATCCCGGCAGCTTCGAGCACGAATTCCAGGACGCTCGATTATTCGCCGAGTGGGGCGTCGATTATTTGAAGTACGATTACTGTTTCAAGCCTCGTCATATATCCGGCGAACTTCTCTATAAGCGAATGAGCCTGGCTCTCAAAAACAGCGGCAGAGATATCTTGTTCTCTGCCTGCAACTGGGGCGCCGACAATGTCTACCATTGGATACGCGAATCCGGTGCCCATATGTACCGCTCAACCGGCGATATTCGAGATTTCTGGACTTCCGTTAAGGAATTGAGCTTATCGCAGTTGGACAAGGCAAGCTATACCGGCGCCTTCTGCCACAATGACATGGACATGCTCATTGTCGGCATGTACGGCGGGAGCAACAACGATTATATCGGCAGTAAAATCGGCGGCTGCACGGACACGGAATATAAGACCCACTTCTCGTTATGGAGCATGATGGGATCGCCGCTCATGATCGGATGCGATATCCGGAACGCGAACCAAGCAACGAAGGATATTCTGCTGAATCCGGATCTTCTCGCGATCAATCAGGACATCGAAGGCCGCGGCGCATACCGCATTAAGCCGGAGCCGCAGTGGTTCCATACGGACGAGGTGTTCATGCTCGTGAAGGTGCTGACGGACGGCGACTTGGCCATCGGATTCTTCAACTTGAGCGATGATCAGCGCGAGATCTCGCTGCAATTCTGGGACATCGGTCTCCCCTACTCTTCCGGATTCTCCCTGTCCCTCTATGACTGCTGGGAGCATAAGGATCTCGGCGTACATAAAGAGCGGTTCGCTCCCGTCGTGCCGGCGCATGACTGCCTGGTCGTAAGGGCTAAGCTGGTCTAAGGAATGAGCAGCAACAGGACCTGCACCTCATGCCGGGTTCCGCTGCGGACCGATGATGTAGCCATCTACTTGAAGCTCGTCTCCCGAACGGCCCAAGACTTCCTCTGTATCGATTGTCTAGGGGTCAAGCTGCAATGCGGACGCGAGCCGATCGACAAGCTGATCCAATACTATAAGTCCTCCGGGAATTGCGTGCTGTTTCGTTGACGCGATACAGGAGCATCATGCAGCGTCGCGTACTCCGATGGAGTATGCGACGTTGCTTCTTTGAACCGCTTGGAGAAATACAGTTGATCCTTATAGCCCACGGAATAGGCGATCGACTTGATCGACAGTCCGGATGTCTGCAACAGCTCGCAAGCGCGACGCATCCTATAAGCGCTTAGATAAGCGGACACCGACATCCCCGTGGCTTCCTTGAACAACCGAAACAGATGGCTTCGATCGATGTTCACGGCACTAACGATATCCATAACGGTCAGCGTCGACTTCCAATAGTTCCGTTCGATGTAAGCTTGTGCCAGCGAGACGTAGTCGGTACCATCACGCTCCGTTGCTCTCGGATAATACTCCATATAATATGACAGTAGCAGATACAGCTTGGCATCCGCGCGCAATTGCTCATAAGGCTGGGTTATGGGATTCTCAATCCGCACGTACAACGATCCCAGATTGATCGGCGCAGCAGGAACGACCGGTCGGTCAGGCGTAAGCTCTGTCATGGATAACAATTGCTGAGCTTCGTCGCCGCTGAACTCAATCCATAGGTATTCCCACGGATCGTCTTGATCCGGGTAGTAATAGACTTCATTATCCGGAAAGATAATGAAGCCCTCCCCCGCATGAAGCCGATAGGCTCGATTCCTCGTCTCGAGGACGCCTTGTCCGCTTACAATGTAATGCAGTCCGTACACATCGCGTACGCCAGGTCCCCACTTATGCATATTGGCCGGTTTGTAACCGCTGCCGACATAGGCCAGATCACGTTGAAGATTCGGTTGTCTCACTGAACCGCAATCCCTTTCATGCGGAAGCTATGCCGTTACGCTTCTCGGCATACATCCGGTCATCCGCTTCTTTGAAGAGGTCGTCCAAGCAGCTGCCGTCGCCAGGGTACAATCCTACCCCGATGCTGGTCGACAGCGTCAATCGGCTTCCCTTGGCAATCTCGAACGGTTCCTGCAAGCCCGATCGAATCGATCGAATAACAGAATCGATAGTACCGACGTCTTCGAGCATGATGACGAACTCATCTCCGGACAATCGCGCGACGAAGTCGGATGTCGAGATGCTGGACTGCAGCCGTTCGGCAAAAAGCTTCAAAACGCGGTCTCCGGCAAGATGTCCGTGATGGTCATTGATCTGCTTGAAGCTGTTCAAATCCAGGATCATCAGCGCGTACGACGATTTGCTTGCCCGCCATTCCTCGAAAGCGATATTGAATGAGGCTCGATTATGCAGTCCCGTAAGCTGATCGAAATAGGCCAATTGGTGGATTTGCTTCTCTCTGTGCCTCGAATCCGACACATCCTCGGCCATCAGCAGCTGATAGGCATGTCCTTCCATCTCGATATAATCGGAGCTGATCGAGATCACCATGTCACGTCCGTTCGCATTCCGGAAGGAGGATTCGCGATGCTGCATCGGCTTGCGCTGATCAAAGTCGCGCTGGTATTCGCTCAGTTGCCGATCTCTCTCGGATGCATCCAGATGCCCATAGAGCGTCATGCCGATCAACTGCTTCAGCGTAAAGCCTAAGTGCTGCGCCGACCTTGGGCTTGCTTCCAATATCGTCGCATCTCTATCCGTAATCATGATACCGATCGGGGCTTTCTCGAACAATACCTTGTATCGCTTCTCATAGGATGGGAATGCATCGTATTTCGAGACGGAAACGTACACCGCCGCTGCCCAGAAATCGATGCCGAAGGGGATAAGCGAGAAAGTGTTCCACGATCCGGTCGCCTCGCCGAACAAGCCGATGAATAGAATCCATAGGAAGAACATCCCCATCCCGATCATCCAGATCTGGCTGGGACGATGCTTCCGCTTCGCATAAGGAACGAGCAGGCTGACCATGACCACCATATAGACAGTCATCAGGGTAAAGTTGATGATCCCGCCAGGCCCCATCGCCGGCTGCTCGCTTGTGTATACGATCATCTCGCCGCTATACAGCCATCCGTCGACCGGGAACAACCCCACGTTAATGATGGGCGGGAGATAGAGCAACCTATAGAGAATAGCGTGCTTACGCTCGTAGACACCCGTGATCAGGCATACCCCATGCAATTGCAGCATCAAGGAAGCAAGCAACAGGGGAAGCAAGCCATATACGAAAAAAAACGTAGCCTGTTCGGGTGGCAATAAGGTAATCAATAATGCAGACTGCTGCCAGCCTGCCATGACAATGAACAATATCGCAAACGTTCGATGCTTAGGACTTTGGCGATTTCCGGTGTATAAGGAAGCTGCGCCGAAGACGAGCAAGAAGGATGAGAGGATGTATAGAACCGAGATGAGTGACAAAGAAGGCCCCCCCGAATGACGATATAACAACTCTTCCTAATTATAGTGTATTTCTGATCATTCATAAATAGCCGCGCGTCGCTAAATACAAGGCGGCTTCCATGCTCATGCCCATGTGTTCTTCTCCGTGACAAACGTTGATACAGAGAGATTCAAGGGCTCATATGCCGATCCCAAGAACGTCTTGAGGAGGCGCGCCGGCATTGTTTGGAGAACGCCACACAGGGGCCCTGATCATCAGGGCCCCTACTTCACTTAAACACCGTCTGCTTCTTCATGTTGCCGGTGCGCTTAATGTTCACCGAGACGTCGATTTCCGTCAACGACTCGGGCGTAAGCCCAAGTCCACCGCTGTCCCTTAGCGTCTTCCACTCCCGATTCTTCTCCCGGTATAGAGCCGTCTCAAGATTCAACAGATCCGCGTCATGCTTCAATCCCTCTTCGTACAGTTCACGGATTTGCAATCGAACCAGCTTGTCCGCTTGCCGCTCGAGCTCCGCTTCCGTGAGCGGGGCCAGCAGCATGGTAATCACGCCCGTAAGCGAGACCTTCAACGTATACGTCGCCTTGCCGTCCCGGACATGGGGAGCGATCTCGACCTTCGGTTGTTCGAGACTTAGCGTCGCCTCGATCTTCTCTCCTGCAGACAGGACAAGAGGGCCGCGATTCGACGCAGGTTCTACCCATGTCAAGCCGGTCAAATCCTTCATTACGAGTCTGCCGAGCACTTTATCCTCCCGCATGGCGTACGCGCCGTTAATCGCCAACATCTCCTGCGGCTTCTTGCCCTTGTTCCAATTCCGATCCGATAACGCTATCGCAGGAAGCAAGGTCGTATGGCTCGGCTCGTTCGTCTCCAGAGCAAACCTGCGTACGCTGATCGGATGAATGGCGGAACGCTGCCTATAGGTCTCCAAAGGCTGGTGCAGGATCGATACCCCCGGGGAGAGATCGAAGATGGACGTTACGCTCAGAATATCGCCGATCGGTTGCGAGGTGCCGAATATCCAAGGCGTGAACCGCAATTCGTGGAAGCGGCCATGGAACTGTTCCACCTGATTCATCGCCTGCTTGTCCTTCAGCACCTTCTCTCCGATGACGACGGCATTGACATGGCCGTAGAAGATGCGAAGCTGCGCGGTTCGGTATAAATCGTCGATCGCATCGATGAGCGTCTTCCCCCTGCCTTTCCCGACCCAGACCGGTATCAAGCCTGCCTTGCCCGCCTCCGTCTTCGCAACGGAGGCAAAATCGAGCAGCTGCCCGTAAATCACGAACTCCCCTTCCTCTAAATCATAGCCGATCGCAGTCAAATAGTTGACTTCCTGCAGATCTTTAATATCCCAACAGCCCGTCAGTAGGATGGGGATCAGACCTAACGCCAGCAACGTCCGTAGGTAACGCGCCATCATGTCCGCCTCTTCTTCTGGCGCGTGTTGTCGACCGTGTTCAACATTTCCGGTCTGTTGTTCTTCTTGACCCATGGCAATCGGCTGAACACCAATGCCAGATCCCTCCAGGTTACCGGGGACATCGGGGCAAGGTAAGGCAGGCCGAACGAGCTTAACGACGAGAGATAGAGCAGCACGCCGATCACCGAAAGGATATAGCCGTACATCCCTAAGAGGGAGGCCCCGATCATGATGATTATCCGGGTGATGCTCACCGCGAAGACCAGCGATTGATTCACCAAGGTGAAGCTGGCTACTCCCGTAATGGCCACGACGACGATTAGCGTGGCCGAAGCGAGTCCTGCTCGAATCGCGGCCTCGCCCACCACGATCCCGCCGACGACTGCCACGGTTGAACCGACCGCCTTGGGCAGCCGCTCTCCTGCTTCCCTGAACACCTCGAACATGGCGACCATCAAGAATGCTTCCAACGGACCCGGGAACGGCAGACCGATGCGGGACATCCCGATCGTAGCCAAGAGAGGATACGGAAGCTGCTCGACGTTAAAGGACGTTACGGCAATGTAGAATCCGGGGAGAAGCAGCGAGATGATCAATCCTAGGTAGCGAAAGATCAAACCGAAGCTGGACGGCAAATACGGAAAATAGGCGTCCTCAGCCGAACGCAGCATAAAGGTTAAGTTGCCGGGCGCGATAACGGCCGTCGGCGCGCCGTTGGCAATGACCGCAAACCGGCCGCGGACGAGCGCATCCACGACAAAATCCGGTCGGGTCGTATAGCTGATCAACGGAAACAATGCGTACGAGTTATCCGCCAGCATCTCTTCCAACGGACTGCTCCCCATCAGGATATCGACATCGATCCCGCGCAGGCGGCTGCGCGCCTCTTCGATCGTCTCGGGATTCGCGATGTCCTGAATGTACAGCAGCGCAACGTCGGTCTGGCTTCGCTTGCCGATCTTGAACCGCTCGCAGCATAGGGAGCTGCTGCGGAGCCGTTTGCGAACGAGCGCGATGTTCGTGATCAACTCCTCGACGAAGGCGTCCCTCGGCCCTTTCAGCGACATTTCCGTGCTCGATTCCTCGGGCTGCCGCTGCGGGATATTGGCCAGATCCATCCCGTATAGCGCGCCGTGCCCTTCGAGATAGATCACCAATTGGCCGGAGAACACCTGCAGGACGATTTCCTCCGACCGCAGCCGTCGCACATCCAGCTTCGAATCCAGCTTGTCTGCATCATCCGTCTCCGTCAGCAGATTCTTCAATCGAGGCAGAACCATCTCGTTAATCTCGATGGACTTGATCATCCCGTCGCAATACAGCAAATAAACGATGGGTGCGCGCTCTCCCTCTCCGAGCTCGAACCGCTTCATCATGAAGTCTTCGCTGTCTCGGAACATCTCGCGGATCGTCTCCGGCGTCAAATCGTTCGATCTAACCATTCGTTCTCACCCTTGCTCGCGTCGGAATCAGAACCAGCAACAATAGAATGACGAGTACGCCTGTCGCTAGCCAGAGCGACGTCGGCAAATAGATCGTTCTGAGGAAAGCAAGATATTGAATGTCGCTGAACGGCAGCTCAGCCAAGACAATAAGCGCTACAGACACGCATGATAGCATGATGAAACTTCGAAGATGCTGAGACGGCTTCCCGTCCGTCATGAGCTCCATCATCAGATAGAGCGACACGGACAGCCGGACGAAAGCGCCGGACAACCATTGATAGATCGACAGGAAATCGACATGCTGGATGTATCTGCCGAGCGTCACGAGCCGCCACTCTTCGAATGCGGGATAGCGCAGATCGGCTGCGATTACGGGTCCGAACTCCCCGATGGCCCCGGTCACCGGTCCCAAAATGAGTACTGCCAGGAACACGCCCAGCAACGCTAGCGGCCAGAATCGGAGCCGCTTCTTCAATTGATGCTGCAGCAGCAACAGAACGAGCAGCTCTGCCAGTCCCCCCCCCACGTACAAGCACCCGCCGAGAACCGGCATCACGCCGTCCTCTAACATCGGAGTCAGTATCCGGTAGTCCTTACGGGGAAGATTCGCCACCATGACGAACTCGCCGAACAAGATGACGAAGGGCAACAGAATCCCGGACACGATCGCGATCGCGCGGATGCCGAGCCAAGCTGCCGCGAAGCATAGGGCCATGAGCGACAGTATAAGCGCGAGATCCGGCGTCCGGGGCAGGTACGTGCCGTGCGTCCACGTCACCGTCTCTTTCAACGTGATTGCGGCGATGAAGAATAGATAGAGCATAAACACGCTTCGCATCGTCCCGCTTGCCAGCGGGCCGAACCGCTCCCGCAGCCACGGCAAAATCGCTTGCTGCCGCGTACGCTTGATGATGAAATGCATAATCGCGATCCAGGCCACGTACAGGGGAAGCGCGATCAAGACGCTGATCCAAGCGTCTCTCTTTGCCGTATTGAGCAGCGGAGGCAGAACAATGACATGATTCATCAGCCCAACGCCAAGCATCATGATGCAGAATACCGGAAACACGCCAAGACCCGCGGATTTATAAGGCATTGCTGACAAACCCCTCGATGAGCAGAATATTCAGTTAAGATTGCCCAAGTCAGGGAGATTTACTCATGACAAGATATGAAACCTGCACCGGTTTGGTCCATTATTCCACAGGCGATGAACGGCTTCGGCAGGCAGCAGGGTACACTGGATCGCCAGCGATCCATGTTAGCGTTAGTTAGAAGAGCTTCCGTGCACGATTCACGGAAGCTCTTCTTAGTCTCGCGGATGGGCTTCATGATCGAGGTAAAGTTATCCCGCGTGCATACCGGTTGACTTCAGCCGTCATGTCGGCACCGCCTAACCGGTTCCATTCCCCGACGAAACGTTCGAACTCTTCGAGCGGGCGGCCAAGTATGATGTTCACGAACGTATCCTGTACGAGATCGTCCAGGAGCGGAGCTCGCTCGATCATCGTCTTCGTCGGGGCGTCATTGAACGCCTCATACAGCAATTGGCCGTTCTTCTCATAGTCGTCCAAGATCGCGAACGCGCCTCCGGGGCCGTATGTACGGTGCCAGCCCCAGCCTCTACTGTCGTTCCGAGTCACGTAGGCACCGATACTTTTGGCGATCGATTGCGCTTCAGCCTCGAGCACAGTCGCATTGCCGGTAAGACGGGCTTCCTCGAGTTGGCGGAATGCTTCAATATTTTTACGCGCCGGGAACGGCGTCACGGGCGATAATTGCCATACCGGGAACGGCGTGCTGTAGTACTTGTCATATTCGGCCGATTCCCCCCAGTTCTTCTCCAAGTGCAAATTGAACAACTTCACGATCGCTTCGGGGTATGCATAGTCTTTCCTTACCGCATAGAAGCGGTTCGTGGCTAGAGGCAGCGGCACCTGAACCTGTTCATCCGCTGCGGCGACGATGGGGAAAGCCCTCCAGTCCGCAACTGGGTCGCGTTCATAATTCGCTTGAACGAGGAACGAACTCCACTGTTCTCCGTACAACATGCCTATTTTCCCAGCCGCGACATCCTCTTTGACTTGATCGCCTTTCTTGAACGCGAACTCGCTATCGATCTGTCCGTCCCGATACATCGCTTGAAGCGCCCGAAGCGCTTCTCTTGTCTCTGTCTGCGCGGCACCATGTACCAGCTGACCCGTCTCATCCTCGATCCACATAGTCGGGAATGCTCCGAACGCGGCCATGAAGCCGCCGACACCCATCGCAGGATCCCATAACGATTGCGTTACCGCTAGTCCATATGTATTGCTTATCCCGTCTCCGTCCGGATCACTATGCGTGAATGCCCTCGAGATGGCCAGCACATCGTCTAGCGTACGCGGCGGAGACAAGCGCAGCCGCTCGAGCCAATCGATTCGAATCCATAGGAATTGCGCATTCTCGATCGATGAACCCGTATCGGGAATGCCCATCAGCTTGCCGTCGATCGTCGCCGCTTGGAAAGGGCCCGGCCCTTCCTGGTTCAAGATTTCCTTCGTGAAAGGCGCGGCATGCTTCTCGTAAGCGCCGGTCAATTCTTGGATCCATCCCGCGTTGCTAAGCTGGCGCAGCTGCCCGGCATCGACCCGCACGACATCGGGGATGTTGCCGGAAGCTAGCGCGATGCCGAGCTTCTGGTCGTACGTGTCGCCGCGGGCCGTCCAATCATATCGGATGCGTATGCTTAGCACATCTTCATATAGACGGGTCCAACGATTATTGTCCAGCGTATCGCCCGGCAGATATCGATTTAACGCATCCAGCCCTCCGTCGACTTCCCTCACGAAGGATATCTCGATCGGCGGATCGTACCTAGCTGCACCGGCATCCGGGGAGGAGTTGGCATACTCTGGCCCTTCCTCAGGTGCCCCAGCAGGGACGCCTCTATACGCGCATGCCGTAATGACAAGGAAGCTTACGATGGAGGCCAGCAGGAACCTGACTGTCGTCGCGTTCGGCAGCACTCGCTCTGAACACGGTTCCTCGTGATGCCGTTGTTGCATGGCTTACGTCCACCTCATGCCTTGTTCTGACAGCAGACGCTTTAAAGCCCGAGCCGCGAGGAGGAAGAGCTGCGGTCGGCTCATGCCTTCCCGCTTGCCTCTCGGCGACAGATGCGGTTCAAGCGACAAGAAGCCGGTGAATGCCGTGCGCTTCAGCGCTTGGAGCAATTCGCTAAGCTGCCCGTCGCCGTCCCCGGCAGGGACGACCGCACCGCTTCCCCTTATTGCATCTTTGATATGAATATAAGCGATATAGTCGTCCACCAGCGGATAGGCTTCAGACATGGGACTCACCTTGCACTGCACGAAGTTCGCCGGATCGAAGGCAGCGCGCAGATTCGGCGAACCGACCGTTCGCAGAATGTCCAGGCACCGTTCGCCGGTGTCTCCGTAGATATGGCTCTCGTTCTCGTGCACCAGCACGACGCCTTCGCTCTCGGCCAGATCCGCTATGCGTTTCATGCGCGACATGACTTCGTCCCGGAATCGGGCATGCTCACCTTGCGGCGTGTAGAAAGAAAAGACGCGGACGAACGGTGCTTCGAATAGCTTGGCCAGCCGCACGGCATGGCGGCTGCCTCGAAGTGAGGACCGAAATCGTCGGTAATATTGATCTTCCCGATCGGCGATCCGATCGAGGAGACGCCGAAGCCCCGCGCGGCCAATCGCGATTTGACGCGCAAAGACTCCTGTTCGTTCAGTTCCAGGACGTTCTTCCCCCAGACGCCCCGAAGCTCGAGATAACGGATGTTCTCCGATTCGAGTACATCCAGTTGTTCTTCCAAGTCCGACGATATTTCATCTGCGAATCCGGTTAGCGTAATCATTGTTCCAACGTTCTCCTCTCGATCGCTTCTCGATATGATTCTAATTTCATCTCTTCCAAAAGAGGGACTCATGGCATCGTTGTAGAATGAGTAGGCAGCAACCCGCATGCTAAGGAGGGGAACCATGACGGAACTCGAGTATCACCCTCATCTGGTGCCGAATATTTTCCTGTTCGTCGATCGCAGATGTTATCCGGATTGGACGATTCAGAAAGCGAAGATTAGTTTTCACGACCTCACTTGTGTCGTCGAAGGCAAAGCCAACTACTATGTGAACGGCGTGAAACATACGGTTGAAGCAGGCGACCTCGTCTACATCCCGGGCGGCAGCGTGCGGGAAGCCCATACGTTCAAGGAGTCACCCATGCATGCGTATCCATTCAATTTCTATTGGGCCGAACCGCACAATCATATCCGGCTCCCGTTCGAGGTTGTGACGAAGCGAGCGGTCACCAAAGAAATATTGGGGTATATCCGAGAGTTCAATCAAGTCTGGATGAGCAAACAGCCCTTCTATTGGATCCAGTCGCGCGCCCTGTTCGAGCTCATCCTCCACCGTCTGCTCAGTAACCATTACCGGCAATCGACGGCGCAGTTGGATCCTCGGATCAAGAAGCTTACCGCGCATCTCGCGGAGCATTACTCGGAGGCTGCGACGATTCACGAATGGGCGGACACATTGAATCTTCATCCCGTGTACTTAGGCAAGTTGTTCAAACAGTACACCGGTACGACGTTCAAGGAATATGTGAACCGCGTTCGCATTAACAACGCCGAGATGATGTTGTCCGCCGGCGACTTTACCGTGACGGAAGCGGCCGAGAGGTGCGGCTTCTACGACATATCTTATTTCAGCAAAGTATTCAAGGAACTGAAGGGCTACCCGCCGTCCTCTGTCCGTAAAAAATAACCGACAGTCCCCATCCCGGACGTACCGGGAATGGGGACTGTTCGTTACGACGCGCTACTTATTCCATATTTCGTCCATCGCTGCCTGGAACGGTTCCTTATATTTCTCAACGACAGTCGACACGGAATTGCCTTCCATGATCTCGCCTTGGAATTCGTAGAAAGGCATTGCCGGATACGCACCGTTGTTCTCGATGATCTTCATGCTCAGTCCGGCAAGCTTGGCGTTCGCGATGTCTTCTTCGTTCGAGAAGAGCCTTTCGTGGTTCGCTTGCTGCGGATAATCGTACTCCGAATCGATATCGTTGATCTTCTCGTAGATATACAAGAGCTGTTCCGGATTCTCCACCTTGCTCGGAATGGTCAAGTAGTTCGGAATCGTATTGAACGACTGGTATGCCGTCCCGCTTGGGCCTAACGGGAAGGGCACGAATCCGATATCGGTATCCGGCATATCCGTCTTGAATCCTTCAATCTCATAGTCCTGACCGGCTATCATGAGCACATTGCCTTGACGGAAGAACAGCCCGGGCTCGGTCCAGTCTCCGCCTTCCGTCGGTCTAGCGACGTTCTCGGTTACGAGCCGCGACAAGAAATTCAACACTTCGGTCGTCTTCGGATCGTCGAGCGTCTGCTTGCCGTCCTTGACCAGCGTCGCCTCGTTCGAAGCCATGGCCGGGATCAGGATCGAAGCCGACGCGAGTCCCCACGTATCCAGCTTGCCGTCGTTATTGGTGTCTCGATTCGCTTCCTTCGCGGCCTGGATGAACGTCTCCCAATTCCAATTGTTCTCGTCTACATACTCCTGCAGCGGCTTCAAACCCAATTGATTCATGAGCGTGCGGTTGTAGAAGACGCCCCCCGACGCACCGAGTACGCCTGCCCGGAATCCGTAGCCTCTGCCTTCGAAATGGGAGTATTCGTTCGTATACTGCGGGATGAACACCTTCTCGTTCTTGGTGTATTCATCGACCGGATGAAACATCCCCTGTCTGACCAATGTAGGAATCATCCACGGCCTAGCCACGCGGACAATATCGCCTATCGGATCGCCAGCGAGCAGCGCCGACGTAATCTTGCCTTGATACTCGCCGTAGTCGATCACGACATATTCGATTTTGAAGTTATGTTTCTCCATCAACTTATTCAACTTTTCGATCTTCTTCATGTTATCCAGGTTATCTTCCTTGATTTCTTCGCTGTACCAAGATACCCACTTGATCGTCCGGCCGCCCAGATCGAAATCCATTTCGGACGTTCCGGTTACGTCTTCTTCGCCTGTAGAAGAATTCGTCCCGGAATTCGTCCCGGAGTTCGTCGCATTCGTGCCATTGCCGCTGTTCGCATTTCCGGACGAGTCTTCACCGTTGCTTTTCCCTGTACCGCTGCTGCATGCAGCCATGAGCACAAGCATGCCGCACAATAGCAGCAACATGGTCTTCCGTAATCTCATCTGGTAATCCCCCTTCGAATCGGCGCACTGCGAAGAGCTGCGCTTCTAAGATTTTAGTGCTTCCTGTAATGTTGCACACTAAAATGATAGCGCTACCAAATGTATCTAACCATAGAAAATCCCAATCCTTTTTGTATGTTTTAAACCTAATTAAAGTAAGTGCGGGCCTGCGTTATGGCCCGGTAGGTCCCAAGCAGACCGTCGTAGGCGGCAATTGGCGAGGAGGCAATAAACACAGAACGCGCACGATCCCTTGCGCTTGCTTATAGGCAATCCATCTGTGCAGGATCACGGAGGAAACGCGAGGGAAGGGGAATCCTGGGCGGCGAACATTTTTACCGTAGGTGGCAATAATCCTCTCCAACCGTTCGACCGGCAGCATTCTGCCGACGCCGTACAGACAAATGGCGCCTGCTGTAGATCCGGCAGTTGCGGCCAAGATGACGCGGACGACGGTCATGACAGTTGAAGTGGTCATAAACCCGAATGTCAGGATGACTTCGTACATTGTGAATCATAAGCTTCTTTTCACTTAACAATGCAAGGTACTTTTATGATTTGCTATTCAAATAAAAAGATCCTTCCAAATTATAAGAAGGATCCTGCCTGCGTCTTCGGCTATGTATTTCCGCTGAAGGGGAAAACCACTGGCCGAAATGTTGCAATACAGCCCTGACATGCTCCGCATTTATTGATGGAGCAGATGAACTGCATCCTACAAATGTATTGCATCGATCTGGGACTGTGGGGTATAATTTCCTGGTTCGAAAGACTCAATAGACTAGATTCGTATCCTTAGTTCGATTCATCTGCGTTCAACGACTACACAAAGACTCGAGGTCCAAAATCGCGATGACTACCCACGTAATTCTCAATCGAACAAGCTCTCTTCAACCCAGCCTTATTAAATGCTTCTCCGCGATTGCATGCCTGTTCGTATTGGAGGTTATTCTGGGCTTCAACGGCAGGCTTCTATTGCTATCCGATATTCCCATACGAATGGTACTGTACGCGCTATTTAGCGTGATTCTCCTTGCGATGCTCGTCGACGCAGCCGCAACGAACAAGCTCTCTATTACGAAGGACGGTCTGAAACGGCTAATCAAGCCCCTTGATCTCTCGATCGCAGCCTTCTTATTCCTGAACGCCATATGGATATTCATTGTCCCGAGCATAACCGGATACGGCATTGCGATGGCCGTGGAACAGACCGTTGCGTTCAGCGTGTTAGCCCTCTATTTCCCCATTATTATCCTCGTACGCATTGGCTATATGAATTGGACTAAGAGCCATCGAATGATCAAGTGGAGCCTGCTGGGACTTGCTCTCTTACATATTTTCCTCTATATTGGCGAGATGATTGACGGCAATCAGGAATTCGCAGTGAGCCTCTTTGACCTCATCCAGAAGATCACCATGGGACACTCCACTTCGCCGTTTGTGATGTACGCAGAAATGAAAATCAAACATAATGTAAGAATTATCTACCCGAACTCGATTTTCCTGGTCGGCATGTTCTACTATTTCATTACGAGCAAGCAGAATTGGAAGAATACGATCTTCTTTCTAATCGGCTTCACTGCTCTTCTTACGACGCTTACGAAATCATTGTGGCTGGGCTTCGCATCCGGGATGCTGATCATCATCGTCTTCTGTCTGTTCGATAGGAAACGGCTGCTGGCCTATGGGAAAACCATCCTCGTCCATATCGCATTGGCGCTTATTACTAGCCTTGTGCTGAATAGCGTGGTGTTCGACAACTATGTGCTTGCCCGCACAAGCAGCTTCTTCGCTGTTCAAGAAGGGGATCAGCGCGTGATCGACCCGGTAACGAGGGCAAATCTCCATCCGACATATGACTTCAAGCGTGCCGATGAGCTTGATGTAACCCAACGTGCCAATAAAGTTCGCTTGATCCAATTCCAAATGCTGATCGAGAAGTGGAAGGAAAGTCCCTGGTACGGCTTCGGCTACGGCAGTTATGCGGATAACTACTTGCGCAACAATGAAAAACCGTACTTGTATGAGATGCTGTTGCCGTCATTCCTTGTCCAAGTCGGATTGATCGGACTGCTTGTATGGGCTGCATTCTTCTCGTATATCGCCTATTTACTTCTTCGCAAAACAAGCAATCGGAAGAACGCGGCCGCTATACTGTATATATTGATCGGATTATTCGTAGCGGCCCAGTTCAATCCGTTCCTATTCGGGACCTCCTCGATGTGCCTGTTGCTGTTCTGCTTTATTCAGATGCAAGCAGCGAAAGAACGGACCACCGCTGATTGAGCGTCTATCGATAGACTGGACTGCATTAAGGTACTAGGATAATAAAAGTGCCCAACCTTGCTAATTGAGCAAAGTTAGGCACTTTCGGATCGACGCTTTATCCCTCAGACGCCGAACTTTTCAGCCAGCTTTATGGCCAGTTCATCATCTGAAAGCGGATTTCGGTGCGTGTTTTCCAAATAAATATACTTCTCCGTTTCCGGCATCAGGAACTGCTTATACCAGGCGAAGAAATCGGGGCTGTCGCCGTGCATGCGAAGCCAGCGGCGAAGCGTGTCCATATTATTTACCGTGCTCTCGATATTCGTCAACCAGTCCGCTTGGTAAAAATGAGCCCACTTCCCATGCTCGGCCAGCTTTAACGCAATCGTCCCCTTCTCGTACTTCCACATTGCCTGTGAAGCATAAACAAATGCAAGCGGGTAGTTTCGTTCCCGGTAAGCGGAGTATGATTGTCCCAATGCCTCAACGCCCTCACAGCCGGTCAAATGCAGTTCTACTTGAAGAAGCAAATGATCTCTCAGCCGAAGGCGGTCCGATTCGGCAAGATCAGGAAGCAACCGTTCGATTCGCTCCTTCAGCTCAAGCCAGCCCGGAATGGCATCGGCGCACATTCGGCGATAACATTCGACTTGCTCCGGGAAGTCGACTTCCCCTGTCATCCAATACAAGCGGGAATTGGGTTGATCCGATTTCCCCTGAAGCCAGTGTCCGACGATGATGCGTGCCGGATGATGATAGAACTCATCCCCCGCTCGATCGTCTTCGTTCGGACCGTACGGCACTGTCCGCCTTGCATAGTCGCGGATCAGCTCGGCGATTTCCGGAGAACCCGGGGAAAACATCCTGCTGACGAATGATTTCAGATGCTCTTCCGCATCCACTTCCTCCCCCCGCGTCCACAGCTCTCGCATCAAGTCTAGCGTGTAGACATGCGGCCGGATGTTGCCGCAATTGACGAGCACGTAGTCCTTCGCGCCGGCTCGGAATGCTTCCGCTACTTCATCTCGGATCAGTTCAACCGGAGCCGGGAACAATGTCAAATGATTGGAGGCTTGCAGATCGTGAAACGTTACATGGTAGTAGATGCCATTCTTTCCGATGTCTTTTGGGCTGGGCAAGGATGGAGTGCGGAAGTTTTCGTTACCGTTGCGGCGGGACACCATCTTGCCGTATCCGTTATCCGCCCAAACCTTGATCACATCATCCGGGACATGAACATGACCTGCTTGATATAATTCCGAGATTTCCCCATACAATGCCACGCAACACTGCGGATCGGCTACCTTGCCGCGAACCCTATCATATTGCCTGCGTATGACGCGACTTATCATTTCCCCGCGCTTCTTCGGCGTGTCGAATGAGGGATCCTGTACCCAGAATGGCTGGTCTCCTTGCCCTCGGAATGATAGAACCCAGACAACGTTGCGATCCTTCTGCTTCTCGATCGCTTCTTCCCATAATGATTCGAACAGTTCCGGATTCTCCTGATAGCTCGCTTTTTTCCCTTCATACGCCCTCAGAAACATCTCGGCACCCAAAGGCTCTGCATGATGGTGGGTAAGCCATAATCCCATCTCCGCGGCCACATCCGCATGCACCCCATGCCTGGGCAGATCGGTGCCGGGAATGACCATATTACCCCCGCAGCGCAGCAGCGCTTCGAAGACAGGCTCCCATACCTCCCGTGTCGGCGGATACTCCTCACTCCACCCGATCAGGCAGACTTCATCGTTGACGAACCAGCCGCGGAATCGGACGGCCGGCTCCTCCGAATCATAATTTTCTATCGGCATCTCCACACGGCTGAGCCGCTTCGGAGGAAGATCCGCCCAGAACCAGAACGGATCGACGCCGAGGTGCTTTCCGCTGTATTCGAGCATGCCATAGACCAGGCCAAGATTATCGCCCGCAGCAATATGAAGCTCCGTTCTGCTGCCGTTCTTGACGAAGCGGAAGCAATAAGCCTCCGGCCTGTCCGGACACCGGTCTTCGGGCGTCGCATATCGGATGACCACATCTGCCGGTTCATCCTCCACAGAGGTGAACCTTGGAGCAGCGGCAAAAACATGTTCATGGTCTCGCTTCACCATTTCCAAAGCGTGACGAACTGGCGGGGACGGATCCGTTGGAAACCGGTATGTTGTCTGCTCATCGATGATAAATGCCATCTGTATCCTCCTAATAACGGTTGCAAGTCAACCCGATGTTGTTTTCACTTCACTAGCAGACTTTTACACTTTCAAGCGTGACGAAGTAATCATCACTGCCGAATTTCGTGCCGTCTTTTTTATACCAAACCCCATGTTCGCCCATGACTCCGATCTTAAGCGTATAGCTTCCGAGTGAAAGCTTCGGGGAAACGTATTTCATATTAGAATCCGGTACCAAACTGTAAAAATCAATAATTGCTCGATGAATAAGTTCGTCGTTGTCATCATAGAGGGAAAACTCCGCGTAGCCGCCATGACAATCACTTGAACCGAAAACAATAATTCGTGTTCCTTCAAAAGCATGACATACTGAATCTTCTCGCTGATTGGAACGAAATGGCAAAGGCTCACCCACTCCTTCAGGGGAAGTCCGGGAAATCGATTCGCTCGCCCATACCGGCCAATACTCAGGAATCGAGCATGTATTTCCTTCATCTACCGTGATGGGCAACCAAACCTGCGTGGCGCTTGAAGCCTGACGAGGAAATGACCAACGATCGCCCATGTAAATCGGCACTGTTTTCCCATCCGACTCTAACGTGAAGACAAAGGAGCACTGCGAATTATAGGTTAAACTGCCTTTCGGACAGAACAATCCTCGTTCTTTCCATGGTCCATGCAAGTTGTTCGAAACGAAATAATAGTTGTCATTTCTTTCCCAACTCGTTTTATTGGAGAACATCATATAATAGCTGTCTCCATGGCGGAACATTGCCGGCGATTCACCGCCAGGGGCAATATTTTCCGCAACCTTCTCCACTGCGGTCAGATAGTCGTCGCTTAACCGATAGATGTCGCCTTCATGAATCAATAAGTAGGCGGTTCCATCCCCGTCAACGAAGGTCCCCATATCCCACATCCTTATGGGCCTCCCTTCGAAAAGCAGCGGTCCTTGAAATTCGAATGTTCCGTCTACCGAGTCGCAAGTCGCAATTGCTATACACGGATCCGTGTATGTCAAATTATCCGTGTGCATCAACATGACAAAGGTGCCGGTTTTATGATTCTTGATTACCTTTACCCGTTCTCCAATTCGATTCGGGCCAAGGAGCCCTTGTTCCTGCGGCGGCAATGCCAAGCCTTCAAAATGCCAATCCGAGAGGTTATGCGAGGAATAACGCGAAAAACCTACGTACTGATTGACATCGTTCGTTTTGTATTCTCCAAAAAGATAGTATTTATCTCCTTCTTTTACCACACAGGCACCGTGCGCGTTCACCGTCTCCCCATCTTGATCAAACCAGGGTACACCGTTGAAAATATAGGCGTTATTCATCATGTTTCATCCACACCCCTGTCTGACATTAGCCCTTCACGGAACCAAGCAGAAAGCCCTTATTAAAGTGCTTCTGAAGGAACGGATAGATGATCATCATCGGCACTGCGGAGATGACGATCGCCGCCATCTTCGCGGCTGGCGTGTAAGAAATCACATCTGAGAACATCGTGGCGGTTTCTTCCATGTCCAGATTCAGTACTAGCATTTGCCGCAGAAACACTTGGAGCGGCCACTTGTCGGAGTCGTTCAAATAGATCAGCGCCGAAAAGTAAGTGTTCCAATAGCCGACCATATAAAACAACACGAAGGTGGCGATGGACGCCTTGGACAGCGGAAGCATGATGCTGATGAACGTTCGCCACTCCCCGCTGCCGTCCACGCGTGCCGACTCTTCCAATTCATTCGGGATCGAAGCGAAGAAGCTTCGCATTACGATCAGATAGAACGGCGCCACCGCACCCGGCAGCCACAGCGACCAGAACGAGTCGATCAGTCCGAACTCCTTAATGACCAGATAGGTCGGAATCAAGCCTCCGGAGAACAGCATCGTGAAGACGACCATGAAGTTGATTACGTTCCGTCCTTTGAGCCACCTCTTGGACAAGCCGTATGCCATCAGCGTCGTCGCCGAGATGCTAACCGCGGTCCCGACGACGGCAATGACGACGGCGTTAGTAAAGCTTTGTAAGAAACTATCGTTCGCGAACAAGTACAAATAGGCATCCATCGTCCATTCCCTCGGAATAATGAAGAATCCGCGAGTCAGGTACTCCTTCTCGGTCGCGAAAGACGTCATCAGCACGTAGAGCAAGGGAAATAGGATGAGCGCTCCCCATACGATCAGCACTGCATATACAAAAATATCGACGAACCGTTCGTTATGCGATTTGATCATTAGTACACACCCTCCCTTCCCGACCGTTTGGCCATCGCGTTGGCGGCGACCACCAGCACAAGCCCGACGACGGATTTGAATAAGCCGACCGCCGTGGTATAGCTGAATTCGCCCTGCTGAACCCCAACTCTGTAAATATAGGTGTCAAACACATCGGACACCACAAGGTTGAGCGGATTTTGCAGCAAAAAGATATGTTCAAAGCCGATATCGATGAAGCTTCCGAGACGGAGGATGAACAAGATCAGAATCACAGGAATAAGTGACGGAAGCGTAATGTGCCAAATCTGCTTCCACCGGTTCGCCCCGTCCATCACGGCGGCTTCATACAGCGACGGGTCGATCGAGGACAGAGCGGCCAAATAGATGATCGCGCTCCAGCCCACCTCTTTCCAAATATTTTGCAGCAGCCATACCCAGCGGAAATGATCCGGATCGTTGAGCCCCGTGTATCTGGGCAAACCGATCGAATCCAAAAGCAGGTTGACTCCGCCGAACTGGCTGGAAAATAAAACGGAAGTAATGCCGACGACGACGATCATGGAGATGAAGTGCGGCAAATAAACGACCGTCTGCAGCGTCGTCTTGAACCAACGAACGCGCACCTCGTTCAGAATGAGCGCGAAAACGATCGGCGCGGGAAAGTAAAAGAGAACATCGATCAGGTTGAGAGCGAGCGTATTTTTCAGCAGCAGCAGGAATCTCTGCTCCGTGAACAGTCGGACAAAATGTTCCAGACCGACCCACTCGCTGCTGAACACGCCGCGGAACGGGCTGTAGTTCTGGAAGGAGATGAGAACGCCGAACATCGGCAAATACTTAAACAGAACCACTGCCAGGAGCCCCGGCAAAATCATAAGGTAGAGGGGAAACGCCCGCTTCATATAATGCATTCTAGCCATCGTCAATCTCGAATCGCCGGAAGTTTTCATTCTGTCCCGCCTTTCCCATGATAGAAGCCGGCTGCCCGCACCTGATGCGGTTGACCGGCTTCCATTCCATTCTTTTTTATTCGCCTTTAAGGAGTGCGTACCCGTCGTTCACTTCCTGAATGATCCGATCGCCGCCTCCGGCCTTCCATGCCGCGATCGCTTTATCGATGCTGTCCACAGGTTCTTGTCCGATTATGATTTTCAGCTGAGCCGCGATAAACTCGGTACTGAGGTTTGACCAGGATTTCGTATAGGTTTCCGAGTAGATCGTTACCCCGTCCGACTCGTCGCGCCACGGGTACTTCGCGCCGTTCTCATTGAAGGTTCTATCGAATTCGGCAACTTCCTTCGGCGACCAAATATGAATGAAGTAGTTCGGATCGGCGCGCCAGAAAAACCAGTTATTCATAATCCGCGGTAAATCGGTCTCGTTAAGCGGCGTTGCCGTATAGGTACCGTCCGCCTCTTTCACATAGTGTTCGCCCTCGATCCCGTTCTTCATGATGTTAGTCCCTTCGTCGGTCACCCACCAATCCAGCAATTTCAGCAGACGTTCCTGCTTCTTGGCGTCCATCTTGCCGTTCAGCGCGATTTTATTGGTTCCCAGCAGCCCAGCCGGATTTCCTCGCAGCCCGTCAGGACCGATCGGCGGCGCCAGCTGGACCAATTCCGCATTCGGGTCGATCCCCTTCAGCTTCTCGTTATCGGTTCGAAGACCGAGCGGATGATGCGTATGGATGCCTGACTGGCCGGCCTGGAACATCTCGTACACGTTGTTGCCCTTCTTGCTGACGAATTCCGGGTCCATGACGCCTTCTTCGTACATCCTGCGGAGATAACTCAAGAACGCCTTCTGCTCCTCCGCTTGGACGTATTCGGGAATCAGCTTGCCGTCTTCCAGCTTCCAAGAGTTCGCGAGTCCGAAAGCGGCCTTCAACTGATGAGCGTTCGTACCCAATGTCTGATCCGTCGTAAAGCCGACCGTGTCATTCTTCCCGTTCCCGTCCGGGTCGCCGTGAGCGAACGCTTTCATAATCTCGTAAAATTCTTCTACATGGAACGTTTCTTCGTCGGGCATCTCCAGTCCTACGTTGCGAACCCAGTCCGCCCGAAGCTGGTAGGTGTCCCGGACCTCTTGCCCCCAGTTCGGGAATGCGTAGATCTTCCCTGGCGGGTTCAGCCTTTGGTACAGCTCCTCCGGGAATGCCTTGGCTAGATTCGGATATCGATCCAGATGCGGCGCCAGATCCAAGAACACCCCCTCGTTCTGCCATTTGACGAAGTTATCCGACGTTACTCTGAACATATCGGGCAAATCGCCCGAGGCAGCCATAACGTTCAATTTGTCCTTGTAAGTCGGTCCGTCGGTCCACATGATTTCCATCTCGATGTTGAACTTCTCTTCCAAATATTTGATCGTCGGGTGGTCGTCTCGCCACTTGCCGCCGCCCCAAGATTCCGGCATGAACGAAATTTTGATCTTTTCCGTGCCGTCGTCGATGACTTCCTCCGTTTGTTCGGACGAACCCGCGGCGCCTCCGTTTTGGTTTGCCGCATTGCCTTCTTTGCCGCCGTCTGCGGTATTCGTGTTTCCGGCGTTGCCTGTGCAGCCGGCTAGCATGCACGCTGCCATGAACGCCGCAAGAAGTGTTACTAACCATTTCTTCATGCTGGTGAACCCCTCCTATAAGTGATTTGTTTCTTATTTACGGGTTCATTGTAATTCAAAAAGCGTTCATTGTTTTTTCAACATTTTTAGATTCGTTATCCGATTTTACTTTTTGATGGGGATCCGAATGGATATGACCGTTCCTCGCGACGGGAAGGAGTGCATGCTAATCCCGTAATCCTTTCCATACTGCAGCACGAGTCTGGCATGAACATTCGCAAGGCCGAGCGAATCCCTCGAGACGTAATGCCCAGAAGCTTGCAGCTCGACGACTTGGGCCAGCGAGCGTCGAAGATCATCAAGCTTGTCTTGCGGGATACTCGGGCCGTTATTCGCTACCTCCAGGATCAGGTCGTCCCCTTCGTCGAAGGCGCTGATCAGGATCGCGGCATTGCCGTTCATCGGCTCCACCGCGTATTTGACCGCGTTCTCCACGATGGGCTGCAAGGTAAGCTTAACCACCCTTACATCCAGGAATTTATCGTTTACATAAACCTCGCTTTGAAAATTATGTTTGAATCGGATGTGAATAATCCCTAGGTATTTGTTCAAATGGTCGATTTCCTCGCGCAGCGTCACTTCCAAGGGCTCAAGCTTGGCGGTGTACCGGAAGAAAGCCGCGAGATTCCTGGAAATCTCCTCGATTCGGGGAACTTCCTCCAGGAAGGCGATGCTCCGAATGATCTCGAGCGTATTGTATAAGAAGTGGGGGTTAATCTGCCCTTGCAGCGCCTTAATCATCGCGTCCTTCTGACGCACCTCGAGCTGCATCTCTCTTAACTGGTACTGGTATACATCATCGATCAATTCATTGAGCCTTCCGATCATCTTGCCAAAGCTGCGGTTCAAACTTTGAAGCTCGTCTTTTCCGGGATAATATTCAACCTGTACGGCCAAATTGCCCCGCTCGACCTCATGCATGACCCGTTTCAGACGGACCGCCGGCTCCATCAACAGTTTGGTTGCGATCGGGACGACAAGAATGACGAACAGAAACAGGACGACGAGAACGATCAGCATCGATTTCGTAGCGACGTTCAGACCGGTTGCCATCTCCTGCAACGGAACGATGGCAACGATCCGCCACCCCGTAAAGTCCGACTTGGTAAACGTAATCAAGTAATCCGAACTCCCCACCTGTTGCAGCGTATCGGGGACGGATAAATGAAAGTCATCAAGCGGCGTCTCCGAGAGCGGCTTGCCAAGCAGACTCGCATCGGAATGATACACGATCGTATCGGAGGAAGAAATAATGACGAACCTCCCGGTTTCTCCGATCGACGTCTTGCCCAAGATTTCATTGATCTCGTATAAGGACAGGTTGATGACCAACTGGCCGACGATGCGCATGTTCTCCGTGCTGTGTATCGGAATTGTCAACGATACGATTGGGATTTGATACGGGTATGACTTGTATGTCGGGTGAACGATCGTCTCCTCGGCGATCGGCAGACGAAACCATGGCTCCTCTGAGCCATATTCGACCCTTCCGTTCGAGGATATGAACTCTCCGTTACCTTTCAACAGAACAAGACTTTCGATTTCGGAGTAATTGATTGCGATATAACGGCGAAGCGCATCCTCGATGACCAGCCGCGTCTGGGAAGTCAGCGATTCGTCGCTTGCCAGCCACGCTTGGATCGCTCCCGTCTCCCGGTTTGGTTGCAGCGCCCCTCCGATCGAAGGAAGCGGGCCGGCGATAATGGCGGAGGTGGATTGAATCAGTTGATTGAAGTACCGGTCGATTTGATGATTCAGACCGGCGGAAGATCCTCTTGCGATATTATAGAAGTCCTGGGTCGTCGCCCGCGTGTAGTAATAATGCGCCGATAAAGCAATCGTCGATACCCCGAGCAAGCTGACCGTCAGAAATAAAGCGATCATCTTTTGCTTGATCGTATAGCGATATAAGTAACGTTTGAACCGATTCATGACCCCATCCGCTTTCGGAACTGATTGGGGGAAACGCCTACCGCGCTCTTAAATACTCTAGTGAAATAAGGTTGCGTAGCGAATCCCACCTGTTCGGCGATTTCGTAATTTTTCAGCTGCGTCTCGAGCAGGAGCCGCTTCGCCTTTTCAATTCTGATTTCCTGAATATACTGAACCAAGGTGCGCCCGGTACATTTCTTAAACCACGAACTGAAATAGGAGATGCTCATGTTCGCATATTGAGCCATTTCGGTTAACGAAATATCCTTCCTATAGTGAGCAAGGATGTAGTCGCATACGCGATTGATGATATGGTGACTATTCTGCCGACCCTGCTCCGCATAATGCATCATTACCGCATCAGCCAATTGGTTGAAGTGACGAAGAATCGCGCTGTCCGTCGCGCCGGACGGAATCGTCGGGACGGCTTGTCCGGGGGAGAACTCCTTGATCATTCCGGTAAGCTTCCATTCGAAGATCCGAAGCAAATTCGCTCTTACCGCCGGTTTGGCGTTCTTGAGCTTCAAGACAGAAGCGATGAGATTCGATAGTTGCCTGCTTACGGCCTGGGGGGCAACGACGCCGACATCGTTAATGAGCTGTTGGAATCTAGACATATAGGAGCTTATTTCTTTCAAGCTTCCCATCTTCTGTTCCGATCTTGCCAGTGCCTGCTCCAACTGCTCCATATCCACCGGCTTTAACAAATATTCGGTCACCCCGTAACGTATCGCTTTTTGCGCATATTGAAAATTATCGTAGCCGCTGATGATGATATACGTCATCGGTATATTATGCTCATGAATCTTGTGAATCAGCGACAACCCGTCCATCTTCGGCATCATGATGTCCGTAATCAATACGGTCGGCCATACCTCCTGAATTAAAGCCCAAGCTTCATCTCCATTCGTCGCTTCGGACACGGCGATCGTCCCGTCTCCGATCCGATACACCATCTCTACGACGGAGTTTCGAATCCAAGGCTCATCCTCGGCCACCAGTACATGGTACATTGCGTTCCCTCCGTTATCGTCGTCACTTTAATTGTAGCAAAATAAAGTTGTACGATTTTCTCTTTTTTTATCCGATCTTCTCCACCTGCGGTCTCACGAAAGTGCCTCGGTCAAGCCGTCCCGTACGACACTCCTTTTCCATTCGAACGAATACATGGCTAGCTCGCCCTTCCTGCTTTAAGTCGTTCCTGTCCACTAGATCAAGTAGGATTGGAATTCCCCCCTCCCCATCCCCTTACGACAGAAGCCTCCAATAGCCATAAAAGGACATTTCTTCGCCCGGTTCAATCCATTCCTATTCGGGACCTCCTCAATGTGCCTGCTGCTGTTCTGCTTTATTCAATTCATTCATTCTCCTCCTTGCAATCCCGCTGCAAACTGTAGTAATCTTATATTGACAAATTTGCAGGTCTAAAATAATAGCAATTCGAGCACCAATACAAAAAGAGGTGATAATACAACCATGTGCCCTCGCACGAAGGAACAGAATGAGCTCATCCGCACGCAGCGCAAGGAACAGATCCTGGATGCCGCTGCACGCGCCTACTTCCGCACGGGCGGCAGCTTCGACATTCGGGATGTCGCCGGCGAAGCCGGGTTGGGCTATGGGACGGTGTACCATTATTATCCGAACCGGCATCTATTGATAGAAGATGTGCTGGGCAGCGGCTTCGAACGGTGCGAGACCGCTCTTGCCGAGTGGTCGGACAGCAGCCAGGACTCGGCGAGCAGAGGATTGACCGACGAACGGCTGGTCGGTTATTGCGCCAGTCTGCTCAGGCTGTGGCATGCCGACGCCCGCGCGTACCTCGTGTACAAGATGGCGTCGGAGCATTTTACGGGCTTGCCCGAGAAGGACCGCCCCGCAGCAAAACAGCGATTCATGGAGCAGTTGTACGCGCCGCTTCAGCGTATCGCCGCGTGCGATGACGACCGCGTCGACCATATGCTGGCAATTCTCGTCGGCTGCTGCGGACTCCGTTATTATGCGGGCGAGTCCACTCCCGCGCTGGACGTCGACCGGATCGCCCGGCTCGCGATGCACGCATACCATACGAAGGAGACTAGATGATCCATGGTGATATTGAAGAGCAAGCAAGAGATCGAAGCGATTCGCAAGTCCTGTCAGGTCGTGGCCGAATGCCATCGCACGATTGCCCCGCTCATGAAGCCGGGCATTACGACCAACGAAATCGAACGGATTTTTGAAGAAGTCATGCTGAAGCACGGCGCGAAGCCGTTCACGAAAGGATATAAGGGCTATCAATACGCGACCTGCGCCTCCGTCAACGACGTGATCGCGCATGGCTTCCCGAGCGACAAGCCGCTCGAGGACGGCGACATCGTCACGATCGACACCGTCGCGGAGCTGGACGGCTGGCTTGGCGACTCTGCCTGGTCCTACGCGATCGGAAGCATCTCGCCGATGGCCGAGAAGCTGATGCGCGTCACGAAGGAATGCCTCGATCTCGGCATTGCGCAGGCATTGCCCGGCAATCGGCTCGGCGACGTGACGAGCGCGATCCAGCAGCATGCCGAGTCGAATGGATTCGGCGTCGTCCGCGACCTGCTCGCGCACGGCATCGGCCGCAATCTGCACGAGGATCCGAGCTACATGCATGTCGGCAAGCCCGGCAAAGGGCTGCGGCTCAAGGAAGGCATGGTCATCACGATCGAGCCGATGATTACCGAAGGTACCTACTTCATGACGATCGATTCCGACGGATGGACCGCACGGACGCTCGACCGCAAGCTGGCCGCGCAATACGAGCACACGATCGCGATTACGGCGGACGGTCCGCAGATTCTGACCGCGCAATAGAGAACAAAAAAAGATGACTTCCGAAGAAGGAAGTCATCTCTCTTTACCGTCCTATCTAGATTATCTCACATAAATGCGGTGAATCAATGCAGCGGCCTCTGCCTTGGAAGTGAGATCTTTAGGCCTATAACTGCCGTCCTCGAAGCCTTCAATCAGCTTCAGCTGCTTCAGCAGCGCCACTTCAATGGCCGCCCAAGCCGCGACGGATGTCCCATCCTTGAACACCTTCAACTGCAAGGCGCCATCGGACGTCGGCTTCACGTTATCGTAAGACTGGAGCGCTCTAGCGAGCATGACGGCAATTTCCTCGCGGCTAATCGGACTCTTCGGTTCGAATTTCGTTGCCGACTTGCCTTTGATCAGCCCATGATGATAAGCTGCAGCAATTTCTTCGCCATACGGATTGTCGGCCGCAATATCCGTGAACGGCACATTCTTGCCTCTACCTTCGAGTCCGTAGGACCGGGCCAGCCATGCCGCGAATTGCTCACGGGTCACCTTCGCGCTTGGGCTGAATGACGCCGATTGATCGAGCACCCCTTTGCCCAACATGGTATGGATCGAACCGGCAGCCCAATGCACAGCTGCAACATCGTCATACTTTGCGCTTGACTTCATAATCGTATATTTACTGAAGTGACCGCGCAGCACCTGCACCGTCTTCGTCACCGGATCATATACACCGCCAACGGGCTCCCATGACAGGCTCTTCTCATTCAAGAGATAGACTGTCAGATTCGCCAGATCCGCTTCGGAATATCGAGAAGTATTAATCGCCGACACATCGAACGAGACCGGCATCGGCTTCTCGAATGCTTCTACCTTCCGGCTCCCAACCGACGCGCTGAACTCCATTACAGGGATATTCGTCAACTGCGTCGCCGATTGCGGGGACGTAACGGTCATATTATCGACAACTTCCGCGGCAAGCGAGATCGTCTCGCCTTCCGGAAGATCGCCGAACGTGTCCGGTTCGACCGTGAATCCGACATTGTCCATCCTTAGCTCCAGACCCTCCAGGCCACTTGCTTGGACAGCTTTGACGATATCGGCCGGCAGATCCGCCGCGATTTTCGTCACATTGTCCCCGGCCTTCGGGATGTTGATCGTGACGACTGTATTCAGTCCTGCCGTCTTATCTTGACCAACAACCGCAGACAACGCGTTCGCCGTATCGCCGAGAGCCTTCTTCGCGGTATCCAACTGCTTCGCAAGCTGCGCTTGCCCTAACTTCGCCGTCACCGCATTACCTTGCGATGTTATCTCGTTGCTATCTAGCGTAATTGTCGCAGCCTTCTTCACAGCCTGCCTGCTCAGATCGACAAGCGAATCCTTCAGGGCATCTACGACGCTTGCATCTGCGCCTTCCAGACTCTTCAGCACGATAGCCGTGTCTTGAATAACCGACTTCGCCAGCTCGACAGCCTTAGGCCCGTTTTCCACTTTCGTAAAAGCATGCTGCGTACGACTCACCATTTGAACGATCGACGCTGCGACCTTTTCTTTCTCCTTCACATCCGCGATGGAATCCAGTAGCCTGGAGGCCGTCGCAAGCGTTGCTGCTACGTCCGTGACGTTCTTCTCGGCATCATGACTGTTCGCCGCCTCGGTTAGCGCGCTGTCGATGCTGCCGATCAGATCTGCAGCCTTGGTTGCTTTGTCCGCATCAGACCCGCTACCGGTCAGTAGCTCTTGAATGCCTGCGTTGGCATCGCCAGGCATTGTGCCTGTAGGCGGAGTGGCGCCGATAGGCATTGACGGGGGACCACCGATCGTTCCGGGATTTGTCCCTGGATTTGTGCCCGGGTTCGGAGTGGTTCCCGGCGGTTCAAGATCCGTCCCCGGAATCTGCGAGCCAGGAGCGGATGACTGTTCCTTAACTAGCTTCACGTTCACCGTTCGATCCAGCGTATACGTCGAGCCGTCGATCGTTACGGATGCCATGATCTTATAAGTGCCGTCTTGTCCCACGTAAATCCACTGGGGAAAATTCTGGCCGGACTCTGCCACTGCGTGAATAATTTGGCCGGATGCATCCCGCATCTCCAACTTGAAGGCGGTCGGATATACTGGTTCATCCCAATAGTATGACCCATCGTTGTAAATCATCGGCTGCGGCTCACCGTAATACCAGATCAGGTCACCGCCGCTGTTGATCAATCCGAGCTGTATCCAACTGCTATTGGCTGGCAGCTTCAGTTCTCCGCTGCCAGTCAAGCCGAGAATGCCAAGTCCGCTCACGCCAGAAGGCGATATGGACGTAAGCGCGCCGGCTTGCAGCTCATCTTTCGACAGACGAACCGCGTAACGATATTCTCTTGCGCCGTCGAAGCTGTTCACGCCAACCTCTACGTTGCCGGGCGTGAGCATCACCGATTTTTCGCTGTTCCCCGTGTATACGCTCAAAGGCGATAGTTGATCAGTCATGTAGGTTACGCCGCTGATGTAACTGTCCCCAAGCACCTCTAGCTGTGCCAGCGAATCGATCCCGGGCGGAATGTTCAGGACGTTCTCATCCTGATTGAATGAAACATCCTCCAAGTAAATAATTCGGCCTTCGACAGTACGCAGCACGACATTGTATGTACCCTTAGCGGCATAGAATCGATTCTGGTCCGCAGGATTGCCGCCGATCATGCGAGCCCCGGTATTCGATGCACTCAATCCTTCGCGAAGGATCGACACCTCGTTCACATGCTGGGTCAGACTAACGGTCGCTACCTGCTGAAGCGGCTGTCTGGCATCCAATACGAGGTTGTATTCTTTGCCTGGTTGAGCGACAAGCGAACCCAACATGTAGTAACCGAATGGCGAATTATTGTTTCCGTTGAAGTTCGCACCTCGTATATAGTCGACATTAATGCTCGATGGAGCCGGAACGACCATATAAGTGGTTGTCTGATCGCCATGCAAATACATTAGGTTGCGTGAATAGTTCCCATTGTGTTCGACGGCCGCGTAGACATATGCATTTTGCATCGGTACCCCGCCGGTAACCAGGTTCGGGCCCGTCTCCGGCTTATCGAGACCGGATACGCGAATGACCGCTTCCCTATCCGGATCGATGACCATCAAGTTAATCGACTTCTCCAGGAAGCCGGATTTGCGGAACGTCCACTCATTGATGTCGTAAAGCTCGGGAAGTTGAACTTGCCCCTGTGCATTCGACTTCCCGTATACTTGGCCGTACCGTATAATCGATGCGCCTTCCACAGGCGGTCCGATCCTGCCCGTTATATGCTCGCGTACGGTGAGCGTCAAGTCTGCGGCCTGATTTCGCGTCAAATATGGCTTATTCACGAGGTCAAGCAGCTTGCCGTGCTTGTCCCGAATTTCAATATCGAACTCATGCTTGGGCGATACCGAGATCGTCGTACTGCCCAATAGGGAGGTGTTCGGTTCATAGCCCAGCAGAAGCTCGACCGTATAGTTGCCGGCTTCCGTCGGTCTGAACTCCGATGTGTAGAACCTGTACCGGTTGCCGTCATGGGATAGTAGTCCCCAACCCATGCTCTGATATCCGATATCCGGCTTACCGTCTCTCGAAATACGCATCCCGACCATGCTTCTCAGATCCGCGAGCCGATTGCCTTCTACTTTGATGTCCGCCTCCAAGCGAACCATTTCACCGAGCACGAGCTGCGAACGTTCCTCGGTTCCGCCTGTTGTCTGGACGAATGCCTTCAAGTTCGTCTGCAATTCTGAACCGACCGTATAGGAATAGCTGTCATTGACCGGCGTAAAGAGCGTCTCGACATTCGCATCATTGCCTTGATCGTCTATTGCAACGTTGAGCTTATAGATCTGCTTATTCTTCTCGAGCATAAGCTGCCTGTCAGCCGGGATATTCACTACAATTTCCGAATAGTTATACCGATCGTTCATGTAACCGATTTTAACTCGCGAATCATTGCCATTCTTATAATCGGTTGCGAAGCTGGCCGAGGCGAATCCGGCCGGCGTTATCGGTCCTCCGATCCCATGCACGGCCTGATTTGCACTCAATTCGCTGCGGACAACCGCCTTATTGCCGTCCGGCAGTTGCAGCGAAGCCGTGTACGTGAAGGGCTTTCCCTTCTGTACATAGATGGTCTGAATGCCGCTGTCGAACACATGGCCACCCTCGTACATTATTCGTTTATAGCCGCTGTTGCTGACCGCAATCAGCTTCTCAACCGGAGCCGGCTGGTTGTCCCAAGTGTAGTCGAAATTCACCCGAGCATAGTCGCCTGCATTCAGCAGCAGCGTCTTCCGCTTCTGACCGGGGGCATGCAGCAGTTCCTGCTGGCTTAATTGGTAATAATATGCTTCGGTACCGCCGTCAGGCCGTATGATCTTGGTCATGTCCCCTAACGGGGAATCATGAAATATGATTTCTACGCCGGGCACCCCGTACTTGTCAAGGTACCAACCGCTAGAGAACGAAGTCGATCCGCTTTCAACCTGCAGCAACCGGCTATCACTGCCCAAGTAGGACAGCTCCGTTACCTTCGCGTGCAGATATCTTTCTTCCAGCACATCCTGCACGTAGATGGTGCCCACCGCATAGGAAGGCGAATTATCGTCGACTTGCAAGAATATGACTGGCGCATCGCTCGCGGATGAAATACCGCTAGGGCCAATCAAGATGAACTTGCCGCTGCCGTCCGTAAGCGCCCAGTTATTGCTCCAGCCAGCCTTCACCATGACTTGCTTGCCAGCCACAGGCAGACCATATTCATCCAGCAGCGTTACCGATACGCTGCTGTCGTCCGAGCGAACACTGCCGTCGGCCGCCAAGACCGTGTCTGTGCCGCCTTGCGGGATACGCTCGATCTTGAAGGTGTAACTTGCCGGCAATAGATTAACATCTTGTTCGCGGGTTTCCGTACCCTCGACACCGTTAAAGCTAGCCTTTAGCTTGTAGCTGGCGCCCGGCGTCAAACCGTCAAACGACAGTCCATCGAATGGAATCGAATAAGTGGTACCTGTTACCGTTATTTCGTGATCGGCCGGAAGCGAACGAAGCTGTGGCGATCCGACGACATTGCCATCCTTGTCCTCCAGCGTGAACGTCACGTCGCTTCCGCTGTTCCTCATTGCTTCCACGTCCAACTGCTCGACTTCGATCGTGCTGTGCATATTCACTTTTTTGGATCCGTCCGGCTCCGTCGAGCTTGATACAATCCTTACACTTTGTGCACCGGCCGCACCGATCACGTTCCCCAGTGTAAGCATAAGCACCAACGTGAGCAATAGACCGCGCTTCATCATTCTGAACCGCATGCTTCCCCATCTCTCCTCTTCTTGTTCTGTGCCAATCGACCGAACTCGATAGTTTTCGTCGCCTCCATAGACCTTAAGACCCTATAAAATGGACTTAAAGTTCTACGTCAGATATCATTATACAGTAGTTCTACTATTTGTAACCACTAAATGAAAAGATTGTATTCGTAGGAACATATGCACTAATTCCTCATCAAAAATTGGAATCTCAATTAATCATTAAAAATTATCTTGTGCTTTTATAGGTTCAAAAAAAAAAAAAAAACGAGGATCTCTAGAGTGAGATACCTCGTTGATCCTTCCGTGTTGTTACCAATTGATTTCCTTCCGATATGTTTGCTGAATCCTGTTCGCGCCGTAACTAGACAATCTGCTATCAACTTCCTTACGAAGGCCTAGCCGCACGATACAGCACATGCTCGTACAGCGGGTGGCCGGGTTCGACCTTCGGATGGCCGAACGTTCCCGTGAACTTCATCCCGATCTTCTGCATGACGCGCTGCGACGGCTTGTTGGGCACGGACGTGAAGCTGTACACCTCATTGAAGCCTAACTGCTCGAACCCGTACGTCAGACAAGCCGATGCGGCTTCTGTCGCATAACCTTGTCCCCACGCCGCTCTAGTTAGCCGCCATCCAATCTCCACGCAAGGCGTAAAATCGGCCTCGAACGTCGGCACATGGAAGCCGAGCAGCCCGATAAATGCCCCGCTTTCCTTAAGCTCCACCGCGTATAAGCCGAAGCCGGCCGACTGGATCTCGGCGCGGATCCTATCGAGGAATCCCTCGGACTCGGCTCCCGACAACGGCTTCAGAAAGTACCGCATGACCTCCGGGTCCGCATTCAACTGTCTGAACGGCTCCACGTCCGAGTCCCGCCAATCCCGGAGCAGCAGCCGCGGCGTCTCAACGATGATCATTCCCCGATTCTCCCTTCGCGCTCCGCGCAATGCTTGATATATTCATTGCGGCGCGTAAGCAGATTCTCCATGTAGGCGAGGAGGAACAGGCGGTCCGCCAGCCGACCGAGCGGCCCGAGCGGGGATGTATAATCGAATGTGTCCGTCATCCATGTGCCGCCTGCCGACTCCTCGAACCGATGCTCATGCCGGAATCGCTTGAATGCGCCGCTCACCATCTCATCCACGAATCGGTGCGGCCGCTCGAATGCGGTAATGCCGGCCGTGAGCCGCTGCCGCACGCCGAAGTGTACTGCCTCCCAGGTCACGGTCTCCCCCAGCTCGATCAAGCCGGAGGTCCTTCCGCCGACCGCCTTCTCGTGCGTATGGGCGGTCGAGGCCATATGGATATCGATGCTGCGAGCGAGATCGAAGCAGGTTCCCGCGGATGCTTGAATGAATAGTCTCGTCACGATAGTCGGCATTAACGTCCCCCCTCTATTTTCCATTATGGTAGTAACGATCGCACTGCGCAAGCTGATGCCACGCATTCGATTCGCTGTCTCCGTCGCCGACATTCCAGCAACTACATTCCTTAAAGTCTGCTAAAGTTCGCAGGATAATCTCGTTCCCCGTCGAAATAGGAGAGTCTGCCGTTCCCTGATGTCGCAATATGGCCGGGACGGTCATTGGCTTCAATCTATTATCGGCGAAAGCGAGGAATCGTCACATGCCATTGCGCAAACTTGCCGCTCTTCTTCTGATCTGCACGCTACTGTTAGCCGCGATTCCCATGTACGGCAGCCCGAACGTGTCCGCCGCCGGAACCGCTGTCGTCAATCCGATGCAAACTTATACGTACGCTATCATGGTGCGCGATTTGAACGAGCTCGCCGCAGCCTATCCCGACCTGATCAAGCTCGACTCGATCGGCAAGAGCGAATACGGACGCGAAATCTGGCAGGCGGATCTCGGCAAGGGCGAAGCCGTTGTGCTGCTGAACGGTTCGCACCATGCCCGCGAATGGATCACGACGATCCTGCTGATGACGATGCTCGACCGTTACGCGCAAGCCTATCATCGCGGCGATACTTGGAACGGGCAATCCGTGCGCGGGCTGCTCGACCGCGTCACGCTCCGGTTCATTCCAATGGTGAACCCGGACGGCGTCACGCTGCAGCAGCAAGGCTTGTCCGCTTTCCCGGAGGAGGATCATGCCGCGCTGCTCGCGATGAACGAAGGCAGCGCTAACTTCAAGCGCTGGAAGGCGAATGCCAAGGGCATCGACCTGAACCGGCAATATCCGGCCGACTGGGCCAACATTCGCGATCCTGAGCCGGGACCGCACTACATGAACTACAAAGGCACCGCACCGCTGCAAGCGAAGGAAGCGCAGGCCATGTACGACGCTGCGCTGAAAACGCAGCCGGAGATCGCGCTCGCCTACCATTCGTCCGGCGAGATTCTGTATTGGCACTTCCATAATGACAAGGCGAATATGAGCCGCGACAGCGCGCTTGCGGGCCGTTACGCAGGCATGACCGGCTATCGCGTCGTTCCGCCGGCATCGAATCCGTCGGGCGGCGGGTTCACGGATTGGTTCATCCAGCA
This sequence comes from Bacillota bacterium, assembly GCA_023433615.1. Taxonomy (GTDB): domain Bacteria; phylum Bacillota; class Bacilli; order Paenibacillales; family Paenibacillaceae; genus Paenibacillus_I. The sequence continues at coordinate 794 of JAEZCJ010000195.1, read as the reverse complement.
ATTCGGCCGCTCCGGATTGACGCCGGAGCTCGGGAGGCCGGCCGGCGAGAAGCATGTACCGCTCTCGGAGTGGGATCGGATCTGGAACCAGCATCGCGGCACCGGCTGGATGCTGGCCGAAGAAGGCTATGTCGCATGGCTTATTCGCCAGCCTGTCGAGCTCGGCAGCGGCGAGCTCCGATTGACCGATACGGTCCGTGCCTACAAGTGGCCGAACCCTAAGTCCGCGAAGCTCGAGGTTCATTATGCCGGCCGCTACAAGCCGCTCCGCATGAAAGGGGACTGGGCGGAGATCGAGACTGCCGCAGGAGCGAGATGGATTCCAGCCCGCTATGCACTGACGGGTGAATTGGAACGCTTGAACGGCGTCAGGCTGACCATCGATGCCGAGACGGGCGTGTACGATTCGCCGCTTGCGGCGTCGCCCGGTCCGCTGCGCTTCGCATCCCAGACCGTGACGGCACTGGAGCGCTGGAACGATTGGTATATGATCGTCACTGGGCAAGGCGCTCGCTGGGTGAAGGCATCCGAGACGACAGACGCTCAGCCGCAGGAGTAAAGAAGACAGAAGGCTTGCACATCGATTGTGCAAGCCTTTTTCTATACGATCCCGTGATATTCGCACCAATCTCGCAGAAACTTCAGATGCTGATCGAAGTAATGGTCATTTTGCCAACTGCCCCATATATGCGCATTTCCTGTATGGAGGCCCATTAGCCAAATATCTCTTACGGCAACGAACAGGGGGATCGCTTTAAGATCCGTCTCCGACAATGGCCTGATCTTCTGGTAGG
>JAEZCJ010000186.1 GCA_023433615.1 Bacillota bacterium | reverse complement strand
GTGCAGGAGGAAGTGCAGGGGCAAGTGCAGGAGCAAGTGCAGGGGCAAGTGCAGGAGAAACAGGAGGGAGGCGTCCCCCTAGGAACCGCTTGGTGAAAGGGATTCGGGCGCTGGCGGATTTTACGGTGCAGGAGGCGCTGTCTTGCGTGTTTCCGGTCGTGATTTTTGCCGCGCTGGCGCTTACGAAGGTCGTCGATCTGCCGGGACTTCCCCGCTACGATTGGCTCCTGCTCATCTGCCTTGCCGCGCAGGCGGGCATGCTCTTGTTCAAGCTGGAGACGAAGGACGAGCTGCTCGTCATCTGCTGCTTCCACGTGATCGGCATCGCGCTTGAGCTGTTCAAGGTTCATATGGGTTCTTGGGCGTATCCGGAAGAGGGCTACAGCAAGCTGTTCGGCGTTCCGCTCTATGCAGGGTTCATGTATGCCAGCGTCGCGAGTTACATCTGCCAAGCATGGAGGCGGCTGGACGTACGGATTATCGGCTGGCCCAATTCTTGGGTGGCGACGCTGTTGTGCATGGCGGTATATGCCAACTTTTTCACGCACCATTATATGTTCGATTATCGCTGGGTCCTGACCGCAGCGATTGTTGTCGTGTTCATTCGGACGGTTGTGGTGTTCCGTGCGGACGGTACGGACTACCGGATGCCGATGACAGCCGCATACGTGCTGGTCGCGTTCTTCATCTGGCTCGGCGAGAATATCGGCACGCTGCTCGGCGCGTGGCAGTATCCGAATCAACGCGTATCCTGGCAGATCGTCCATTGGGGCAAATTAAGTTCTTGGTTTCTGCTCATCATTATTAGTATGATAATCGTGGCAGAGCTGAAGCGGTTCAAATCGAGACTCGAAGGAGCGTAACGGGCATGGAGAACGCGATTCGTAACATTCGGAATTCCGCCAAGGCGGTCATCGTGCAGAACGAGCATGTTTTGTTGACGAAGAATGAAGATGCGCGCGGGGTGTACTATTTATTCCCCGGCGGCGGGCAAGAGCCCGGCGAAGAGCTGCAGGATGCGGTCGCGCGCGAATGCATCGAGGAGACGGGCATGCCGGTAAAGGTCGGGGAATTGCTGCACATTCGCGAATATATCGGGCGTAACCACGAGTTTGCGGATACGGACTCGGATGTGCATCAGGTGGAGTTTTATTTTGCTTGCAGCGCGGAGACGGACGGTCCGGAACCGGTCATGAACGGCGACCTGCCGGATTCGAATCAGATCGGCGTCGAATGGGTGCCGCTGAAGGCGCTGCCGGAGCTGCGAGTCTATCCGGCGCGTCTAGGCGCGAAGCTCGCCGGCTTGATGGCGCTGCCTTGTTACTTGGGGGATTCGAATTAGGGATGGCAGCGGAACGGGGATACGGGTAAGTTGGCTGAAGGCGTGCGAGGCGGATGATAGGGACGCGAGCGTAGATTTGACTATTCGCGGGAGTCATGTCGAACGTCTGACGAGCCGGAATTGAGAGCATGGAGACGGCTGGGTGCGGCGTCATCCGCTGGGCCGATGCCGAGAGCTAAGAGACGGCTCGAGGCGTGATCTTGAAAGATACGAATGGGCTGTCGTCGAATGCAAGGAGAGAGGGGAATGGAGATGGCGGAGCTGCCGATCGAAGCGGTGCTGCCGGCGCTGCGGGAGACGCTTGCCAATGCGAATAAAGCGGTGCTCGTTGCGCCGCCCGGCGCAGGCAAGACGACGCGAGTACCGCTGGCTCTGTTGGACGAGCCTTGGATGGCGGGCAAACGAATGCTCATGCTTGAGCCGAGACGGATGGCGGCGAGAAGCGCGGCAGGGTTCATGGCAAAGCTGCTAAGCGATAAGGTGGGCGGCAAAGTAGGCTATCGCGTGCGCATGGACAGCAGAGTGAGCGCGGATACGCGGATCGAGGTCATCACGGAAGGGATATTGACTCGGATGCTGCAGCAGGATCCTTCGCTGGACGGCGTAGGTCTCGTGCTGTTCGACGAGTATCACGAACGCAGCCTTCATGCGGACCTGGGACTGGCGCTCTGTCTGGAATCGCAGCAAGTACTCCGGGACGATCTGCGGCTCGTCGTCATGTCGGCGACGCTCGATGCCGAGCCGGTCGCTGAGCTATTGGGCGGAGCATCGGTCATCGTGAGCGAGGGGCGGCAATATCCGGTTGAGACGCGCTATGCGCCAAGGCATGGCAGCGGGGAACGCATCGAAGAGCATGTCGTCCGCGTTATGCGGCAGGTGATCGCTCAGGAGGACGGGGGTCTGCTGGTGTTCCTGCCGGGCGAGCGTGAAATCCGGCGCGTGCAGGGATTGCTTGGTGCGGTCGCCGGAGCAGTCGTGCTGCCGCTGTACGGCGCACTGCCGCAGGCGGAGCAAGACCGGGCACTTGCTGCGGATGAGGCTAGCCTGCGAAAAACCGTGCTCGCCACGTCCATTGCCGAGACAAGCCTCACGGTGCAGGGCGTGCGGATCGTGATCGATGCGGGGCTGATGCGGGTGCCAAGGTTCTCCGCCCGTACCGGGATGACTCGGCTCGAGACGGTGCCGGTGTCGCTGGCCTCCGCAGATCAACGGCGCGGTCGCGCGGGACGGTTGGAGCCGGGGGTCTGTTACCGGCTCTGGTCGGCGGAGCAGGAGCAGTCGATGGCTGCTGCGGGAAAGCCGGAGATAACGGAATCCGACCTTGCGCCGCTCAGTCTTGAGCTGGCGGCGTGGGGGACAGCCGATCCGCGCGAGCTTCGCTGGCTGGATCCGCCGCCGGAGCCGCTGCTCAAGCAGGCAGCCGAGTTGCTGGAGCAGCTCGGCGCACTCGACAAGCACGCTCGCATCACGCCGCACGGGCGCAAGATGGCAAGCGCAGGCACGCACCCTAGGCTGGCGCATATGGTGCTGCAGGCCATGGCGCTTGATGAGGCTGGCGTGTTGGGTGCGAGTAGAAATGCAAGTGTGAGTGCAGGTGCGAGTGCAAGTGCAGGGGCAAGTGCAAGTGCGAGTAGCATTGCTAGTGTGAGTGCAGGGGCAAGTGCGAGTGCAAGTGATGCAGGTGCGAGTAGAAATGCAAGTGTGAGTACAAATGCGAGTAGCAATGCTGGTGCGGGGTTAGGCGGATTAGCTTGTGAGCTTGCTGCGCTGTTAGGGGAACGCGATGTGCTAGCCGGGCAGAGCGGGGGAACTGCCGGTATTGGCGGCAGTTCCTTAGGCGCAGGCGGCGCCGCAGACGCGGATGTTACGCTGCGGCTCGAGGCGCTGCGGGATTCTGGGGATCGCTCGCGAGGCAGCACGGGAGCGGGCTTTCACGCGGGGGCTGTACAGCGCGTGCTGGCAGAGGCCGCTGCGCTGAAGCGCGCGTTCGGTCTGCCGGCGACGCTGTCCGACGGGCGCTATGATCGCTATGCCGGGCTGCTGCTCGCGTTCGCCTATCCGGATCGGATCGCGATGAAGCGTCGGCAGGCCGGCCCGAGCGCCGGCGCAGGCGGCGCGGGAAGCGCGCCAGCGGGAGCCGGCAGCGCGCATGGACGGTACGGCGCGGCCGCCGGGCATGGCGGCGCCTATACGCTGAGCGGCGGCCGCGGCGCGATCTTGACGCGCGTGCAGCCGCTGTCTTCGGCGACGTATCTCGCCGTCGCCGATCTCGAAGATATCGGAGCCGACAGCCGGATCCGACTAGCCGCTTCGCTCGAGGAGGCGGAGCTCGAGCGGCATCTTGCGGATCGCATCGTCATCGAGCGATCCGTGTTCTGGGACAGCGCCGCCGGAGCTGTCCGGGCGCGCGCGTATACGCGGCTAGGCGCGCTTACGCTGCGCGAAGCGCAGCTCGCGAAGCCGGAGCCGGAGGAGACGGCGCGCGCGATTCTCGCGGGCATCCGCGAGGAGGGGCTGGGTCTGCTGCCGTGGACGAAGGCAGCACAGCAGTACCGGGACCGGCTTGCTTTCCTGCACCGAATCGACAGCAATTGGCCGGACGTGTCGGACGAAGCGCTCCTTGCTACGCTCGATGAGTGGCTAGCGCCGCACATTCACGGGTTGGCAACGCGCGCGTCGCTGCAGCGGCTCAACATGATTCTGGCGCTGGAAGGGCTGCTGCCCTGGGATCAGCGACGGCAATTGGAGGAGGCTGCACCGATCGTATATACCGTACCGAGCGGTTCACGAATCCATATCGACTATTCGGATCCGGAATCGCCGGTGCTGTCCGTCAAGCTGCAAGAGATGTTCGGCTTGCATCGTACGCCGATGATCGGTTTCGGCCGCGTACCGCTCACGCTGCATCTGCTCTCGCCGGCGCAGCGCCCCGTCCAAGTGACGCGGGATCTGGCAGGCTTCTGGAGCAATACTTACTTCGAGGTCAAGAAGGATTTGAAGGGGAGGTACCCGAAGCACTATTGGCCGGATGATCCGACAACGGCAGTTGCGACGAGCAGGGTAAGGCCGAAGCAGTAGTGGTGTTACAGGTGAATCAAGTGCGACATTAGAAAAGGCGATATAAGACGATTTAGTCGTCTTATATCGCCTTTCTATGCGTTCAGGAGCGCTGTAGTGTGTATTCGTCGAATTAGAAGGGAGAACTTTCATGCATTGGCCAGTATGGCTTGCTCGAATTGGACCAACTCGAATTGGAGCAGAAGTCGTTCAAACTTGCGTCGTGCAATTCGGTAAAATCGAAATACAGCTAACCATTCAACTCAACCGTTAAATACGGCTCCAAGTATGTCCTTCTTGCATTTTATTAACGCCCTCTGCGTTTGCCGCCTTTATTGCCGCTTGGGGAGCTGCTTCGGCCGCCGCGGGATGAACCGCCGCTCGGCTTGCCGCCGCGCCCGCCGCCCCGCGAAGATGTGCCGGCACGGGAAGGCTCGCTTGAGCGGTTGAACGCTTCCGCTGCACGACCCCATCCGCTGATCGGTGCGCCTGCGCCTTGGCCGCTCGAGCCGGCACGGCCAGCACCCCGTTCGTTCGTAGCGCCGCCACGACCGCCGCGAGATCCCTCGCCGCTGCGTCCACCGAAACCACCGCGCCCGCGTGCCTCACCGCGTCCCGCGCCGCGCTCGCTGGCCGCGCC
>JAEZCJ010000156.1 GCA_023433615.1 Bacillota bacterium | reverse complement strand
AGTCTGACCGCCGGATCGTGTGGGTGAACGTCACGGAGCGGGGAGAGAGCGAAGCGAAACGGGGGATGGAGATCCGCGATCAATACATCCAGCAAGCGCTCAATCGCATCTCGTCGCATAATCAGCAGCTTCTAGTCTACCTCCTAGGCAAAGTCTCTGGGGGCCAATCGTGATCACGAGGTAACGCTACGGAGCGTATTCGGCATCGAATCTTGAACGTTGGCGCGATTTCCGGTGCTCATGTAGCTCTGACTACACTCCGCTCCTCAATCTTAGCCATCGACCAACCTTCTCGGTGCTGACGATTGGCCATTTTCAAATTATAAACCCATTCATAGATCATAAAAAAACCGCTCAGCCGTCGTCGGACGGCTGAGCGGCGTTGTCTGCGCTCGGAGGAAGCATGGTGGACAATCGCTTCTGAAGGATGCGGAGATTATTCTCCAAGGCCTTATAATCGGCTGCTGTCAATAACGGGTTGTTTCGGTCTTTGAGCGTCTGCTCAACCGGGAGGATGCGGTATTGATTGCGGCCTTTTTCTTTGTAACGGTGGACCCAAGTGACGATGGGTTCCACATCGACGGCGTGCACGGCCTTGCTGCCCGCCGGTTTGCGAAGATGAATTCGATAAATGATGCCGTAGTCCTTCGTATCCCCGCGCTGGTTCGAGATGAAATTGCCCATCGAATAGATAATGATACCGCTGCGAACGCTGCCGTCGGGGTTTGTAGTCTCCACAATTTCGTAGGGTTGGATCACGTGCGGATGAGAACCCGCGATCAGATCGGCGCCTTCGGCAACGAGCCTGCGCGCGATCCGTTTCTGCTCGCCGTTCGGCTGCGTCTGGTACTCGGTGCCGAAATGCAGGGCCACGGCGATATAGTCCGCGCCGTGCTCGCGCAGCGATTGGATATCGCGCACCATCCGTTCCTCGTCCATCAAATCGACGAGATAGGGCTTCCCCTCGGGAACGGGTATCCCGTTCGTGCCGTACGTATAAGCGAGAACGCCTAGCTTAATGCCGTTGCGTTCGACAAGCAGCGGCTCGGCCGCTTGTTGTTCGGAGGTTGCCGTCCCCTTGGTCAGCAGCCCTTGCAGGCGGAGGAACTTCAGCGTCCGCTCTACGCCCTTGGCACCACGGTCCAGCGAATGGTTATTCGAATTCGTCACGATCGTGAAGCCTGCGTCCTTCAATGCGGCGGCAAGCTCATGCGGCGCATTGAACATCGGGAATCCGGTATAGTCGCCGTCGGCAGAGAGCGGTGCCTCCAGATTCGCCATCGCCCAATCCGCTTCTTGCAGAATCGGCTTGACGCTGCTGAACATCGGGGTGAAATCGTAGCGATTGGCCTCCTCGTCATAGGAGCCCGGCAGCTGCGGCATGTGCATCATGATATCGCCGACGGTCATGAGCAGCGCTTCCGCATCCCGTTCCGGCGGTGCCGGTTCCGGAGGCGGGGTCGAGGGGAAGCTGTCCGACACTTCATCGCCGGCATTCCCGGCTGGCGGTGCCTCGGCCGGCGGAATAACGCCCGAGCCTTCATCCGCGATGCCCGTTCCGCCTTCCTGCGGCCCTTGGCCCTTGTTCGCCCCGTCATCCCGCAGCATAAGGAATGAAAGCAGACTCAACGTGAGCAGGAGCATGATGGTCGTGATCACATAACGTTTCATGGCCGACCGCCCTTCGAAGCCGCGTATCGGCCGCCAGCCTCTTGCAACTGCTCAGCAGACCAGCGCGCCCACGCCCCGCAGCGATCGGGAAGCGCGCGGAACGTCATCCATTCCTTCGTGACGGGGTGAAGGACGCCGATGTAGGCTGACCACAATGCCGTGGACGGATGCTCCTCTTGCGCGTCGGCATCGCTGCCGTACTTGCGGTCGCCGACGATGGGGGATCCGATTGCCGCCAACTGGACGCGAATCTGATGCGGGCGTCCGGTGTGAAGCCGGACCGCTGTCAATGCGCGGCTTCCCGATGCCGCGATGACGGCGTATTCGAGGATGGCTTCTTTGGCCCCGTCTCTGAGCTTCGCGAAAGCCGCCACCTTGTTGCGTTTCTCGTCCTTCAGCAAATAATGCTTCAATTCGGCTTCCTTTCTTGCCGGTACGGTCTCCGTGACCGCGATATAGCTTTTCTCGAACGCGCGCGTGCGAATCGCGTCTGACAGGCGAGAGGCGGCCTTCGAGGTCTTGGCGAACAGCATAACGCCTCCTACGGGCCGGTCTAGACGGTGGACAAGCCCGAGGAATACGTTCCCGGGCTTGTTATGACGGTGCTTGAGATCTGCTCGGACGAGCGTGAGCAGGTCCGGGTCATTCGATTCGTCCGCTTGGGTCGGGATGCCTGGCGGCTTCACGACTGCAATCAAGTGATTGTCCTCATAGAGGACCGCGATCGAATCCTGCCCAGTACGTTTAAGCTGCGGTTCCAATCGATTCAAGCCTCCCAACGGCCCAATATGCCGCACGGCAGATTCAGACCGGACCGGGTAATCGGCAATCCGATCTCGCCGCACGAAATGCTGCCGCCATACTGCCGGCCAACCGTCTGATGGAGCAGGTTGTGCAAGACGGAAGGGGACAGGCCGGTCGTATAGGAATTCACCAATACGAAGAGCGGATTCGGCGATAATATCGTGCTGCAGAATTCGAGGAACGGATACAAGTTGGCTTCAAGCTTCCAGGTTTCGCCGTTCGGTCCGCGTCCGTAGGAAGGCGGATCCATGATGATGGCATCGTATTGCTTGCCGCGGCGCTGTTCGCGCTGGACGAACTTGAATACGTCGTCGGTAATGAAGCGGATCGGCCGATCGGACAGGCCGGATAGGGCCGCATTCTCCTTGGCCCACTGCACCATGCCCTTAGCAGCGTCCACATGGCATACTTCCGCGCCGGCCGATGCGGCGGCAACGGTCGCGCCGCCCGTATAAGCGAACAGATTGAGTACCCGAATCGGACGATCGGCGGCGCGAATCTTATCCATCATCCAGCTCCAATTGACCGCTTGCTCGGGGAATAGTCCCGTGTGCTTGAAGTTCGTCGGCCGGATCGTGAATTTCAGGCGATTCGCGTAGGTGATCGTCCATTGCTCAGGCAGCTGCTGCTTGAATTCCCATTGGCCTCCGCCGGAGCTGCTCCGATGGTAGTGCGCATGCGCGTTCTTCCATTCCGGGGTCTCCTTGGCGATCGGCCAGATGATCTGCGGATCGGGACGCCGGAGGACGATATCGCCCCAGCGTTCCAGCTTCTCTCCGCCTCCTGTATCGATTACTTCATAGTCTGTCCATTGATCAGCGATGTACATGCGTCTTCGTCTGTCCTTCCTTGGCGTCGAATTTGTAGCCGATACCCCTTACCGTGTGGATATAGCGCGGTTTGGCGGGGTCGCACTCGATTTTTTTGCGGAGATTGCTGATATGTACCATTAGCGTGCGCGTGTCGCCGATGCTCTCCGCACCCCAGACGACCTGATACAAGTCGTCGAGACGGAAGGCTTGATTGGGATGATGGGCGAGATACGACAGCAGGTCGAACTCCTTGACGGACAGCGTGATGCTCCGTCCATCGATCTCGACGGTGCGCGCCGCGGTATCGATCGTCAGGCCGTCGAACGTCAGCGATTGATTCGCCGCCTTCGCGTCCGCGCGAAGCGCCTGCCGCCGAAGCTGAGCTTGAACGCGCGCGACAAGCTGACGCGGACTGAACGGCTTCGTCATATAATCGTCGCCGCCGACGGACAAGCCGTGTATAATGTCGTTATCGTCGTCTTTGCAGCTGACGAATAAGATCGGCACATCGGAATGCTCGCGGATTCGGCGGCATGCTTCGATCCCGTCCATCTGGCCAAGCTGTATATCGAGCACGATGAGATTCGGCTGCAGCGATTCGGCCAATCTTACGGCATCTGCTCCGTTATCGGCCAGGTGCACCGAGTAGCCTTCCCGAGTCAAGTAAAGACTGAGCAGTTCCGTAATTTCACGTTCATCGTCGACAACCAGAATGGAGATATCTTCCATACTTTCTCCTCCTTGCTATTCCCCCTATTATAACGAATGGCAGGAGACGTAAGCAATGCATAAGGAGGAATTGGCTTGGCACGATACAGGCTGCTGGCTTCCGTTCTTGCCGTCATCCTTCTCGGAATCGTCTCCGGCTGCGGCATGCCGGAACGCCATGAGGAGCCGAGGGCGAAGGGCGGCGTGCTGGATCTGCGCGAATGGCGCTTCGAGCAAGACGGCAGGGTGGACCTGCGCGGTACTTGGACTTTCTATCCCAATCAGCTGCTGACTTCGGTCGATGGGGCGGGAGGCAATGCTGCGCAAGTCGTCGTGCCGGGTACTTGGAATAATTACGAGGGGGCGTTCGGGATTCGCCATGGGAAGGGGTACGGTACCTATCGTCTCTTGGTGCTGGCGGAGACGGACGAACCGACCTTATCGATTCGGATTCCGAACGTGTTTACGGCTTATAAGCTGCTCGTGAACGGTGAGGGGATCGCCTCGAGAGGCATCGTATCGGCCACGGAGCAGGATGCGGTCGCATCGCAATCCCCCCAGCTGGCGACATTCGTCATGCCGAAGAGCGGGGAGATCGAGCTGCTCCTCCAAGTATCGAATTATCATCACCGCCGCGGCGGCATCTGGGTAGACCCGAAGCTCGGCGCGACATCCGACATGATCGAGCACCAGACGCGCCTGACCGCGCAGAGCATGGTACTGTTCGGCAGCTTGACCATCGTCGGTCTCTATCATATCGCGCTGTTCGCCAGGAGGCGCGAGGAATCGTTCACCCTACACTTCGGCCTGCTGTGCATCTTCATCGGACTCCGCACGATCGTGACGGGGGAGACGCTGCTGCAACGTTGGATACCGGGACTGTCTTGGGAGACGGGACTGAAGATCGATTATGCCTCCCTGACGCTTAGCGCATTGTCCGCCTATATGTACATATTCTCGCTCTTCCCGCGCGAAGCATCCAAACGGGTCGGAAGAGCGATCGTGAATTGCTCGATGATGTTATGCTCGGCGGTGCTGCTGTTTCCGGCTTATCATTACTCCCGGCTGCTATCCGTATTTCAGCTGTTCATCGTCGCCGTGAGCTTATTCATTCTGTATGCGCTGTTCACGGCCAAGCGCAGGAACAGGGACGGAGCAGGCTTCGTACTGATCGGCGTATTCGTGTTTACGCTGACTGTCCTCAATGATATGGTATATTATAACGAATGGTATATGACGACGGAGCTTGTGCCGATCGGATTGTTCTTCTTCATCCTCATGCAGGCAGTCATTCTGTCTAGCCGCTTCTCCGGCGCGCTGCGCAAGGTCGAGACGATTTCCGGCGCGCTGCGGGAGCTGAACCTGCACCTCGAAGACCGCATCGAGGAGCGGACCGACGCGCTGCGCAGATCGAAGGAAAATCTCGAAGCGACGAACCGGCGTCTCGAGCGGATGGAGCGATCGCGCCGGCACCTCATGACGAATATTTCGCATGACTTGCGCACGCCGATGACGCTCATTCAGGGCTACTTGGAAGCGCTGCAGGACGGCGTGGTGCAAGGCGTCGAGCAGCAGGGCCAATATATTCGAATGGCGCTGGGCAAGATCGGGGGACTCAATCGCCTGATCGGCGATTTATTCGAGCTCGCGAAGCTGGAATCCGGACAAGTGCCGCTTCGAATCGAGCCGGTATCCGTTCAGCAATGGGCGTACCTCATCCGCGACAGCTTCGGCCTGGACGTCGAGAGCCGCGGCATGGCATTCGCGGTTGAAGGGATGGGCGATGGCGCCGCCGAGGGTGAAGCGGTCGGCTGGGATCGGGTTCGCGTGAGCATCGACGAAGGACGAATGAATCAAGTGCTCGCGAATCTGGTATACAATGCCTTGAAATACATGCATGCAGGAGGACGTCTCACGGTCGGCTTCAGATTCATGGAAGAGCCGGGCAGGCTGGAGCTCTCGGTCTCGGATACCGGGGAGGGCATCTCGGAAGAGGACATGCCTTACTTATTCGACCGGTTCTATAAGAAGGATAAACCGCGTGCATCGAAGGATTCGGGCAGCGGTATCGGATTGGCCATCGTGAAGGAAATTATCGAGCTGCATAACGGGACGATCGAAGCGGCGAGCGAGCCGGGACAGGGCACGACATTCAGAATCGTCCTGCCGGCCACGAAGGAGGAGGCGTAACGAATGGTGGTTACACGGGCATCTTGGAGCAGACGCAAGTCGAGCAGGGGATTATGGGTCGGAGCCTTACTATGTGCGGCGCTCTTCGCGCTAGTCTACGCGTACTGCGCTTCTGCGGGCTTCGATAAGATGACGAGAGCAGACGAGGTCGCTATGGAAGCGGCTGCGGGGACCGTGAGCGATCGGTTCACGGGATTCTGGGAAGGGCTGACGGCACTCGGCGATACGACGACAATCATCGGCGCAACGGTCGTGCTGTCACTCGTGATCGCTGCAGTCAGAGGAATTGGCCAGGGCGCGTGGCTGCTGGCGTCTACCGCAGCCGCATACGGTCTGAATGCAGCCGTCAAGCATCTCGTAGCGCGCGAACGGCCTGACGCGATGTGGGGCATCGAAGCGGACGGCTTCAGCTTCCCCAGCGCGAACGCGATGATGACGCTGACGCTGTATCTCCTGTTCGCGATCATGCTCGCCAGATCGTCGCGCATTCATCCTGCAATACGAACGCTGGTCGTCGCGGCGGCAATCGTGCTGATTGCCGCTATGGGGTGGAGCAGACTCTACTTCGGAGTCCACTACGCAACCGATATTGCGGCCGGCTTCCTGGCTGGCGGCGCGATCGTCTGCGCGGCAGCCGCCCTCTCGAAAGCGCGTACATAACAACTTATAATTCTTATTCCGCTATTCCGCTTGACGAATGACCTCCATCATCTTATCGATGGAGGCTTTTCTCGTCTTCTGATCCATTCCGCTCAGCAGCTTGACGATCTCGACCGTGTCCGGCGGCATCGGCTGGCCTTCCTTGACAGGATCGCCCCCGATAATGTAGTCAAGCGAAACGTCAAAGAAGGCGGACAGCTTAATTAACGTATCGTATACCGGCTGACGGTTGTTAATCTCATAATGGCTGTACGCGGAACGCGTAATGCCGATATGCTTGGCAACCTCCTCTTGCGATATGTTCTTGCGAAGGCGAAGCTCTCGTAATCGATCACCCATCGTCGTCATGTCCATTAACTCCTTACTCTAGATATTACTGCGGCACTAGCTGTAGTAGCGATAACCGACCCAAACCCTACTACTAGTAATGTATGATACATATTGTATCATTGTCAAGCGACGAATGCGAATAATCCGGTCAATACCCGAACATTTCAATTTTAGTTGCGATGTTAGAGGCGATCTGCTATAATTAATAAACTTGAGTAAACATTCGCTTTAAGTGTCAACTCGCACTGGCGCGGTCTTAGGAGCCGCAAGGATGGAAGAGAGGCAGGGCTTTCGTTGTTTTGAACGATAAAGGACGGAGCCTTTTTTGTGAATGGAAATCGCATATGAAGTTCATAATCGTATTATCATTAGGATTATCTGCTTCAATTTTAGATATCCTAATGGCGATGCGATTTTTTGAATGCATAACAACATTTTTGATGGAGGTTTTCAACATGCAGACCGGTACAGTGAAATGGTTCAATGCAGAAAAAGGTTACGGGTTTATTCAAGTCGAGAACGGGGAAGACGTATTCGTGCACTTCAGCGCGATCCAAGGCGAAGGATTCAAGACGCTTGACGAAGGTCAGCGCGTAGAATTCAACATCGTGCAAGGCAACCGCGGCGCGCAAGCCGAGAACGTCGTTAAGCTGTAACGTACGGACCGCTCCCCATACAAGAACAACCGCCGCAGGCGGTTGTTCTTTTTTTGTTGTGGCGTGCCCAGCTAAGCACGCATCTTCTAGCCGGCGAAAGTCCGGTCGCGGGAGGGGCCAAGCCCCCGCGTAGCTAGGATACCTGCGCATGGCGAAATCTGTGCGTAGAAGCGTATCGACGAAA
>JAEZCJ010000155.1 GCA_023433615.1 Bacillota bacterium | reverse complement strand
CTTTCGTCGATACGCTTCTACGTACAGATTTCGCCATACGCAGGTATCCTAGCTACGCGGGGGCTTGGCCCCTCCCGCGACCGGACTTTCACCGGCTAGAAGATGCGTGCTTAGCTGGGCACGCCATTATAAAAAAGAACGTTCGGGCGGATCGCGCCCGAACGCTCTGTCATCCTGCTATGAGTGGGAATGGCTTATTCGGCTTCAAGCACGAATAGTCGCTGCGTATAATGCTTCAACCGCTCGTCGATCTCGCGAATCTCGCCCGCGTCCCTGCATTGATTGCGCAGGTCGAGCAGCTCGTTCACCGCACAGCCGATCCGCTCAATCTCGGCTTCGACCTGGCGGCTGCTGAACGTTCGTTCCAGTTGACCCAGCGTATCCTTCAACTCGAAGATCGTGCGCGATGTCCCTTTCGATTGCTCGATAATCCGGGTTACGGCACCCTTGCTGTAGTGATACACCATCGTATAAGCCGGATAGATCCGGTTCACCACGGCATCCCCCCTGAAGGCGGAAACCGCTTTACGCATCGCATTCGTCAATCTTGGGTGAATCAGGCGGCAGGAGAGCACACATACGAACATATCGTGTTGCCTTTCAAAGGTCAGGCGGATTTCTTCCTTACCTGCTTCATCGACGAGGGCCAGCTCATGGTTGCCATTCTCCAGCACGCGGACTTGCATCCGGATGTTCTGGTCACCCATGAAACGGACAAACTTAGCCATCTCTTGTGACGTTAACTGCAGACAGGCTTTTACATACTCCGTGGCTAACCGTTGAGCCATACAGATCTCCTCAATTCTATAGACTTGCAATTTGGTTCCTTATTTCTCTGCCTGCTTCTATTATACGCGATCCGTAAAGCGACTTCCTGCACGCGAGTCTTGATTTAAGCGCATATTTCTGTGAAAATCCGGAGAAATCCCGTAAGGAGCACGCTTATTCCGCTGTATCCTCTCTTTAATAGCGCGAGATAACGGGGTTTCTCCCTTATTCTGCAATTGCCTCTACAATGACGTCCCACAGCGCTTCGCGCCCGTTTCCGGTTTCGGAGGAGAACAGCACGACCGGATCTTCGGGGTGCGCGTGCAGCGACTGTTTGATCATCTTGACATGCTTATCCCATTTGCCGCGCGGAATTTTGTCCGCCTTCGTCGCGACGATGCAGACGCGAATGCCATGATGTTTCAGCCAATCATACATCATCTTGTCGTCCTCGGACGGCTCGTGGCGGATATCGATGATCAGGATTAACAGCTTAAGCGGCTCCCGGTTCGTAATATACGCTTCGGCGATTTCGCCCCATTTTTGCCGCTGCACCTTCGACACCCTGGCATACCCGTAACCGGGAAAATCGACGAAGTAGAGCCGCTCGTTAATGCGATAATAGTTCAGTTGCTGCGTCTTGCCTGGCTGTGCGCTCGTGCGTGCCAAGTTTTTGCGCATGATCATTCTGTTAATGAGCGATGACTTGCCCACGTTGGAACGGCCTGCCAGCGCGATCTCTGGCAAGCCATCCTCCGGGAATTGGTCCGGCCCGACGGCACTGATAATGAAATCGGCGCTCATAATCTTGAAAATCTTCTCTTCCGGCACTTGCTTGCGCACATATTGCGGCTTCGGTGCTCCCATGTCCTTCATTCGTTTCGTTTCCCCTGACGACTGTTATTTTAGTGCAGATCGACGTGCAGATCTTCTTCCGCAGCCGGCATATCCCCTACAGGCGGGTGGAACGGCGTGTGCCCGCCCCGCAGCGCATGCTGCAGTACCTCATCCATATGTGCGACCGGAATGAATGTCATATCGTCGCGGATGCTGTCCGGGATATCGGTCAGATCGCGCTCGTTATCCTTCGGCAGCAGAATCGTCCGGATGCCTGCCCGATGCGCGGCCAGCGATTTCTCCTTCAAGCCCCCGATCGGCAGTACGCGACCCCGCAGCGTAATCTCCCCGGTCATGGCCACTTCCTTAGAGACGTAGCGGCCCGTCAGCGCCGATATGAGAGCCGTTGCGATCGTAATTCCCGCAGACGGACCGTCCTTCGGAATTGCGCCTTCGGGAATGTGAATATGGATATCGTTCTTCTCGTGAAAGTCCGGCTCGATCCGAAGCTCCCGAGCCTTGGAACGGGTATAGCTGAAGGCGGCTTGCGCGGATTCTTTCATCACGTCGCCCAGCTTGCCCGTCAGCGTCAGCTTGCCGCTGCCCGGCATGATCGTCACTTCGATCACAAGCGTATCGCCGCCGACCTCCGTCCATGCGAGTCCGGTAACCGCTCCGATCTGGTCCTCCGCCTCGGCCAAGCCGTAACGGAATTTGCCCGGTCCCAGCCATGCCTTGACCATCTCCGAGTCCACCGTGATCGCGCCGCGTTCCGGATCGGCCACGATTTCTTTAGCTGCCTTGCGGCATAACGAAGCGATCTGCTGTTCCAGGTTCCGTACGCCGGATTCCCGCGTATATTCGCGGATGACCTGCATGATCGCCGTTTCGTCGATCCTCAACTGGTCGTCCTCGAGTCCGTGATCCTTCTTCTGCTTCGGTGCCAGGTACTTCTCTGCGATCTGAAGCTTCTCGATCTCCGTGTAGCCCGGAATATACAGTACTTCCATCCGGTCCAACAGCGGTCTCGGAATGTTGTGGATCGCATTAGCCGTCGTCACGAACATGACGTTCGACAGATCGAACGGCACCTCGACGAAGTGATCGCTGAACGTGTTGTTCTGCTCCGGATCGAGCACCTCGAGCAGCGCCGATGCAGGATCTCCGCGGAAATCCATGGCCATTTTGTCGATCTCGTCGAGCAAGAACACAGGATTCGCGGTACCAGCCGTCTTCATCCCTTGTATGATACGTCCCGGCATGGCGCCGACATAAGTTCTGCGATGACCGCGGATCTCGGCTTCGTCCCTCACCCCGCCAAGCGAGATGCGCACGAATTCGCGGCCCAGCGACTTGGCAATCGAGCGTGCCATCGATGTCTTGCCGACTCCCGGAGGACCGACCAGACACAGGATCGGACCTTTCAGCTTCTTGACCAGCTTCTGCACGGCCAAGTATTCGAGCACCCGTTCCTTCGGCTTCTCCAAGCCGTAGTGATCTTCATTCAGGATCGTCTCGGCCTTGGCGATATCCAGATCGTCCTCTGTCCGCTTGTTCCACGGCAGCGCGAGCAGCCAATCGATATAATTGCGAATGACGCCTGCTTCGGCCGAAGAATTCGGCATCTTCTCCAGACGATCGATCTCCTTCTCGATCTTCTCGGCTACCGATTCCGGCACTTCGGCTTTCTCCAACTGCGCGCGCAGCTCCTCGACCTCGCCTGCGCGGCCTTCCTTGTCGCCGAGCTCCTTCTGAATGGCCTTCATCTGCTCGCGAAGGTAATATTCCTTCTGCGTCTTCTCCATCTGCTTCTTCACGCGCTGGCTGATCTTGCGTTCAAGCTCAAGCACTTCGCGTTCGTTGTTCAGCATGTCGAGCAGCCGCTCGAGACGCGCGCGCACGTCGATCGTTTCCAGAATGTCCTGTTTATCCTTGATTTTCAGCGACAGATGGCTCGTGATAACGTCCGCGAGCCGCCCGGGCTCGTCGATGTCGGTTACGGCCGCGAGCGTCTCCGGCGTCACCTTCTTGGAGAGATTGATATAGTGTTCGAACTGACCAAGCACGGTCCGCATCAGCGCATCGAGCTCGGGATCCGAGGTTTCCTGCTCCGGGAGCTCCTTTACCTGCACCTCATAGAATTGGTCATTCGGCAGATAATCCGTGATTTCGGCGCGCACGACTCCTTCAACGAGTACCCGAATCGTACCGTTCGGGAGCTTCAGCATTTGCCTGACGCGCGCAATCGTGCCTACGCGGTAGATGTCTTCCTCCGTCGGCTCTTCGATGTTCACTTCCGATTGCGAACACAGCAAGATCATATGATCATCGATCATCGACCGCTCCAACGCCCGGACCGATTTATCCCTGCCGACGTCTAGGTGGAGCACCATGCTGGGATATACGAGCAGCCCTCTCAGCGGCAGTAGCGGCAGCCGACGGCCTTTCCATTTGCCAGGTCCCATGCAAGCACCTCCCTCTTTGATCTTCCTATTTTATCACTCCGCGGAATCCGCCTGCAAATACGATACGCCCGGCGTCATGAACATTTCCCCCGGCTTCGCCGTCTCGAGCTCCGGCACCTTAAGCTCCATCTCGGGGAATGCCACCCGGAAGACGTCCTCGATATGCTCTGCGGCGACGACGCGCAGCCCTTCGAGGTCGGCGAAAATATCTTGCCAATTGTCCTTCGGAATGACGACGGTCGTAGCCCCGGATTGGAAAGCGGCCTCCACCTTGGCAAGCACGCCGCCTACCGGCTTCACGTTGCCGTGAATGCCGACCTCGCCCGTCATGGCCAGCTTATTGTCGACCGGCACGCCCATAATCGCGGATGCGATTGCCGTCATCATCGCGATGCCGGCAGATGGGCCGTCGATCGGGGTCCCGCCCGGAAAATTGATATGCAGGTCATAATGGTTCGGCTGAAAGCCGTAGCGACGCATAATCGTAAGCACATTCTCGACGGAGCCCTTCGCCATGCTCTTGCGGCGAAGGGTGCGCGAGCCTCCGCCTAGCTCTTCCTCGTCCACGACGCCCGTAATCGTGAAAGAGCCTTTGCCTCCCCGCACGGGAATAGCGCTGACCTCGATCTCAAGCAGCAGGCCCATATTCGGTCCGTAGACGGCAAGTCCGTTCACGAAGCCGATCTGAGGCGAGCTTGGCACCTTGCGGTCCGGGCGCGGCGGAATTTGGCTGCTGTTCACGACCCACTCGATATCGCTCGCCGTAATGGCATTGCGCTTCTCGGACAGCGCGAGTCCGGCGGCCAACTGCACCACGTTGACGGCCTCCCGCCCGTTCGTCGCGTACTTCATGATGACTTGCACTGCCTCGTCGCTGGCCGGCAGCCCGATCTTCGACATGGCGCCTCTCGCGATC
Source organism: Bacillota bacterium (assembly GCA_023433615.1). GTDB lineage: Bacteria > Bacillota > Bacilli > Paenibacillales > Paenibacillaceae > Paenibacillus_I. Next base: position 15,747 of record JAEZCJ010000155.1, on the reverse strand, counting down.
GAAGCGATTTCGTCGGCGAGCAGCGGGCGAAAATAGATCTCCATGCAGCGGGAACGCAGCGCAGGCGGAAGATCTTGCGGCGAACGCGTCGTTGCGCCGACAAGACGGAAATCCGCAGGCAGCCCGTTTTGAAAAATATCATGGATGTACATCGGAACGTTGTGATCTTCCGAATTATAATACGCGCTTTCAAGGAACACCTTGCGATCCTCGAGCACCTTTAACAGCTTGTTCATCTGGATCGGATGCAATTCGCCGATTTCGTCGATGAATAGAATTCCGCCGTGCGCCTTGGTAACGGCACCAGGCTTAGGCTGCGGAATGCCGGCTACGCCCATCGCGCCTGCGCCTTGGTAGATCGGATCATGGACGGAACCGATCAACGGGTCGGCAATGCCCCGCTCGTCGAAACGCGCCGTCGTGGCATCGATCTCGGTAAACTTCGCGTCCGGCAGGAACGGCGAAGTCGGATTCTTCTTGGCTTCCTCCAGCACGACGCGCGCCGCGGCCGTCTTGCCGACGCCCGGCGGTCCGTAGATGATGACATGCTGCGGGTTCGCGCTGCACAGGGAGGCCTTGAGCGCGCGCAAGCCGTCGCGCTGCCCGACGATGTCATGCAGCGACTGCGGCCGCGTCTTCTCCGCCAGCGGCTTCGTGAGCGATACGGAACGAAGCTTGCGCAGCTTATCCATCTCCTTGCGGGATTCCTTATCCACAGCGGAACGATTCGTCTTCTGATTGCGCAGCAAATTCCAGAAGTAGAGGCCAATGACCACGGCAAAGAACACCTGAATCAACATCAATACCATACTTACGTTCATAATTTCATCCGCTCCTCCACTGGTAACGTCGCGTGGAATGTAAAACATCCGGCAACGGGACTAATACTTGTAAGTATTGCCCCCAGCCGGATGGAATAACCGTAGCGGATATGGAATTTGAATTCTAAAAGTTCACTCCTCGCTACCTTCGAAGGTTGGACGATAGTAGAAAATGAGGAGCTCCAGCGTTTACGTAGGAAACGCAGCATCGGAAGCATATGCTTGTAGGCAGACCTACGTGAGCACCGGAAGTTTCGCTAGCGTTCAAGATTCGATGCCGAATACGCTACATTGAGAAGCTTCGTGATCAGGAGTGGACGTGTTTTCTCCCCGGAATTTCTCCCGTAAGCTCGAAGACCCGCACGATCTCGTCGATCTCCTTCTTCAGTTCGATTAGCAGTTCGGCCTCCGGCACCTTGCGGATCATCTCGCCGTAACGGAAGAGCATGCCTTCGCCGCGGGCGCCCGCGATGCCGATGTCCGCTTCCCTTGCTTCGCCGGGGCCGTTCACCGCGCAGCCGAGCACGGATACTTTGATCGGCACCTTGATCTTCGCGATATAATCCTCTACCTCGTTCGCGATCGAGAACAAGTCGATGTCGAGACGGCCGCATGTCGGACAAGAGACGAGCGTTGCCGCATTGGTAATCAGCCCGAACGACTTCAGCAGCTCGCGCGCCACCTTCACTTCCTCGACGGGATCCGCGCTGAGCGAGATTCTTACCGTATTGCCGATCCCCATCGCGAGCAGCGCGCCGATCCCGGCCGAGCTCTTGATCGTGCCGGAGAAGAGCGTGCCTGCCTCGGTAATGCCGAGGTGCAGCGGGTACTTGATTTTCTCGGCAGCCATGCCGTAGGCGGCGATCGCCATCGGTACGTCGGAAGCTTTAAGAGAGACGATAATATCGTGAAAATCAAGCTCCTCGAGTATGCCGATATGGAACAGCGCACTCTCCACCATCGCCTCGGGCGTCGGGTAACCGTATTTTTCCAGGAGATGATTCTCGAGCGATCCGGCGTTTACGCCGATCCGAATCGGAATGCCGCGCGCCTTGCAGGCCTTGACGACTTCCTCAACCTTCTCGCGGCGTCCGATGTTGCCCGGATTGATCCGCACCTTGTCCACGCCGTTCTCGATCGCCTGCAACGCAAGCCGATAATCGAAGTGGATATCCGCGACTAACGGAATGTGGATCCGCTTCTTGATTTCCTTGATCGCGGCTGCAGCTTCCTTGTTGTTCACGGTCACGCGCACAACCTGGCAGCCTGCCTCCTCCAGCCGCAAAATTTCGCTGACAGTCGCCTCTACATCCGCCGTCTTGGTCGTGCACATGCTCTGAATGATGACTTCATTGCTCCCGCCGATCGTCAGGTTCCCGACCTTGACAGGCACCGTATCCTTGCGATGTCTCATGGTCCTCTCTCCTATGAACGTCAAAGTCCACCTCCGCCGCAGCGGCTTCTGACAGCCGCCTGGCGAAGGTGGATTGGACGGTTTTCGCTATTAGGCGCTTTCTTCTTTCTTCTTGCCCTTCTTCGCCGTAAGCTCCGGCATGATCTTGTCTTGCACGACCTTCTCCGTGATCATGCAATTGCTCACGTCGTCGCGGGACGGCACTTCGTACATCACTTCGAGCATAATGCCCTCGATGATCGCGCGCAGTCCCCGTGCGCCGGTATTCCGCTTGATCGCTTCCTTGGCGATGGCCTCCAGCGCAGCCGGCTCGAAGTCCAGCTTGACGTTATCCATCTCCAGCAGCTTCTGATACTGCTTCACGAGCGCATTCTTCGGCTCGGACAGGATGCGGATGAGCGCAGATTCGTCAAGCGGCTCAAGCGCGGAGATTACCGGGAGGCGACCGACGAATTCGGGGATCAGCCCGAACTTCAACAGGTCCTCCGGCAGCACGAGCGACAAGTATTCGCCCGGCTTCAAGTCTTTCGTTCCTTCTCCGGCCGCATTGAAGCCGATGACCTTTTTGCCGATCCGGCGCTTGATCAGCTGCTCCAGGCCGTCGAACGCTCCGCCGCAGATGAACAAGATGTTCGTCGTATCGATCTGGATGAATTCTTGATGCGGATGCTTCCGCCCGCCTTGCGGCGGCACCGAGGCGACCGTGCCCTCCAGAATCTTAAGCAGCGCCTGCTGCACCCCTTCGCCCGATACATCGCGCGTGATGGACGGGTTCTCCGACTTGCGGGCAACCTTGTCGATCTCGTCAATGTAGATAATGCCGCGTTCGGCCTTCTCGACATCGTAATCTGCCGCTTGGATCAGCTTGAGCAGAATGTTCTCGACGTCTTCGCCGACATAGCCGGCTTCCGTCAAGGAAGTGGCATCCGCAATGGCGAACGGCACGTTGAGGATCTTTGCCATCGTCTGCGCGAGCAGCGTCTTGCCGGAGCCCGTAGGGCCTACCAGCAGGATATTCGACTTCTGCAGTTCGACATCCTCCAGCTTGCTCTGCGAATTGATGCGCTTGTAGTGGTTATATACGGCGACTGCAAGCGACTTCTTCGCCTGGTCCTGGCCGATGACATATTGGTCCAGAATGGTCCGGATGTCCTTCGGCTTCGGCACGTCCTTCAGGTCGAGCTCTTCCTCGTGGCCGAGCTCTTCCTCGACGATCTCGGTGCAGAGCTCGATGCATTCATCGCATATATATACGCCGGGTCCGGCGACCAATTTTCGGACTTGATCCTGCGACTTGCCGCAGAAGGAACATTTCAGCTGCCCTTTTTCATCGTTGAATTTAAACATCGGATCACCCCTTCGTTCTTAGTTCCCGCTAACGGCCGTAGGCGTGGTCACGACTTTGTCGATCAGCCCGTAAGCCAGTGCCTCATCTGCGCTCATGAAGTAGTCGCGGTCGGTATCGCGGTCGATTTTCTCATACGGCTGTCCGGTGCGATCCACATAGATCTGATTGAGCTTCTGCTTCGTCTTCAGAATCCAATCGGCATGAATCTTAATATCCGTCGCCTGTCCCCTTACCCCGCCCAGCGGCTGATGAATCATCACTTCGCTGTTCGGCAGCGCGAACCGTTTGCCCTTCGCGCCCGCGGTAAGCAGCAGCGAGCCCATGCTGGCCGCCATCCCTACGCAGATCGTCGAGACATCCGGCTTGATGTACTGCATCGTGTCGTATATGCCCATCCCCGCCGTAACCGATCCGCCGGGCGAGTTGATGTAGAGATGGATATCCTTCTCAGGGTCGTCGGCCGCCAGGAAAAGGAGCTGTGCAATGACGAGATTGGCGACATCGTCGTCGATCGCGCTCCCCAGGAAAATGATGCGGTCCCTTAGGAGCCGGGAGTAAATATCGTAGGATCTTTCTCCCCTACTGCTTTGTTCAACCACGATAGGTACCAGATTCATGCGACCAACCTCTTTTCTTATTGGCATTCGAGCTTTACGTTTCTTATTTTACCATGTTCGAAGAGCGATGTCATTTCGGGCACTTATCCGTATAGGGCAGGACAGGCCAATATGTATGGGGCTAATTTCGATTACCTGTTCGCACGATTATGTATAACGGTTCATGGGGCGAAATAAGGCACGTGCCTGAAGGACGTGCCTTAGTCTCGCTATGTGATTCGCCTTAACGCGCTGCGCCGACGGCCGCTTAAGCTGCCGTGCTGTTGTCGATCAAGAACTTGATCGTCTTGCGAAGCGTCAAGTCATCCTTCAAGTTCTCAAGGTTGCCGTTCTTCGTGAAGATGTCGCGCAGCTCTTCAGCCGGGCGGTTGTACGACTTGGACAGGTTCTCGAGCTCTTCCGTAATTTCTTCGTCGGAGACGGAGATGCCCTCTTCCTTCGCGACTTGCTCGAGCACGAGGTTGTTCAGGACGCGCTTCTCTGCGTCGGCCTTCATCTGCTCGCGCAGCGCCGCTTCGTCTTGACCCGAGAATTGGTAATACAGGTCCAGGTTCATGCCTTGCATGCGAAGACGGTTCTCGAAATCGCGCAGCAGGTAATCCACTTCCGTGTCGATCATGACGGACGGGATTTCCACTTCCGCATTCGCCGCAACCTTCTCGACTACTGCTGTCTCGCGGGCTTGCTCGCCTTCCTTGACCTTGCGTTCCTTCAGCTTGTCCGCCAGATCTTGCTTGTATTCGTCCAGCGTATCGAATTCGCTGACGTCCTTCGCGAACTCGTCATCGAGCGCCGGCAGGTTCTTGCGCTTGATCTCGTGCAGCTTCACTTTGAATACAGCCGGCTTGCCCTTCAGATGCTCGGCGTGGTAGTTCTCCGGGAAGGAGACTTCCACATCCTTGTAGTCGCCGATGTTCATGCCGACGATCTGCTCTTCGAAGCCCGGAATGAACGAACCCGAACCGATCTCGAGCGAGTAGCGCTCAGCCTTGCCGCCTTCGAATGCCTCGCCGTCCACGTAGCCGTCGAAGTCGATAACCGTCATGTCGCCGTTCTGAACTTCGCCTTCGTCGATCACGACGAGCTCGGCATGGCGCTGCTGAAGGCGCTCAAGCTCGGCATTGATCTCCTCTTCCGTCACTTCTGCCGCTACCGCGGGAACCTCTACGCCTTTGTAAGCGCCGAGCTTCACTTCAGGCTTCACCAGTACCTTCGCCTTGAAGACGAACGTCTGCCCCTTGCCGAACTGCTCGACGTCGATCTCCGGACGGTCGACCGGCGTAATGCCCGTCTCCTTAACGGCGTTCGAATACGCGTCAGGCAGCAGAATGTCGATCGCGTCTTGATAGAGGCTCTCGATGCCGAAGCGGGATTCGAAGATGCCCCGCGGCACTTTACCCTTACGGAAGCCCGGTACGTTGACCTTGGCTACCACTTTCTTGAATGCCTTGTCGATCGCTTCCGTAACTTGCTCGGCATCCACTTCGACGTTCAGAACGCCGAGATTCTTTTCTATTGTTTCCCAACTTGCTTTCATGTTATGCCTTCCCCTCCAAAACTGACACACCTGTCAATTTAATCACGATTTTAAACCATTCTATTATAATCAACATCCGCCTTGATTTCAAGGCTGTTCAGGCGGCAGCGGCGTAATATCCGCCACCCCGATGCGGCGGATCGCCTTGCCGGCTTGCTCGTACCGAAAGCGCAGCGATTCCGGTATCCCGTATGTATGACGTATCTCTTCGTCGTCCGAAGAGCCGTATGCCGCGAGCTGCAGCCCCTGATGAAGCGCCGCGGCCCAGCAATCGATCGTGTCTTCCACGCCGTCCAGCATCCACTTGTACTCGCTCGTGCCGTACAACGCTTGCAGGCATTCCTTCCAGAGCTCGCGGGCAAAATGCGGCAGCGTCGGATCCGAAACCTCCGTTACGTTCTCCACGCGTTCCAGAATTTCCATCACGGATGACGGGAATTCATCCATCGACAGCGGCGTATCCTCGATGACTGCCTCGATCTGCTCGCCCTGCCTGTCGATGACTATCGTCCCCGTCACGCCGCGCCGGCGTAGCGCCTGCAAGGCTTTGAATTGAACCGCCGGATGCAGGTCCGCCTCCGTCAACCAGGACAGGATCGATTCGTCGACCCCATCCCCTTCGAGGAACACGGCCCGCTCCAGTGCCAGGAGCTGCTGCTCGACCAGCGGATGCTCGCGCATGATATGCAGCACCTGCGAGATGTAGGCTTCATCCGAATTGTCGTTCCGCTCGCGCTGCAGCACGCGGCTCCGAAGCTCTTGCTCGTCGAGACTGTCCGCATCCTCACCTTGCACGACCGCCCCTTGCCCTTCGGGAAAAGCCATTTCGATCCAGTGGAGCAGACTCTTCCACTCTTCGTAATGGCGTTCGTCCTCGCCTCGGCACTGAAGCAGGAATCGCAGCAGCTCCTTCGCGTCGCCGAACTGTTCGGCTTCCAGCATGCGCGTTAATTGAATCTGATAATGATCCAGCATCTTCGGGAATAAATAAACATTATCTTTGGAGCTCGCTTGCTCTTGATTGCTATCTGTCATTATGAAACACCGCCTTGGACTGCCTGTCGCGCTGCGCGATATTCGTCACGCAGCAATTCGCCGTAACCTAGTATAGCACGGCTGAGAGCGAAAAAGAAAAATGCTGAAGGGTCTGCATTGATTTTTACCCATTCCTGTGCTATTATAACCCTTGCTTCAAAAAAGTGCGTCTATCTCGTAAGGCGTGCGGGTGTAGTTCAATGGCAGAACGCCAGCTTCCCAAGCTTGAGGCGAGGGTTCGATTCCCTTCACCCGCTCCAACTTCATTGAAAGTTCTTCGCGTGAAGGGAGAGAACCCGATGAGGGTTCGACCGTCCGAGAAGACAATGCGGAGCAGACATTCGAAGACGTGCGTCAACATCATTCGCATAGCAGCCAGTTGCAAGATGTTGAGTATTCCCTTCACCCGCTCCAACTTCATTGAAAGTTCGGTATATTTTCACCACGCAAGTCCCAGTAGCTCAGTTGGATAGAGCACTCGCCTTCTAAGCGAGTTGTCGGGGGTTCGAATCCCTCCTGGGACGCCATTTTTCCTCTACATCATATATACGCCTCCAACTCTCGGCTCTCTGGGATTGGAGGCTTTTTTGATTATCCGAAAGCGCTCTGCCGCAAATCAACATGATCTCTTGTCCGGACGGATATACTAGCACAAGACTTCCTAGGGTTGTCTCAACTTCCGCGAGAGGAGGAGTTCCCATGGCGAATCTTCATTCGACATCGCCGCCGGCATCGCGACCTGCCGTCGTTCGTTTCGTGGAGGATATGGTCTGCCGAATCCGAGACGACGAGGTGCAGGCGCTCGGTGCGCAGCTTACTTATTACCTCATACTAGCATTCTTCCCTTTCCTCATCTTCCTCCTGAACCTGATCGGCTACATGCAGCTATCGAGCGAGCAATTCATGGCCGAGCTCATCAGGCTGCTCCCCGAGGAATCGGGCAAGGCCGTCGACGACATCATCGCCGAAGTGACGAGAGGCAGCAGCCGCACGCTGCTCTCCTTCGGGATGATCGCGACGCTGTGGGCGGCGTCGAACGGCATCAACGCGATCATCAAGGCGCTGAACAAAGCTTATGACGAGGAGGAGAATCGCCCCTTCTGGAAAGTGCGCGGCGTCTCGCTCCTGTCCACCTTCGTGCTGGCGTTCGTCATTCTGATCGCCATGCTGCTGCTTGTATTCGGACGCCCGATCGGCCAATACCTGTTCGAGCATCTCGGCTATCCGGCCGGCTTCGAATCGATGTGGTCGCTGCTAAAGGCAGCATTGCCCCTGTCTGCCATGTTCGGCGTCTTCATGCTGCTCTATCGCCTTACGCCGAATAGGAGACTGCGCTGGCGCGAGGTCATCCCGGGCTCTTGCTTCGCCACGTTCGGCTGGATCCTCACCTCCCTGCTCTTCTCCTACTACGTCAATCACTTCGGCAATTACGAAGCGACCTACGGCAGCGTCGGGGGCATCATCGTCCTGCTGATCTGGCTCTACATCAGCTCCCTCATCATACTCTTTGGCGGCGAATTGAACGCTTCCCTGACGTTCTTGAGAGACGGGAAGATCAAGCCGACCAAGCGTCCTTTCCGTTTTCGCTTGCCGCGATTCCTTCAATAGCATGTCCGCGATTGTCTAGCTGAGGCCATGAGCAGCTCTGCAAATCCGCATCGCTTCGCCAAATAACCCGTTAAGCCTCATGCTTAACGGGTTCATCCAGTTGTATGGCAGCACCGCTCATTAGCGTAGCTTCTTACCACTAATTGGGGTCAAACACCCTGCTTCGGAGAAATAGCTGCGTTTCCTACCACTAATTCGCCCGCTATCACTTAAATGAGTATATACGACGGAAATTAGAGGTACTTTTTTACACAAATGTCTCCCTGAAGAGGGCAGCGACTAAACTAGATGTACGATTTCCCACTATTCAATCGTACAGAATCGACGCGGCAGCTAACCCATCAGCTCGCGTTCCAGATCGTCCCGTACCGAGCCGAAGGACAGCACCTGCTCCTTGAATGCCTGCCGTTCGCCGCCGCCCGCCTCCATAGCGGCCGACCCGAACCATTCCGCTTTGTCCGTGAAGGCCTGATGCAGCGGGTTATCATACCAGTCGATCTCCGTATCGGCATCATTGCCCACGATCGCCATTAGTTCATAGTCGCCGTCTCCCGCTCCCGCGAAATACGCGAGCACTTTCGGCGCGCTCGCATCGTCCGTCAATACCTCGACCTCGCCGCATAATCGTCCTTGCTTCATCGTCGTGCGGCGCAGCGCCGCTTCCTGCACGTTCACCATGCTGTCCACCAGCCTCCGTTCCGTTATGTAATATGCATGCTGTCGATATGCGCCTTCGTCTCATCCGTGCCCAGCTCGTGCAGCAGCTTGTAGATTTGTGTCGTCAGGCCCCAGGATTCTTCCGTCATCCGCTCGCGCGAGACGTTCGCGAACGGATGCTTCAAGAAGTGGATGGCCTCCGCTTCCTCCATGCTCGCCAGCTCCTCGAACAGCTCCTGCAGCTTGTTCAGCTCCTCTTCGTTTGCCTGGATCGCCAGCTCGTACGCGGCAGCCGTGGGATCCTCCAGAATCTGCCCGGCGCCGACGGATACGTAATAAGGCTTGCGCATGCTGTACGCATCATCGATTGCGTTCATCGTTCCCGCTCCTTCGTCATAGGTCTCTCACGCATAGGCTTCCAGTCGGACAGACATTTTATGCCTTCATTCCGCATATATCTCCTATACCGCGCAAGAAGGACGCTTGATAGACGGCTTCGGCCGGAGCATGCACAGCAATAGACTACATGACGGGAGAGGACTGAGACACATGTGCGGAATCACAGGATGGATCAACTGGTCGCACGATCTGACGCAACATAGCGCAGCACTGGAACAGATGACCGATACCCTTGCGCCTCGCGGCCCCGATGCTTCCGGCACGTGGATTACGACGCATTGCGCGCTGGGCCACCGCCGGCTCAGCGTCATCGATCCCGAGAACGGCGCGCAGCCGATGATAAGGCATGTCGGCGACAATACGTTCGTAACGGTATACAACGGAGAGCTCTACAATGCCTTAGAGCTGAAGCGGGAGCTGGAGCATCGCGGGCACCGTTTCACGACGACCTGCGACACGGAAGTGCTGCTCGTCGCCTATATCGAATGGGGACCGGCGGCCGTCGAACGCTTCAACGGCATCTTCGCGTTCGCCGTCTGGGACTCGCTCGAGCAGCGTCTCTTCGCTGCCAGGGATCGCGTCGGCGTCAAGCCGTTTTTTTTCAGCGATGCGAACGGCTTATTCATCTTCGGCTCCGAGCCGAAGGCCATTCTCGCGCATCCTTCCTTCCAAGCAGAGGTCGGTGCAGACGGACTCGCCGAGATCTTCATCCTTGGGCCTGCGCGCACGCCGGGTCAAGGCGTCTATCGCAACCTGACCGAGCTTAAGGCCGGCCAATGCTTGACCGTCGACCGCTCGGGAACCCGGGTATACACCTATTGGAAGCTGGAGAGCCGGCCGCACGAGGAAGATTTGGACGCAACGGCCGCCAAGGTTCGCGAGCTGTTGCAAGACACTGTCGAACGCCAGCTCGTCTCGGACGTGCCGGTATGCACCCTCCTGTCCGGCGGCCTCGATTCCAGCGCCCTGACGACGCTGGCCGTCAACTACTACGACGCGAATGGTCAAGGCCGAATCGATACGTATTCGGTCGATTACGTGGACAACGACAAGCACTTCAAGGCGCATGCCTTCCAGCCGAACGCCGATGCGCCGTGGATCGAGCGCATGACGAGCCACCTCGGCACCAGGCATCATAACGTCGCCTTCGACACGCCGGAGCTGGCCGGCGCCCTCGATGCCGCCATGTTCGCAAGAGATTTGCCGGGCATGGCCGATATCGATGCCTCCCTGTATTTGTTCTGCCGCGAGATCAAGAAAGGCGCCACAGTCGCGATTTCCGGCGAGGCGGCGGACGAAATTTTCGGCGGTTACCCCTGGTTCCATCGGGAAGAATCGCTGACGGCGAACACCTTCCCTTGGGCGCTCGCCTCCGGCATGCGGGCCGATCTGCTGGCACCGGATATCGCCGATTGGATCAAGCCGCTGGACTACATCGAAGCCCGCTATGCCGAGGCGATTGCCGAAGTGCCGCATCTGGCCGGCGAAGACGAGACGCAGCGCCGGATGCGCGAGATGTCGTACCTCAACATCACGCGTTTCATGCCCACGCTGCTGGATCGCAAAGACCGGATGAGCATGGCGGTAGGTCTCGAGGTGCGCGTTCCGTTCTGCGATCACAGACTGGTCGACTACGTATTCAACATCCCTTGGGAAATCAAGACGGCGGGCGAGAGGGAGAAGGGCATTCTCCGCCGCGCGCTGCAAGGCGTTCTGCCGGACGATGTGCTGACCCGCAAGAAGAGTCCTTATCCCAAAACGCATAATCCCAACTACCTGGAGGCGGTACGCACAAGGCTGCTCGACATCTTGAATGATCCTTCATCCCCGCTGCTTCGCTTGATTAACGTCAAGCGCATTCGCGATATTGCCGAATCGAAGGACGCCTCCTCGAATATGCCTTGGTTCGGCCAGCTCATGTCGGGTCCGCAGCTCTTCGCATATTTGGCGCAGGTCGATACCTGGCTGCGCAGCTACAACGTATCCATCCGTTAAACGGCAAACGGTACGCAAGAAGGGCAAGAACGCGGATCCGGTCAGGATCCTGATCTTGCCCTCTTGGGCGCTACCTTTTATACTCAACATGAAGCTTCTAATCCAGCCTAGAAGGAGCGCTCGACGTGACCGCTGAAGACGAGGCACGCTATAGTACGGCATTTTTTCATACCCAGCAAGACGGTTCGAGACGTTCCGCGCAGACGATCATTCCGATCGTGCAAGAGCTTGTGCCTGCTGCCAGCGTACTGGATGTCGGCTGCGGCACAGGCGGCTGGCTGGCGGAGTTCCAATCCGCGGGCGTCCGCGATATCGTCGGCGTGGACGGGGATTACGTCGATCTGAATATGCTGCAGATTTCGCGCGAGCAATTCATTGCCCGCGACTTGACGCAGCCCTTGGCGCTCGGCCGCCGCTTCGACCTTGTCGTATCGCTTGAGGTCGCCGAACATCTCCCTGCCTCCGGCGCGGACACCTTCATCCAGAGCCTGATCCGGCATGGCGACGTCATTTTGTTCTCGGCCGCGGTCCCCTATCAGGGCGGCAGGCATCACGTGAACGAGCAGTGGCCCGACTATTGGGCGGCCAAGTTCACGGCGTGCGGATATGTACCGATAGACGCCATCCGGCGGAAAATATGGCAGAACGACAACGTTCAATGGTGGTATGCGCAGAATACGATCTTATACGTGAAACGAGAAGCGCTCGACAAGCATCCCCTGCTGGCCGACAGCGGCGAGCATTCTGCGCTGCCGCTCATCCACCCGCGGCTCTATATGCTGCTGTCCGGCGACTATTTCGGATCGGACGGCTACCAAGACGGCATGATCGTGGGCAGGAAGTTCACGCCTCGCATCTAGCGGCACCGATCGCCGCATGCGAACGAACAATGAAGAGAGCCGCTATTCAGCGGCTCTCTTCATTGTTGCGATCAGTTTATCGAGCGCCTCGCCCCGGTGGCTGATTCCGTGCTTCTCGTCCGTGGACAGCTGCCCCATCGTCCTGCCGAACGCAGCCACCCAGAAGAGCGGATCATAGCCGAACCCGCCTTCGCCGAGCGGGCGATCGACGATCCAGCCTTCCGCATGCCCCTCGGCTTCGATGAAGCTCCCGGAGGATGGATCGTACAATGCCAATGCGCAGACGAAACGGCCTGCGCTCAGCGCTCGCACGCCCTCCGGCAGCCCAGCCGGCTGCTTAGCCGCCATCTCTCCGCGGCCCAGCTCCCGCAGCAGCTTGGCATTGTTGGCCGCATCGTCTGCGCCTTCCCCCGCATAACGGGCGGAATAGACGCCGGGCGCTCCGCCCAGCTGGTCGACTTCCAGCCCGGAGTCGTCCGCCAATACGGCAATGCCGAGCACTTCTGCCACAGTCTTCGCCTTGATCCGCGCATTCTCCGCGAACGTGCTGCCGTCCTCTACGATCGCCGGCAAGCCGTCGTAATCGAACATGCTCTTCACCGTAAGACCGAGCGGCGCGAACGCATGCGCGAACTCTCGCACCTTGCCCTTATTCCGCGTGGCGACGACAACCGTGCCTTGCGGCATCATACGAGCGAGCCCCCGATTCGAGCGCCCGCGGCGCCTAGCGCCTCGCGCTGCTTCGCGATCAACGTGCGAATGCCGCTCTCCGACAGTCCGAGCAGCGCATCCAGCTCTTGGCGCGAGAACGGGGCATCTTCGCCCGTGCCTTGAATTTCGACGAACTTGCCCGTGCCCGTCATGACCACGTTCATGTCGACCTTAGCCTTCGAGTCCTCTTCATAATTCAAGTCGAGCATCGCTTGTTCGCCGATGACGCCCACGCTGACGGAAGCCAGATAATCCGTGATCGGGTATTTGGCATATGCATGATGACCGGACAGCTTATGTACCGCGAGCGCCAGCGCGACGAACGAGCCGGTGATCGACGTCGTACGCGTGCCGCCGTCCGCCTGGATGACATCGCAGTCCAGCGTGATCGTCCGCTCGCCCAGCGCCTGCAAATCGACGACGGAACGAAGCGCGCGGCCGATCAGGCGCTGGATCTCCATCGTCCGGCCCGTCAGCTTGCCCTTCGCGGCCTCGCGCTGGTTGCGGCTCTGCGTCGCGCGCGGCAGCATCGAATATTCGGCCGTTACCCAGCCCTTGCCCTGCCCCTTCATGAACGGCGGCACCCGCTCTTCCACCGTCGCGGTGCAGAGCACCTTCGTCTCGCCCATCTCGATCCAGACGGAGCCCTCCGCATATTTGTTCGGATTCAATTGTATCGTGACCGGACGAAGCTGGTCGTTCGTCCGCTTATCGCTCCTCATTCGCATAGCCTCCCGATTGTTCTGTCCTCGCCTGCTGCGGCGCGATTCGTCACCATTTTACCAGACTCCATTCGGAAAAGCATCTTCGCACGATTCCAGAGCGCGCCCTTGAATCCGAGATGCCGAAGAGGAAGGCCGGATATCCAGCCTCCCTCCCGTGCATGCCGCTGCTGCTTATGCTTTCAACGCGTTGACGCGGTCCGGTCTCTCCACGGGCTCGCTGTAGGAGCGGTTCTCCGTATCGACGACCTCGGACATGCCGTTCACGCGAATCTGTACTTTACTCGCCGAAGAGTTCTCCGTTACGGATAGGACGACCGCCTGCAGCATCTCCGCAGGTGCCGGCTGCCCTTGCTCATAGGCTGCATCGTTCAACTCGACGACCGCCGTATCGCCATCGACCGTCACGGCCTCCACCTCGATGTCCTGCGTCATGACGCCGTTGAGCTCCACGCCTCGCGAAGGCCCCTCGATCAGCTGCTGCAGCGCCGCCTTCGCCCGCTCGCCATCCCGCTCGATCAATCGCGTGACCGGAACGTAATATTGCTCGCCTTCGTCCGACAAGGCCGAGAAATACAGCGTCACCGGCATCGAATGGCTGTAGCTTACGCCGGCTCCCAGCTCCAGATTGATCCCCATGCCGCGGCTGAGCGGATCGTTCAGCGGATAGCCGTCCACCGGCATCTCGCCCAGCGGCGAGCCTTCGAACCAGATCTGCACCTGCTCGACATCGGGCAGACCGGTCAGCGTCCAGGTCACAGCCTCGAGCATGCGCCGCTCCTCAGCCGCGTTATAGTCGGCGAACGGTCCCGAGAAATCGACGATCGCAAGCTTCTGATCCTTCACGAGATCGATTCCGCTAATCTGCGTCCCCTTCGGAAGCAGGCCCTGGAAGCCCTCCGGAAGCTCGCTTGCGTAAGCCCCTCCGTCTACGAGCATCTCGAGCGCCTTGCGCCCGGCCTCTTCCGCCTCATCCTGCGGCGTCATGATCGTGACCGGCGCGACGTAGCCTCCCCTGTCCTTCAGGTAGACGGTTAACGGCGTCAGGCTGCTTGCAGCCGCCTCCTCCTCCGAGCCGGGGGACTGTCCCTTCTCGGGATCCGTCTCGTACTGCTGCTGCGGCGGGTCGATTGCTTGGCTGTTCTCGCCGGCCAATAGACCGCAGCCCGCCGTAACGAGCGGCAGCGTCATAACGCCGACTGCCATCATTTTTCTCCACTTGCGCGTTCGACTCATGTCTTCCTGCCTCCTATGATTTAGGTTCCGTTTCCAAGCTTGACCAACATTTGGTACAACCTCTGTTTTGTAGTACTATGTATACGAGCCCTTCCTTTTTTTAGACCACTTACGTCCAATATTCGAATTCGAGGTGACCGACATGTCCGACCCTAGCCAATATGTGCTGAACAGCAAGGAAGTCGCGGAAGCGACGAAGGATTGGCTTGCGAAGCGAGGCGTTACGCGCCGGCAGATCGCCGAGCTCGTCATCGTGCTTCAATCGCCTTACTTTCCCGATCTGACTATCGAGGAGTGCGAAATTCACGTGGATGCCGTCCTGTCCAAGCGCGAAGTGCAGAACGCCGTTCTGACAGGCATTCAGCTCGATATCCTAGCAGAAGAAGGCAAGCTGTTCCCGCCGCTGCAGGCGATGATCAAGAACGATGAGGGGCTGTACGGCGTCGATGAAATATTGGCGTTGTCGATCGTGAACGTATACGGCAGCATCGGGTTCACGAACTTCGGCTACATCGATAAGCTGAAGCCCGGCGTGTTACAGCGGCTCAACGACAAGAAGGACGGCGAAATCCATACCTTCCTGGACGATATCGTTGGCGCCGTTGCGGCATCGGCCAGCAGCCGGATCGCGCATCGCAAGCAGGCGGAGCGCGAAGGCGTCACGGAACCGCCGCTCGACTGACCGCGTTGCGCGGCTAGCAAATCGAATAGACCGTCAAGGGCGTGCATAGCCCTTGACGGTGTATTAGTGTTTCGCAAGATTCCATTATAGATTCCGCAGATAGAA
>JAEZCJ010000075.1 GCA_023433615.1 Bacillota bacterium | reverse complement strand
TCATTATCGCCTTCCAGTGCTACGATCTGAAGGGTTCGTACATCATCATCGGGATCGTCTCGATGTTCGTCTTCCAGATCTTCGAGAATATCGGCATGATGATCGGCCTGATGCCGATAACGGGCATTACGCTGCCCTTCATCAGTTATGGCGGCACTTCGCTGCTCCTCAACATGCTCTGTATCGGGCTCGTCTTCAGCATCAAGGCCCATCAGGAAAAATATGAAATGGATTGATCGGCGAACTTGCGGTTACCCTAGTCCTGCTACGCAATCTCCGAGGGAGTGACGACCATGAGCAAGGGCAGGAAGAACAGATCGATCGATCAGCGCAATCAAGCCATGCAAGCCGAATCGAACAATGCCGAAGAGAATATTGCCTATGAGATGCCGACCTATCACAAAGACAAACACGCACCCAACCGCCCCTCAGTTTAGTTCGTTTGTGATCACGATGCATCTCGGGAAGCGTATTCGACGTCGAATTTTGAACGATGGCGAAAATTCCGGTGCTCATGTAGCTTTGACTACACTGCGCTCCTCATTTTCTACCATCGTCCAACCTTCTCGGTGCTGACAAGCGAATCTTTGGAACTCTTATAGGGGAACGTAAGAGACACGACAAAAACGAAGAACCCGCCTTCTTGATGAAGGCGGGGTTTTTGTGCAAATGAAACCCTATAAACCAAAACCGTTAACCCAAGAGACGAAGTAGCAGGACGCCGGCCAGGGCCAGGGCCATGCCTGAGAGCTCGCGCGGGGTGAAGCGCTCCTTGACGACGAGCCGCGTATAGAGCAGAATCAGCAGCACGTTCAGCGCCACTACGGCCGACACAAGTCCCGTTACGCCGACCGCGAACGCATTCAGCAGGAGGACCATGCCGATCGCATTCGTCGTGCCGATCATGAGGCCGACGCCGAACGTGCGGCCGCTGCCCCATGGCGCTTCTCCCTCTGTTGAAGGCTTCTGCCGGCGCGCCGTCGAAGCTGCGCCGCGGCGCTCGAGGCGCCATGCGGCCAGGAACAGCACCGCCCCCGTAGCGAACATCCAGAACAAGGTCGGGAACGTGTCGGCGCCAAGCATCGTCGACCATTTGCTGGACATGTCGTTGAACCCGAAGAACAGCATCGCGAGCAGCCCCCATTTTGCCCCCTCCAGATGCGACAGCGAGAACTCCTTGGCATAGCGAACGATTAATATGCCGGATACGATGATGACAATGGACATCAACTGCCAGACGGTCAGCCGTTCGCCCCAGATCATGTAGGCCATCGATGCCACGACGACCGGAGGAAGCGCCGTTAAGATGGCCACGACGGAGGCTTTGCCGACAGCGAATCCCCGGAACATCGAGAGGTTCGCGACGAAGGAGCAGCAGCCCATCAGAATGCCGACGAACGTGTTGCCGGACCAGCTGTCGCCTGAAGCGAGACCGATGATGAGGCATAGAATCGCGCCGCATGAGAATACGCCGGCCAAGAGCAGGCTGCGCTCAAGCCGCCGCTGCGAGGTGTGATGGTAGAGCATGCCGCGCACGCCGAACGCGATGGCGGACAGGGCAGCGAGTAAGAGCCACATGCCGGGCGTTACAGCCGCTTGCCGCGGGATGCTTCGTAGAGCATGTACCATTCATCGCGCGTCAGCTCGAGCGTGAAGGCGTCCCGGCAATTGCGAATGCGCTCCGGGTTGATCGTGCCGATCACCGGTTGAATGCCGGCAGGATGGCGCGTCAGCCAAGCCAGCACGATCGCTTCGCGCGTCGTGTTCTTCTGCTCGGCCATTGTCGCCACGAGGGCTGCCGTATTTCGCACGTTCTCCGGCTGTCCCTCCAGCGAGGCGCCGGAGTAGATGCCGCCTGCGAGCGGG
This sequence comes from Bacillota bacterium, assembly GCA_023433615.1. GTDB lineage: Bacteria > Bacillota > Bacilli > Paenibacillales > Paenibacillaceae > Paenibacillus_I. Next base: position 22,405 of record JAEZCJ010000075.1, on the reverse strand, counting down.
CTCCAAGCCTGCAGCTGGATGTTCGCGAGGCGGCAGAATTCAAGCGTCCCTACCGGGAAAAAGCTGTCCCGGTTGCTGCGCTGATTCACCTGAACGCCCTGGTCGATCCAATCCGCGTGGCCTAAGTTCATCTCGATCTGATTGACGACGAGCGGCGCCGTCACGTAAGACTGCAGCAGCTTGATCTGCCCTGCGCTCATATTGGATACGCCGTAATGGCGCACCTTGCCGTCAGCCGTCAGCCGCTCGAATGCTTCCGCGACCTCTTCGGGTTCGACGAGCGCATCCGGACGGTGAAGCAGCAGAATGTCGATATAGTCGACGTTCAGCCGCTCGAGAATGCCGTCTACGCTGGACAGGATATGCGATTTGGAGAAGTCGAATTGCTGCGGCAATCCGGGACCTCGCTCGAACCGGATGCCGACCTTCGATTGCAGAATGATGCGTTCCCGAAGTCCGGGATGCTCTTTCATGACTTCCGCGAATACGCGTTCGGACTTGCCGCGCTTGTAAATGTCCGCATGGTCGAACATATTGATACCGATCTCGAGGGCGGCCTCGACGGCCTCCCGAGTCTCTTGGACATGCTGCGAATTATAGGGCTCGGATTCGCTCCAGCTGCCGCCGAGGCCCATGCATCCGAGCACGAGCCGGCTCGCCGGAATGCCGTAGTGCGCAAGCGGAATAGGTTGTCGCATCATTGTTGTACCTCCTGCATCTATCGTAGTGGATATTGCTACATGTCCCACTATAAGCCTGAAGAGCGACATAAACAAGCTTGAAGAATCATAGGCTGATAGTAAACAAGCCTTGAACTCAGCGATCAAGCAGCGAACCGAATGGACGATAGAATGGAGGAACTGGCGATGAAGGACAGCGGGGTGAAAGCGAGGCGGGAGGATCGCATTCGATCGATATTGGAGCAGCAGAGCTCGGCGACGCAATCCGGCGCTCCGGCCGCAGGAGGCCTCACGGCAAAGGGGGCGAACGATCGGGGCGTCCCCGAATCGAGGCCGTATCGCGAAGCGGATGCATCCATCGATCCGGAGACGGAATGGAAGCGCAAGTCCAAGGAATGGCTGCACGCCGGAGGAACGCCGCGTTCGGCCTGGTCCCGGAACGAAGACGCCGTTCCCGAGAGTCCGATGCCGCCTCGGGGCAGAGGGTCTTTCCTGAGAGGACTGTTCATGCAGTTCGCGGCATCGCTCGTGCTATTCGCTGCCGTCTGGGGAGTCTTTCAGGTGGACATGCCTGGGACAGAGCCCGTTCGAACATTCATTGTGCGCGGACTGACGGAGCAGCTCGATGCGGGAGCGATCGCGGCGTGGTACCAAGATTCGTTCAGCGGAGCGCCCAGCTTCATCCCGATCTTTCGCCAGCGGGATGATTCGCCGGAAAGCACGCGCGTGGGCGGTACCGTAGCGCTGACGGTCGTTGCCCCGGTGTCGGGAGGAGCGGTTGTTCGCAGCTTCGCGGAGTCGCTCGGCGGCATCGAGATCGCGGCCGTTCCGGGAGAACCCGTCGGCGCCATCGAGACCGGCCGAGTCAGTCAAGTGGCCGGCAGCGAGAAGACCGGCTTCAACATCGTCATTCAGCATGCGTCGGCGCGCAAGTCCATTTACGGCCGGCTCTCTTCTGCCGACGTGCAGCCCGGCGATTGGGTCGAGGCAGGCGATCGCATCGGCGCGATGCCGAAGTCCGCCGGCGGCGAAGACGCGCTGTTATACCTAGCCATCCAAGAGAACGGCAAGTATGTCGACCCGACAGACGTGATCCGATTTGATTAAGCTTGCGGGCATCAGCGTAAGCATCCATCCGCTGCTCGTCATTATCATGATCGCTTCCGTGTTGACCGGCTATTGGGCGGAGCTCGCGGCGCTGTTCGCGATCGTCATCGTGCATGAGCTGGGTCATGTCATCATGGCCAGAAGCTACGGCTGGCGCATTCGCTCCATTAAGCTGCTGCCGTTCGGCGGCGTAGCCGAAACCGAGGAAGCGGGGAGCGTGCCTGCCCGCCAGGAAGCGGCCGTAGCGGCGGCCGGCCCCCTGCAGAACGCTTGGATGGCGGCGGCGGCATGGGCGCTCGGCACATATGGCGGCTGGGATCCGGCCTGGGCAGGTTATCTCGTGCAGGCGAATCTGATGATCGGGCTGTTCAATCTGCTGCCGATCCTGCCGCTGGACGGCGGCAAGCTGCTGCAGGTAGGGCTATGTTTCGTGATGCCGTACCATCGCGCCCTCGAATGGTCGACCCGGATCAGCCTGCTGCTCAGCGCGGCGATGGTTGCGGGAGCATGCTTATCGGTCTTCGGCGGCGGCATCCAATTGAACCTGCTTGTCGTCGGGCTGTTCCTGCTCGCGTCCAATTGGACGTTCCGCAAGCATATTCCTTTCGTGTTCATCCGATTCCTGATGAATCGGGAGACGGAGGCGAGCCGCAGGCGGGAGGAGGCCGGCGCCATCCATCCGATCGTCGTCTCGCAGAAACAGCAGCTTGGCGGCGTGCTGCGCTTGCTGCGAAGGGAACGCTACCACCTCATTTATGTGATCGGCAGCGGCGGTACGGTCATGGACGTGATGCCGGAGGAACGCGTGATCGGACAATTTTTGACAACGGGTATGCCGAGTCGTGCACTTTCGGACCTGATCGGGTACAATCAGTAATAAAAGCTCCGGCAGGTGGCGCAATGAAGCAAATGTTGGTTCATGTCGAAGAGGATCGGATCGAAACGGCATTCCTGGCGAACGGCCGTTTGTTGGAGTACCATACGGAACGTGCCGGCCGCCAGCTGGCCGGCAACATCTATAAAGGCCGGGTCGTGAACGTGCTTCCCGGCATGCAAGCGGCATTCGTCGACATCGGCCAGGGCAAGAATGCTTTCTTATATATCGATGACGTGCTGCATCCGAATCTGGAACGCCAGCCGAAGGAGAAGCCGTCCATCTCGGCGCTCCTCCGGCCAGGGCAAGAGCTGCCCGTGCAGATCGTGAAGGAGCCGCTCGGCGGCAAGGGCGCGCGCGTCACGACGCATTATTCGCTGCCGGGGCGTTATCTCGTATTCATGCCGCATGCGGACTATATAGGCGTGTCCAAGCGGATCGGATCGGAGCAGGAGAGGGAGAGGCTGCGTGCCGCAGGCGAAGCGATCCGCGAAGCGGAGGAAGGCATCATCCTGCGGACGGCGGCAGAGGGCGTCGACACGGAGGCGCTGAGGCAGGACGCCGGCTTCTTGCGGGAGCTGTGGCGCCGCGTCGAAGGACAAGCCCAGGAAGCGGCCTCTCCGTCCGAGCTTCATCGGGAAGCGGGGCTGATGCATCGGCTCGTGCGGGACATGCTCGATACGGAGACGGATCGCATCTGGATCGATGACCGGCAGGCGATGCAGGAGGCGCTGACGCTCATCGGCACGATGGCGCCGAGCATGGCTTCGAAGGTCCGCTTGTTCGAGAACGACGATGCGACCCTGTTCGGCTCCAATGGCGTGTATGCGCAGCTGGACCGTGCCTTCTCGCATCGCATCCGGCTGGAGAGCGGCGGCGACCTGGCCTGGGATCAGACGGAGGCGCTTACCGTCATCGACGTGAATACGGGCAAATATACGGGAACGAATGACCTTGAGGACACGGTGTACCGCACGAACATGGAAGCGGCGGAGGAGATCGCTGGCCTGCTGCGGCTTCGCGATACCGGCGGCATCATTATCGTGGATTTCATCGATATGGAGGATGAAGCCCATCGCGCTTCGGTCTGCGAGCGGCTGTCGCAGCTCGTGAAGCAAGACCGGGCGAAGTGCCATGTCGTCGGCTGGACAAAGCTGGGACTTCTCGAGCTGACGCGCAAGAAGGTGCGCAACGATACGGCAGGCCAGCTGTACGAGACATGCGTCTCCTGCAAAGGCAAGGGCCGAATCTACACCGGATTGACGAACAAGCGTTAACCGACCTCACTCGCTGATAATAAATAGGCGTTGAACTGTCGGGCCGAGTATGCTACAATCTTGGGGTGTGTGTTTAGTGTTTGTCGCTATGCATGCTACAACCGCACCGGGCGGGTAGAAGCGCGGACGCCGAATCGGCGCACGCCACCTGGGTCCAGGCGAGTCTTAGACATGAGGAGGTGCACCATCCATGTACGCAATCATCGAAACAGGCGGCAAGCAATACAAGGTTCAAGAAGGCGACGTCATCTACATCGAGAAGCTGGAAGCCGGCGAAGGCGACAGCATCACGTTTGACCGCGTTCTTGCCGTATCCAAAGGCGAAGGCCTCGTAACGGGCGCTCCGGTAGTAGCCGGCGCGAAAGTAACGGGCAAAGTCGAGAAGCACGGCAAAGGCCAAAAAATCATCGTCTACAAATACAAAGCGAAGAAGAACTACCGCCGCAAGCAAGGCCACCGTCAACCGTACTCCAAGGTGACGATCGGCAAAATTGAGGCGTAATCGTCTTCTATGATTACGATTATTCTCGTTCGCCGCTCTCAGGATCGGCGCATCGTATCGTTCGCCGTCGAAGGCCATGCACAGTACGCGAAGCCCGGTAAGGACATCGTGTGCGCAGGCGTGTCGGCGATAACCGTAGGCACCGTGAACGCGGTCGAAACTCTGGCAGGCCTAGCGCTGCCGGCAGAGATGCGGAGCGGCTGGCTGCGGTCGGACATCCCGGAGACGGGCGATTCAGCCGCTGACGATCGCGTCCAGCTAATTCTGGAAGCCATGGTCGTCATGCTGGATACCATTATCGAATCGTACGGCAAATATGTCGTTATGCAGGAACAGACGGTATAGAAGGAGGGAAACCCCATGTTGAAACTGAATCTTCAGCTGTTCGCCTCCAAGAAGGGCGTAGGCTCGACGAAGAACGGACGTGACAGCCACTCGAAGCGCCTCGGCGCGAAGCGTGCTGACGGTCAGACCGTTACAGCGGGCAGCATCCTGTTCCGCCAGCGCGGAACGAAGGTCCACCCAGGCAACAACGTCGGCATCGGCAAGGACGATACGCTCTTCGCCAAAGTAGAAGGCGTCGTCAAGTTCGAGCGCTGGGGACGTGACCGCAAGAAAGTCTCCGTATATCCGGTTGACGTAGCGCCGGTCGCTGCAGCAGTCGAATAATCTCGGTCGAAATCCCGGTCTGGACACAGACCGGGATTTTTGTTGTGACGGGCATCGGCCGTCAATCAACCCTTCCATTCCAGCCCATGCCGCCCGTGAACTTTTGCAGGCGTCATGCTATACTTGTCTGTAGGCTGGGCAATGATGGAAACGAAGAGAGGAACCTCGTATGAATCGTTGGCAGACGCTGCGACTCTATGGTGCGGGCTCGATCCTGCTCCCTGCGGCGGCACTTATTATCTGGCAGGAATATAGCTGGCTGATTGCGATCTTCGTCGTATGGACGGTTATGGCGGCGGCATTGTGGGTAATCGCAGACAGAAAAATTCAGTCGGAGCGCAGCGATCGGACCGCGCAGGCGCTGCAGATGACGGCTATACGGACATTGAATCACCATCGGCATGATTGGATGAACGACCTCCAGGTCTTATACGGATACATACGGATGAACAAGCTGGATAAAACGGTCGATTGCGTGGAGAAAATAAGGGAACGAATGACGGTGGAGAGCCGGATCGCCAAGCTCGGCATCCCTTCGCTTGTCCTGTATCTGCAATCGTTCCGCACGATTACGAATTCCATGCAGCTCTTGGTCGACGCTGCCGACGATATCAACCTCGCGGAGCTGCCGCTGAACGGCGAGCGGACGGCCGAGGCGCTGATCGATACGATCAATGCCTACCGCTTCGCGGTGAAGCCGAGCAGCGGCGAAGCTGCCAGGCTGACGGTTACGATGCACCGCGACGAACGCTACTTGCATGTGCTGCTGCGCTATGAGGGCGAGCTGCTTAATGCCGAGGAGCTTCACGAAAAATGCAGGCAGCGTCTTAAAAAAACGGTCCTGCGCGCAGAGCGCCTGGAGCCGGATATGAAAGAAGCGGCACTGCGCGCCGAGCTGAACGGGTGAACGGAGGAACATCATGTTTGTAGATAAAGCCAAAATATTCGTCAAGGGCGGAGACGGCGGAGACGGGATCATCTCGTTCAAGCGCGAACTGTACGTGCCTGAGGGCGGACCGGCGGGCGGGGACGGCGGTCGCGGGGCGGACGTCATTTTCCGCGTCGACGAGGGTCTGCGCACGCTGGTCGATTTTCGCTATCAGAAGCACTTCAAGGCACCGCGCGGCGAGAAGGGCAAGCCGAAGGGCATGCACGGCGCAGGCGCGGACGATATGGTCGTGCGCGTGCCTCCGGGTACCGTCATCATCGATGACGACACGCAAGAGATCATTGCCGACCTGACCCGGCATGGCCAAGAAGTGGTCGTAGCCAAGGGCGGACGAGGCGGACGCGGCAACATCAGGTTCGCGTCGGCGAATAATCCTGCGCCGTACATCGCGGAGAACGGCGAGGACGGCCAAGAGCGCTGGGTCGTGCTCGAGCTCAAAGTGATGGCGGATGTCGGCTTGGTCGGCTTCCCGAGCGTAGGCAAGTCGACGCTGCTATCGGTCGTCTCCGCGGCGAAGCCGAAGATCGGCGCCTATCACTTCACGACGATTACCCCGAATCTCGGCGTCGTCGACGTCGAGGAAGGACGGAGCTTCGTCATGGCGGATCTGCCCGGCCTGATCGAGGGCGCGGCGGAAGGCGTCGGCCTCGGCCACGAATTCCTGCGCCATGTCGAGCGCACGCGGGTCATCGTCCATGTCGTGGACATGGCAGGGACGGAAGGGCGCGATCCGTTCCGCGACTGGGTTGCGATCAACGAAGAGCTGGAGAAGTATAACGCGAAGCTGGCCGAACGCCCGCAGATCATCGCGGCCAATAAGATGGATATGCCTGAGGCAGCCGAGCAGCTGGAGCTGTTCAAGGAGCAGCTGGATGGCGTGCGCGGCGACCGGGAATACCCGATCGTGCCGATCTCCTCGCTTACGAAGATGGGCATCAAGGAGCTGTTGTACAAGGCGGCAGACCTGCTGGACACGGTGCCGGACATGCCGCTCATCGACGAAGTGAAAGAGATCGCCGAGCGCAAAGTGTTCAAGTACGACAAGAAGAAGGAAACCAACGACTTCGAGATTCGCAAGGAGGACGGCTATTTCGTCGTCGAGAGCGAGAACCTCGAACGGTTCATCAAGCGAACGAACCTCAACTCCTACGATGCGGTCATGCGCGTGGCGCGGATCATGCGGACGATGGGCGTGGACAATGCGCTGCGCAAGCAAGGAGCGAAGGACGGCGATCTCGTGCAGATCGGCGATTTCAATTTCGAATTTTTCGAAGGCGCCGATTACTATTTCGAATAACGTTATTCTGTGCGGCAGAAGCTCCCGGCGACGGGGGCTTTTTGGCGTGGTCGCTGGCGATTTACGCAGCTAATTCGGCTTCGCCTGCTACATCGACAGTTCATTAATGACTGACAGCAACTTATCGCTCATTCGCGCCGTCTAATGGTAAAAAGAGGGGGTTGATGCGAATGGCGGTCTTGAATCGCAGAGGATGGACGGTATTCGGAGGGTTAATGCTCGTATTCGTCATGATTTTGGCGGGGTGCAGCAGCAGCGATAACGACGGGAATTATGCAGCGGATCAAAAGAGCACGGCCGATATGAACTTCGGCAAGGCCGATTCCGGATCGAGCGCAGGGGGAGAAGCCGAAACGGCCGAGGCCCCTGCGGACAACGCTGCCTCGGCTGGCGGAGGCATGGACAGCCTGCTGAGCACGGCGGAGGACGGTTCAGGCCGCAAGGTGGTCTACCGCGGCACCGTTACGTTGGAGGCGGTCGATTTTGCGGAAGCGCTGACGCAGCTGCAGAATGCCATTCATCAGAGCAAGGGATACATCTTGGCCTTTCAAGACATTCAATCGCCTTACGAGAACGGCGCAACGTATACCATCAAGGTGCCGGCCGCCGGCTTCATGTCCTTCATCGAACGGATCGGCAAGATCGAGAATACGCATTTCGAGCGCCAAATGAGCGGGACGGACGTGACCGAGGAATATGTCGACCTGGAATCCAGGCTGAAAGCGAAGCAGGTCGTCGAGGGGCGGCTGCTCGGCTTCATGGAGAAGGCGACGCGCGCGGACGATCTGGTGAACTTCTCGCAGCAGTTGGGCTCCGTGCAGGAGGAGATCGAACGCATCAAAGGCCGGATACGCTATCTGGATCAGAATGTCGCCTATTCGACGATCGAGCTGCGCCTGTATCAGCCGCTGGAGCCATCCGCATTCGCGAAGGCCGAGAAGGACCCGCTCTTCAGCAGAATGTCCGATGCGCTGGGCGGCAGCACGAAAGCCGTGCTGAACGGCTTACAGGGCTTGCTCGTCTTCCTCGCAGGCGCGCTTCCGGTATTGCTCGTGCTCGCGATCGTCGGGCTGCCTGCGGCTTGGATCGTAAAGAGACGGTCATCCGCCGGACGCATCGCCTCGCCGGCCGCTCCGGCTGAGCGAGCGCGTCATGCGGCGCCGCCGCTAAGCCCGAAGCCGGAAGAGAGCCCGGCATCGTCGGAGATCCAAGGGCAATCGGAGCAGTCAGACGACAAGCGTTAACGATGAACGATGGCATGGCGCTTCGACAGCGGTTCGCATGAACCGCTGTTTTTCTTGTATAATGGATGTCGTATGTTACGAGATTGCCTATTGCGGTGTTGCCTGCATTTCGATATAATGTCCACTATAGGTGAACAAGTGTCTTTGTAGGGAGGACGATTGATGGCGGAGCGTTATTTTATCGTCCGTGAGGACATTTTGCCGGAGGCGATCGTCAAGACGATCCAGGTCAAGGATATGCTGAAGCGCGGAGAAGCGGAGACCGTGCACGAAGCCGTCGAACGCGCAGGGCTCAGCCGCAGCGCATTCTACAAGTACAAGGACGGCATCTACGCGATGGATCAGCTGGACCGCGAGCGAATCGTGACGATCTCGATGGATCTCGAGCACCGTTCGGGCATTCTGTCCAAGGTACTCGGGCTTGTCGCCGGTTTCGACGGTAACGTGCTGACGATTCATCAGAGCATTCCGCTGCAGGGATTGGCGAATGTCGTCATCTCCGTCGATATGTCCGTCATGTCCGCGCCTCTGACGGCGCTGGTGGACGGCATACGGAAGGCCGACGGGGTGCGCAGGGCCATTGTCGTCGGGCAAGGCTAGCTCGCGAGAGCAGGTTCGCCATGCGGCGAACGGCCGCGCGAGCATGAACGCCGCAATTATGTATGCTGGAGGAGTATAGCGATGAAATCAGTTAAGGTAGGTTTGCTCGGCCTCGGCACGGTAGGCACGGGCGTTGTGAGAATCGTAGAAGGGCATCAAGAGGATCTGCTCGGCCAGGTAGGCTCGCCGATCACGATCGAGCGGATCGCCGTCAAGCAGGTCGACAAGGCGCGCAGCGTCGCGATCGACCGGACGAAGCTGACCGAGGATCCGTGGGACGTGATCCGCGACCCGGAGATCGACGTGATCATCGAGGTGATGGGCGGCATCGAGCATACGAAGGCCTATATTCTCGAGGCGCTGTCGCGCGGCAAGCATGTCGTGACCGCGAATAAGGACCTCATGGCGCTGCACGGGCCGGAGATTCTTGCCGCAGCCCGCGAGAATCGCTGCGATGTCATGTACGAGGCGAGCGTGGCCGGCGGCATACCGATCATTCGAACGCTGATCGAGGGCTTCTCCTCGGACCGCATCACGAAGATCATGGGCATCGTGAACGGCACGACGAACTATATCATGACGAAGATGAGCCGCGAAGGCGCGTCTTACGGCGACGTGCTGAAGGAAGCGCAGGATCTCGGCTACGCCGAAGCGGACCCGACCTCCGACGTGGAAGGGTTGGATGCCGCGCGCAAGATGACGATTCTGTCGACGATCGGCTTCCGGACGAACGTCGATCTGGCAGACGTTACGGTTAAAGGGATTTCCGCCGTTTCCAAGGAGGACATCGCCTGCGCGAAGCGGCTCGGCTATGAGGTCAAGCTGCTCGGGATTGCCGAGCGGCAGGATGACCATATCAGCGTCAGCGTCCAGCCGACCATGGTGAAGAATCACCATCCGCTGGCTTCCGTGAACGGCGTGTTCAACGCGGTGTACGTGCACGGGGAAGCGGTCGGCGAGACGATGTTCTACGGTGCAGGCGCGGGAGAGCTGCCTACGGCAACGTCGATTGTCGCAGACCTGGTCTCCGTCGTGAAGAACTTGAAGCTCGGCACGGGAGGCAAGCAAGCGGCCGCCGTCTTCAAGGAGAAGAAGCTGAAGAGCGACGAACAGATCTCCTGCAAGAACTTCCTGCGACTGCATGTGGAGGATCGCGCGGGCGTGCTGGCGCAGATCACGCAGGTGTTCGCGCAGCATGAGGTGAGTCTCGACTCGGTGCTGCAGCAGCCGAATCCGGAGCTGCAGGATGCCGAGATTATCGTCATCACGCACGATGCCAGCAAGGCATCGATGAATAAGGTGCTTGAAGCCTTCGAATCGCTGAAGGTGATCAAGAACGTAAAGAGCGTGTATCGGGTAGAAGGATAAAAGGCAAGAAGCGTTCATTAATAATAAAAATGCGTGTTCAATAAGGCCGGTTGTCAGCGCCTCAAGTGTTTCCGTAGGAAACACAGCTTCGGAAGCATAGGCGAAGGTTGGACGATGGTAGCAATCGAGGAGCTCAAGCGTTTCTGCAAGAAACGCGGCATCGGAAGCAATCGCATGTAGACAGATCTACATGAGTACCTCCAGCGTTTCGTAAGAAACGCACAGCGGAAGCATACGCTTAATTGCGCCAGCGTTCAAGATTCGACGTCGAATGGGCTTCTCGAGAAGCTTCGCGATCGCAAGTGGAATTATTGAACTACCTCTAAAGGAGTAATAGACCGGTATGAGATATATGGGACTGCTGCAAACGTACAAAGAATTGTTGCCGATCAATGAGCGCACGCCGCTCCTCACGCTGCAAGAGGGGAATACGCCGCTCGTGCGCGCCGAGAACCTGTCGAACGAGCTCGACCTCGATATCTATTTCAAATACGAGGGCTTGAACCCGACCGGTTCCTTCAAGGACCGCGGCATGGTGATGGCTGTCGCCAAAGCGATGGAGGAAGGCAGCCGCACGATCATGTGCGCTTCGACCGGCAATACGTCGGCTGCAGCAGCCGCATACGCAGCGCGCGGCGGGTTGAACTGCATCGTGCTGATCCCGAACAATAACATCGCGCTTGGCAAGCTGGCGCAAGCGATCATCTATGGCGCCAAGGTCATCGCGATCGAGGGCAACTTCGACCGCGCGCTCGAGATCGTGCGCGAGATTACGGCCAAGCATCCGATTACGCTCGTCAACTCGGTCAACCCGTACCGGATCGAGGGCCAGAAGACGGCCGCGTTCGAAGTGAGCGACCAGTTGGGCCGGGCGCCCGACTATCTCGCGATTCCGGTCGGCAACGCCGGCAATATCTCGGCGTACTGGAAAGGGTTCAAAGAATATCATGCCATGGGACGCATCGCGTCGCTGCCGCGGATGATCGGCTTCGAAGCGGAAGGCGCGATGGCGATCGTCAAGGGCGAGCCGATTCCGAATCCGGAGACGATCGCAACGGCCATCCGCATCGGCAATCCTGCAAGCTGGCAGACGGCAGTCGCCGCGGCACAGGAATCCGGCGGCGAGATCAACTATGTCACGGATGAAGAGATTCTGCATGCGTACAAGACGATTGCCCGGCGGGAAGGGATCTTCGCCGAGCCGGCTTCGGCCGCGTCGATCGCGGGCGTCATGAAGAAGAAGCGCGAAGGGCTGTTCAAGGGCGGCGAGACCGTCGTATGCGTGCTGACCGGCCACGGCCTGAAGGATCCGAACATCGCGATCAAGAGCGTGAACGCCGAGCCGTTGGTCGTACAGGACTCCGAGGCAGCCGTAATGGAGGCTATCGCGAAGCTTGAAGGAGAGCAATAATGAACCGGCGCGTCCTGGCGAAGGTGCCGGCCAGCACGGCGAATCTTGGACCGGGATTCGATACGCTGGGCATGGCGCTGTCGCTGTACGCCTGGGTGGAGATGGCGGCCGCGACTGACGGCCGCACGCGGTTCGAACTGCACGGCGAACATCTCGCCGGCATCCCGACGGATAAGAACAATCTCGTCTACAAGGTGGCGCAGCTCGTATTCCAGGAGGCCGGCGTGAGCATGCCGGAGATCCATGTCGCCATGTACAGCGACATTCCGTTGACGCGCGGTCTCGGGAGCAGCGCCAGCGCGATCGTCGGCGCGCTCGCCGCGGCGAACGCGCTGATCGGCAGCCCGCTGAGCCCTGACCGGCTGTTCCAGATCGCGACGAAGCTTGAGGGTCATCCGGACAATGTCGGCGCATCGATCTTCGGGGGAATCATCGTCTCGTCGTGGGACGGTGAGCGCGCGGATTGCATCCGGATCGAGCCGGGGACGGAGCTAGAGGTGCTGGTGGCGATTCCGTCCTTCCAGCTCTCGACGGAGAAAGCGCGGCACGCGCTGCCGATGCAGTACAGCAAGTCCGATGCCGTGTTCAACGTCGGGCGCAGCTCGCTGCTCGTCGCGGCATTGGCCGCGCGGCAGTACGATGTCATTCGCAGAGCGATGCAGGACCGGATTCATCAGCCTTACCGCGCGGCCATGATTCCAGGCATGACGGCTATTCTGGATCAAGCCGCGGAGCATGGCGCATTGGGCGCGGCGCTTAGCGGCGCCGGCCCGACGATGCTGGCGCTTGTCGAGGCCGGCAGCACCCGCAAGCAGGAGCTCGAGCGCTTCCTGCACGATACGTTCGCGGCGGAGGGCATCTCGGCGGCGACGTTATGGCTGAAGCCGGCGCTGAAAGGGCCGGAGATCGACGTTACCGAAGCCGACGGGTTGTCGCCGTCCTTCATGGATCGCATCAAAGGAGAAGTAAGAGCATGAGCATAGATGTCATACGGGCAGCATGCCTTCCCGCCGGCTCGACGTCGGATGACGCCGCGCGCCATCTGTTCAGCGGCGCGGAGGTCGATTACCGTTATCATAAACAGATCGCCGACGTGTTTTTGTCGACCGCCAGCGGCATAACGGATTACAGCATTATTCCGATCGAGAACACGATCGACGGTTCCGTAAGCCTGCACACCGATTGGCTCGTGCATGAGGTGAATTTGCCGATTCAAGCCGAATGGGTCTATCCGTCCGTGCAGAACTTGGTCGGCAGCCGCGCAGAAGTGGAAGGCGAAGACGGCAAGACGGACTATTCCCGGATCGTGAAGGTGCTCAGCCACCCGGTCGCGATGGCGCAGTGCACCCAGTTCCTAAGGGACAATATTCCGCATGCCGAACGGGAGATCGTCAGCAGCACGACGGAAGCCATTCGGCTCGTCAAGGAGAATCCCGGCAGCGGCTGGGCAGCGATCGGGCAGAAGAGCGGAGCCAGGCTGCATGGTCTGGACGTGCTGCAAGAGAGCGTCACCGACCACGATAACAACTTCACGCGGTTTCTGTTGATCGGGGAGAAAGCTTTTACGCTCAAGCAATCGGACAAGACGAAATCCAGCATTCTCATAACGCTGCCGGAGGACTACCCGGGGGCGCTGCATCAGGTGCTGTCGGCTTTCGCGTGGCGAAGGATCAACCTGTCGCGGATCGAATCGCGTCCGACGAAGAAGAAGCTCGGCAACTACTACTTCTTCATCGATATCGAGATGTCGATGGACACCGTGCTGCTCCCGTCCGCCATTGCGGAGATTGAGGCGATCGGCTGTCAGGTGCGCGTATTGGGAAGTTACCCCAGCTTCACGTGGGAACCGAATCGCGGGTAAGACGACTACAATCATCAGCCAGGGGCTGTCCGACCGGACAGCTCCTTTCATTTTTTTACAATTGAATATCGAAGATAGAGGGGACACACGCCCACTCCGTGCATAGGATGTAAAGATTGCAATATGCGACAGGAGGTAATGCGGCTCGTGAAGATCCATATGGTCAAAAAAGGCGACACGCTGTACGAAATCGCGAAGAAGCACGGCGTGACCGTCGAACAATTATTGAAACTCAATCCAGGCATCACGAATCCGGATGCGATTGATGTAGGCATGAAGGTGAAGGTTCCCTCGTCCATGCCGAAGCCGCCGATCGGCGATTGGCTGCATCAGCATACAGTCGTGCAGGGCGACACGCTGTGGAAGCTCGCGAAGGCATGGGGCATCCAGTTAGCCGAATTGATCAAAGTGAACCCGCATCTGAAGAACCCGAACGTGCTCTTGACGGGCGAGATCGTGAACATCCCGAAGGCTGCAGGCGGCAGCGGCGACATGCCGGCACCGATGCCGGAAGGGCCGGAACTTCACCACATGACGGGCGAGCAACCTGTTCCCGGCAAAACGTTCACGGGACCGGTCGCGGGTCTGGCGGAGACGCCGCCTGTACCGCTGCCGACGCCGATCCCGGGCAAGGCGCCGACAGCGCCGATGCCGCTGCCGATGCCGATCGAGCCGATTGCGCAGCCGGCGCCGCAGCCGGTTCCGGTTCCGCTCCCGCAACCTGTGCTGCCTATTATGGAGCATCCGAAGCCGGCCTATCCTGCGCCGCCGGTCCATCACGAGGCAGTCGATCTGTTCAAGCATTACCCGATTCCGGCTGTCGAAGCATTCCAGCCGCTGCCGCTGCCTAAGCATCCGGAAGCGGTGCTAGGTCAGATGGAGATGCCGTATCCGGGTCTCATGCAGCCGCACGGCATGCCGCATATGGGCGCCCCTTGTCCGCCGGGGATGATGCCGATCGGCGAGCTGGCCGGCTATGGCATGCCGGCCGCGTTCCCGCATGCCGGTCCGCAGGCAGGCATGTATGCCGATTTCCATGCCGACGTGCATGCCGACCTGCACGCGCAGGCGGGAGCGGGGGCATTCGGCATGGGGCCGGCGCCATGGGATGTGCAGGGCGCATCGATGTCGCCGCAAATGCAGCCGCAGATGCCGATGCACATGATGCCGCAGCAGATGCAGCCGCAGATGCCGATGCACATGATGCCGCAGCAAATGCCGATGGGGATGCCGATGCCGATGGAAATCGCGGGCGCGCCTTATGGAATGCCTTACGGAATGCCGGTTCAAGCAGGCGCTTATCCGACAGGCAATCCTTGCAGCTGCGGCTGCCATGGGCGGAACTATGTTGACCAGCAAGGCCATGCGGCAGGCTTCGCGCAAGAGTGGTCCGCTCAGGGCGAAGAGGCTGCCCGTGCGGCCAAGACGGATTCCGCGATAGGCACGGCATCCGGCGATGGACGCAAAGAGTCGAAGAAGGCCGCCGTTCGTTCGACGGCTTCGACTTCGGGGGGCACGGCCCAGAAGCCGAAGAAGAAGCGCGCTCCGAAGCGCAATCCGTGGATTAACCGATAAGCAGCAACTCCCCCGATGGGCCGCCCGGCCGCACTAGCGGCCGGGCAATTGCCGTTCGTACCGCCTGTTCCCGGCATGCATATTCCTTATGCAGGCAGGAAACAATAGGGAAAATCGGTTAATAGGGGAGATCCTGATGATGGGATTCAGCCTTTGGAAACGAATCAAGAAACGGCTGCAGCAAGGCCGGAAGCCGGCACTGCGGCTGGGCTTGCTGCTGGCGGCCGCAACGGCGGCGGTCGGTGCGGCGTCTATCGACGGCTGCAGGGCCGAGGCTGCCGCGATCGCGCAGCGCAGCGTTGGGCCAAGCCTGATCGAGACGTTGGAATCGGCCGAAGCTCCGTTAGCCGTCGAGCTGAGAAGGGTCTATCTCTGCGGCGAAGAGGTGCAGCGGCTGGGAAAAATGACCGCGAAGCAGACGATTCGGCTGATGCAGCGGCATCCCGAGTGGAGCGGACATCTGTCGCCTAGCGGAACGGTCACGCTGGTGGAGCAGATCGACGATCTGTCCCCTGCCTGCAAGGAGAGCGCGGTATTCGGCATCGATCATGAAGGCAGGCTGTCGTTGTTCGACGGGCCGCCTGAGCGGCAGAAGGTGCTCCGCACGTTCTACCAGCTCGACGTCCGCTATATGGAGAGCAGCCTTCCGAAGGAGCGGATCGATGCGCTGCTGCACGGAATCCGCATTTCCGACGTGGACGAGCTGAACAGCATTCTATCGACCTACAGCGACTATGCGCTGCCGGAACGCCCGAGGCCGATGAAGCCGGCCTCGTTATCGTACTCCCTTTAAGAGAGACCATGATCCCGCGGTCTCTCTTATTTTTTTCAGGCCACAACACATGTTCTCATGGGTGCGAACATTTGCTATAATGAGGGGAAGCTTACAAGGCTGTTCATGGGACGGGAGCGATAATCTTGCGTATTCTAGGAATCGATCCCGGCATTGCGATTGTTGGGTTCGGATTTATCGACAAGATCGGGCACCGGTTGGTGCCCGTTCAATATGGCTGCGTGGAGACGGAAGCCGGTACGCCGCATCCGACGCGGCTGCAGCAAGTCTACGATTCGGTAGGCTCGCTGATGGACAAGTACAAGCCGGATGCAGTTGCCGTCGAGAAGCTGTTCTTCAACCGGAACGTCACGACGGCGTTCACGGTCGGGGAAGCGCGCGGCGTCATGCTGCTGGCAGCGGTGCAGCGCGGCATTGCCATCGCGGAATATACGCCCATGCAAGTCAAGCAAGCGATCGTCGGGTACGGCAAGGCTGAGAAGCGGCAAGTGCAAGAGATGGTGAAGATGTTCCTGAAGCTGACGGCCGTGCCTAAGCCGGACGACGTGGCAGACGCGCTCGCGATCGCCGTCTGCCATGCGCATTCCGCCGTCATGCTGCAGAAGACGAACGGAGCGATGCGACCATGATCGATTACATTAAGGGCAAAGTCGCCCATCTGGAGAGCGAATATATCGTCGTCGACGTCCGCGATATCGGTTATCAGGTGTTCACGCCGAATCCGTATGCATTCGCGGCGAGCGAGGAAGCGGTCACGGTGTACACGCACCATCATGTCCGGGAGGACGCGACGTTGCTGTACGGCTTCGCTACGCGCGAGGAGCAGCGGATGTTCCGCAAGCTGCTCGACGTGTCCGGCATCGGACCGAGGGTCGCGCTGGGCGTTCTGGCCGGCGCGAAGCCGGAATCGATCTTCGCCGCGATTCAGCAGGAGAACGTTAATTTCTTAACGAAGCTGCCGGGAATTGGACGCAAGACGGCGCAGCGCATGATATTGGACCTGAAGGACAAGCTGGATGCGGCGGCTGCCGGATTCGGAGCTGCGGCAGGGCTGGCGCTTGACGACATGCCGTCTGGGCGCGGTGGACAAGGGGAAGGCACCGCCTGGCCCGAGGCGCGCGAAGCGCTGGCTGCTCTTGGGTATACGACTGCGGAGCTCGACCGTGCTTGGCAGGCGCTCGGTCAGGCGACAGAGCCCGGCGAGACGGTCGACGTATTGATGAAGCGGGCGCTGCAACAGCTGTTTAAAGGGTGAATGAGGAGGTGCCGAGAGACATGGATGATCGAATCATATCGGCCAATCTCATGATGGAGGACCAAGCGGTAGAGCTGAGCCTCCGGCCGCGCTACCTGGCGGAATATATCGGGCAGTCGCAAGTGAAAGAGAATTTGAAAGTATATATCGAGGCCGCCAAGCTGCGCAAGGAAGCGCTCGATCATGTGCTGCTGTACGGTCCGCCTGGACTCGGGAAGACGACGCTGTCGAACATCATCGCGAACGAGCTGGGCGTCAATATGCGCACGACCTCCGGTCCGGCAATCGAGCGGCCCGGCGATCTTGCGGCGATCCTGACGAACCTCCAGGAAGGCGACGTGCTGTTCATCGACGAGATTCACCGGCTCCATCGAACGGTCGAGGAAGTGCTCTATCCGGCGATGGAGGATTTTGCGCTGGACATCATGATCGGCAAGGGACCGAGCGCGCGCTCGGTGCGGCTTGACCTGCCGCCGTTCACGCTCGTCGGCGCGACGACCCGGGCCGGGCTTCTGTCTTCGCCGCTGCGCGATCGGTTCGGCGTCATGAGCCGGCTGGAGTTCTATCAAGTCGATGAGCTTGCGTTCATCGTATCGCGCTCAGCCGAAATACTCGGCGTAGAGATGATCGGCGAAGCGGCGGACGAGATCGCGATGCGTTCCAGAGGGACGCCGCGGATCGCGAACCGGCTCTTGAAACGGGTACGCGACTTTGCGCAAGTGCGCGGGGACGGCGTCATTACGTATGACCTGGCGAAGTATGCGCTGGAACTCATTCAAGTCGACCCGAAGGGGCTCGACCAGATCGATCATAAGATGCTGCGCGCGATGATCGGCAGCTTCCGAGGCGGCCCGGTCGGACTGGATACGATCGCTGCCACGATCGGGGAAGAGAGCCAGACGATCGAGGACGTGTACGAACCGTATCTGATGCAGATCGGCTTCCTGCAGCGGACGCCGCGCGGGCGCGTCGTGACGCCGCTCGCATACCGCCACCTGGGATTGCCCGACCCGTCGTCGCCTGACGCGGCCGGAGAGGATGCCGGACCTGTCTTATTCTGACGAAGGCTGCATGACCGATGATTCGCGATCACGTGTGGATGGGGGCTAGCGCGATGAACGAAGTGCTGTACGTGCTATACGACCGCAATTGCGTCATGTGCACGGGAACCGTGGACAAGCTGCGAGCGATGCGGATGCCGCGGGCAGAGCTAAGGTACATACCGCTCCAGGAGTTGGAGTCGGAATCGCCGCCCGACGTTCCGGGGCGCTCGAGCTTGCGGATCGAAGAGCTATATGCCAAGCTGCATGTCATAGACGGCGCAGGACGCGTATTCGCCGGAGCCGACGGCGTCGTGCGGATCATGCGGACGCTGCCTTCGCTGCGTTGGCTGGCGTGGTGCTACGCCGTTCCCGGCGCTCGCTTAGCTGCGGATGCGCTCTATCGCTACGTCGCGAAACGGAGATACGATTGGTTCGGCAGGGCGGATGAAGGCTGCGCGAACGGCGTTTGCGCGCTTCCGGCCAGGCCGCATGCCAGCAATGGGAGGAAGGAACGGGAATGAGAAAATTCATCGCCCTTGTAACGGCGCTCACGATATTCGCTTCAGTCGCCACCGTATGGCCGTCCTATGGAGCAGTCCCTTCGCTTGATCGGATTCGGGTCGCGATTTTCCTGCAGCTGCCCGGCAAGTATCAGCTGAACACGGCGGCAGCAACGCTGAGCGCCGCAAGCGGACTCGCGATCGGGCTTCGCGAGCCGTCGGGGCTATTGCCGCTCTCGGTTGCCGCTTCCGAGGAAGCGGTACGGTTCGCGTTGGACGACTATAAAGTCAAGCTGCTCGAGACGGCGGACCTGAATGCGGCGATCACCGCGCTCAAACGGGTACAGGCTGCAGGCGGTGCAGGCTTCATGACGTCGATCCCGAAGAGCGGCAAAACGATTTATCAAGTGACGGAAGGCTCGTACGCTTCGGCAGCCGATGCGCAGGCAGGATTGGCCAAGTGGACCAAGGATACGGCGCTTACCGGTCTGTTGGGCAGCTTCAAGCCTTCCTTAGCAGGGCCGCATCGCCTTGAGTCGCCGCCGTATGCGACGCTCGAAGAGGCGCAGCAGACAGTCCGAGCTTTCGGAGAGGCGGGCATCGAGGCCTATGCGGCGATCAAGCTGCCTCAGCGGGAAGGCCAAGGAGTCGCCTATACCGCGCAGGTAGGAGCGTCATCCGATGAAGCGGGACTGGCCCTGCTGAAGGCGGCCGCTTCCAAGGTGCCTGCCGGCAGCGCGCTGACAACGCTCAATGCCAGCGAGCCTTACTTGCTCATTCGAGACGACCACACCGTAACCCAATCGCGAACAGCCGGGAAGCAGTATTCGCTGCCGCTCGGCGGGACGGCCAAGGTCTGGGTAGCTGCGGCTGGCGCGGAAGGCATTAAGCTTGTGGAGCGGTACAACCGTACGTATCGCGGGAGCTTCGAGTTAACCGCCTTCAACAAGAAGCTGGCTGTCGTGAACGAGCTTCCGTTCGAGCAATACCTCTACTCGGTCGTAGGCGCGGAGATGCCGGCTTCATGGCCGGCGGAGGCGCTCAAATCCCAAGCGGTAGCGGCTCGAAGTTATGCGCTGCACAAAGGATTCGGGTTCCAAATCGCGCATGTAGTCGACACGACGCTAAGCCAGGCGTACGGGGGCATCGGATCGGAGAAGCCGGCCACGATTGCGGCCGTCGATGCAACCGCCGGCGAGGTCGTCATGCACAATGGACAAGTCGTCGAGGCGCTGTTCTCCTCCAATGCCGGCGGAGCGACCGCGGATCCCGCGGAAATATGGGGAACCAGCATTCCGTACCTCGGAAGCGTGCCGAGCCCTGATCAGATCTCGGAGAAGGGGTTGTATGCTTGGTATCGGGTGGTGCTGCCGGACAGCCGTATAGGCTATATCCGGGAAGACCTGCTCGTACCTGCCGGGCAGAATTCGGCAACGGGGAACGAGATCATGCTCGTGAAGGGCATGGGGGTCGCGGTTCGCCCGGTTCCGCTGATTCAGAGCGATGTCGAGCCGGTAGCGCGCGTGGATGACGGGACGCGGGTAGTCGTGCTGGAGAAAGCCGTACAGAATAACGACATGTCATGGGTCGCCGGTCCGTTCACGCCGGAAGCGCTGGCTGCTTCGATCAAGGGCAAGCCGACTACGCCGATCAGCGAACCGATCCGCACGGTTGAGGTCGGAATGAAAGGCGTATCCGGACGCGTAACCGAGGTGCTAGTCAATGGCGCCAAGCTTGCCGTCCGTACGCCGGATACGCTGCGATCGGCACTCGGAGGCTTGAAGAGCACGCGCTTCGATATCGATGAGACCGGTCGGCTAGCGGTACTCGGCGTCGGCGGAACGGTTCGCGAGAAGCCGGCAGACAGCGCGCCGGTCTACGCGGTCGGCGCGGACGGGAAGGCGAAGGAGCTGAACGCGCCGTCGTATTTCGTACTGAACGGCAACGGCGACATTCGCGCGGCAACGCCGGAGCCGGCCTTCCGGATCATGGGAACAGGCTACGGCCATGGCGTGGGCTTGTCGCAATGGGGAGCCAGAGCGCTGGCCGACCAAGGGTATGATTACCAATCGATTCTGCAATACTATTACAAAAACGTGACCGTCGAGAAGGAATGACTGACCGCATATGAAGGTAGAGGAATTTGATTTTCAGCTCCCGGAGGAGCTGATCGCGCAGACGCCGCTGCCCGATCGAACAGGCTCGCGGCTGCTTGCCGTGAATCGGTCGGAAGGAACGGTGCAGCATGGCGCATTCACGGATCTGAAGCAATACTTGCGGGCGGGTGACACGCTCGTTCTCAACGACACGCGAGTCCTTCCCGCCCGGCTTATCGGGGTGAAACCCGATACAAGGGCCCGCGTGGAGTTGCTGCTGCTCAAGCAGCTTGAGGGCGGCCGCTGGGAGACGCTGGGGAAGCCGGCGAAGCGGCTGCGTGTCGGCACGGAGCTCTGGTTCGGCAGCGAAGCAGGCGGAGAGCCGCTGCTGCGCGCAATCGTGACGGAGACAGGCGACATGGGCGCGCGCGTCGTGGAATTCCGTTACGAAGGGATCTTCCAAGAGCTGCTGGACAAGCTGGGCGAGATGCCGCTTCCGCCATATATCCATGAACGCCTATCGGATCGGGAGCGTTATCAGACGGTCTACGCGAAGCACGAGGGTTCGGCTGCGGCGCCGACGGCAGGGCTGCATTTTACGCCGGAATATCTCGATGAACTGCGTGAAGCAGGTATTCGGACGGCGTTCCTAACGCTGCATGTCGGCCTGGGCACGTTCCGGCCCATGTCAGCCGAGACGATCGAGGAGCATGTGATGCATGCTGAGTACTACGAGCTCAATGAGCGGAACGCGGAATTGATCCGCCGGACGAGGCAGGAAGGCGGACGTGTCATCGCGGTCGGGACGACATCGGCGCGGACGCTCGAGACGGTCGCAGGCCGCTACGGTGCTGACGGCGTTCAAGCCTGCAGCGGATGGACCGATATCTTCATCTACCCCGGCTACGAGTTCCGCCTCGTGGATGCGCTTCTGACGAACTTCCACTTGCCCAAGTCGACGCTCGTCATGCTGGTCAGCGCGTTAGCCGGCCGCGAGCTTACGCTGCAAGCCTACACGGAAGCGATCGAGCAGCGATACCGATTCTTCAGCTTCGGCGACGCCATGTTTATCTATTGAAATATAACGAAGTAAATTTAAACGTTAACTTGTCAGCACCGAGAAGGTTGAACGATAGTAGCAATTGAGGAGCGGAGCGTAGGCAGACCTACGTGAGCACCGGAAAGTGCGCTAGCGTTCAAGATTCGACGCCGAATAAGCTGCGAAGCAATACTTCGTGATCACAAGTTAACCCATCACAAGTTGACCCTTAGGAAGTGTGAATGTGACAGCTATTAGATATGAA
>JAEZCJ010000072.1 GCA_023433615.1 Bacillota bacterium | reverse complement strand
GGCGTGCATCGCCCTTGACGGTCTATTCGTGTTTCGCAAGATTCCATTATCGATTCCGCAGATAGACGGCCGCCCCTCGGCCAGGCGAACCGCTGTCGGCCATTTCCGCCCGCCCCTGCAGCACCAGATGCTCCAGATGCGCCAGCGTCTCGGACATGGCGAATCGCAGATTATGCGCATTGCCGGCGATCCGCTCGCCGAACGTCGATACGCAAACCTCGTAAGCCGTTAACGGCGTATCCAGCATGTCCGCCATCTGATTGAGCCTACGCTCATGATGGCTAGCAAGCTCCGCGATTCTGCCTCGCCAGTCGCTGAATGGCTCCCGGTGCCCGGGATACGCAATCCGGACATCATAATGGGACAGCTGCTCCAGACTGCCTAGAAATTGCTGCAGCACGTTCGTCGGCTCGCCGGGCACGACGCTGACGTTAGGCGTAATTTCGGGCAATACCTGGTCGCCGCAGAGCATGATTTGCCGTTCTGCAAGGTAGAGGCAGAGCTGACCGTTCGCATGGCCGTCGACCGGAATCGTCTCCCACTGTTCCCCGCCGAACGCAATCCTGTCGCCGCCGCGAATATACGTGACCGAGGGCTGAGGCTCGACCTTCTCCACGAAGCTCTCCAGATGCGGTTCCATCGTATCCAGTACCTCCTGCGGCATGCCGTGCCGCGCATACAGCGCGACCAAGTCCTCCGCGAACGTCCGGCCTTCTCCCCACAGCCTGCGCGCGTAGGCATGCGAGCGCTCCGACATATAGACCGGCGCGCCTGTCTGTTCTTGGAACCAGCCCGCCAGCCCGTAATGGTCGGGATGGTGATGCGTCAGCATGATGCGGGTAATGTCCTGCATCGTGACGCCATTCCGGCGCAGCGACTCTTGCCACACTGCCTCCGCATCGGCTGTCCGCAATCCCGGATCGATCAGCATATAGCCGTCAGTATCCGGAATCAAATACGCGTTCACGTAGCGGAGCGAGAACGGTAGCGGCACCTTCACCCGTATCCAGCCGTCCTCATGCATGGTTGCGGCCGACGCCTTGCTCTTGCTGACTTCGTTGATCATGCCGTTATCACCGCTCCTGTCACAATTAACCGCTCTGACCGATTGCGGTCATAGCAGGCGCCTTCGTAGTTGCCGTACGCCGCCTCCAGCCGGAGTCCGGCTTGCGCCAAATGCTCCTCGAACCATTCGAGCGAGTAGAGCCGCACGCGCTCCGTATAGCTTCGCTCGGTGCCGTCCTGCTCCATGATCCGGATGTGCTTGACGACCGCCCCGTCCTCGATGCGCCGGGTTTCTTCGATCAGCCATCCCGTCTCCTCGTCTACGCGCTGGGAGCGAGGTACGAGCTGGCACTCTACCCGTACGGGGTTCAAGAAGTCGATCAAGAATCTTCCGTCATTCCGCAGCACCCGGCGCAGCTCGCGAAGGACGCCGACATTCTCTTCCTCGGTCTCGAAATAGCCGAAGGACGTGAAGAAATTGACCGTTCCCGCATAACGTCCGGTACTTAGCGGCATGCTCCGCATGTCTCCGAGCACCCATTCCACGCGCTTCCCGCATGCCTGCGCCGCGGCATGACGCAGCAGCGTGTCCGACAGGTCGATGCCTGTCACCTTGTAGCCCATATCCGCCAAGGCCAGCGCATGCCGCCCCATGCCGCAGCCGACGTCAAGTACCTCTACGCCTGCGGGAAGCCGCAGCAGTGCCATCATGGAGCGCACCTCACGTACGGCATCGTCCCAATCGCGGTGCTTGTACACGACCATATAATCGGAGCCGAAGCTGCGTTCGAACCATTCCCCCATTGCGGTCCCTCCTTCCTGCTCGATGGCTGCGAACCGGTCAGCGGGCTTCGACGAGCCGCTGCGTCCCGCGCAGCGACCCGATGCTGCCGGCGCCGATGCCGAACATCGCGCCGCGCAGCTCGAATTCGATCCTCTCCATCTGCAGATCGATTGCAGCCGTTCGCTGCTCGCGATCTCCCTCTGCAGCGCCTGCCAGCAAGGACCGGCCGTAACCGGCCAAGTTCGCGCCGAGCGCGATCGCCTTGGCCGCATCTACGCCGTGACGGAGGCCTCCGCTCGCCACGATTACCGCTTCCGGCAGCCGGCCGCGAACGTCGACGATGCAATCTGCGGTCGGATTCCCCCAATCCGCGAACGCCTCTGCCGCGACGCGCCGTACCTTGTCATGGCCGCGATGCTTCTCGACCTGGCTCCAGGAAGTCCCGCCGGCCCCTGCCACGTCGATGAATGCCGCTCCGGCATTCGTCAGCCGGACGGCCGTGTCCCCATCGATGCCCCAGCCGACCTCCTTAACGCCGACGGGCACCTCCAGCCTTCGGCAGAGGTCCTCGATCCGAACCAACAAGCCGGCCCAATCCGTATCCCCTCCCGCTTGGAACACCTCTTGCAGCCCGTTCAGATGGAGCACGAGACCGTCCGCCTCTGCCAGCTCCACCGCGCGGCGGCACTGGTCTACGCCGTATCCCAGACGGAGCTGCGCCGCACCGAGATTCGCAAGTACCGGAATGGACGGCGCGCTGCGGCGAATGCGAAAGCTGTCGGCCAGCGCTTCATTCTCGATGGCAGCCCGCATCGAGCCGAGCCCCATCGCCCAGCCCCGAGACTCTGCAGCCTCGGCTAGCAGCTCATTGATGGCCCCTCCCTTGTCGGTGCCGCCGGTCATGGAACTGATTAAGAGCGGCACCTTGACTTCGCGTCCCAGGAAGGAAGCGCGCGTATCGATGGCTCGATAATCGAGTTCCGGCAGCGCAAGATGCCGGAACCGGTAACGATCCAGCCCGTTCGTAATCCCGATGCCCTGCACTTCCTCCTCCAAGCAAATTCGAATGTGCTCCGCCTTCCGCTGGGCGGTCCCTGCAGCCTGAACGGCCGACTCGCTGCCATCCGGTCTAATGATCTCGCTCATCGCGCAACCCCTCAAGTCATGGATACGATCTGCTCTGCCTTGCATATCTATCCATTATAGCGAAACTTCCGATCGGATGCACATCGCCGCTGCCGCTAGCAGCAAGCCAAAGAACGCCGCCGGAATCCCTTCTCGGATCCCGGCGGCGTACTTGATCGCATATTCGCGTTAACGGCTTACCGTTCTATCCATTTGCGGTCTTCGAGCAGACGTTCTACCGCGCCGCGATCCGGAAGCGACTCCCAATCGCCTCGGCCTTGAACGGCCAGCGAACCGCAGATGCTGCCGATGCGTACCGCGTCGACCGTGGACTTGCCCTGCAGCAGTCCGGTCAGGAAGCCTGCGCAGAATCCGTCTCCGGCGCCTACCGTATCGATGACTTTGTCGGCCTTGTAGAACGGGACTTCCGTGCGGCTCCCGTTCTCCAGCACCAGCGTCTTCTCGCCGTAGCCTTTGATAACGGATACTGCGTTCAACTCGCTCACGGCCGCGAAGATCGCCTGCTCGTCATCCGTATCGTACAAGAGAGCCAGCTCGTCCCAGCCGGGCAGGAAATAATCCGCCTCAGCCGCGATCGGCAGCAAGACGCGTCTCGCTTCTTCGATGCTCCACAGCTTAAGCCGAAGGTTAGGGTCGAAAGACACCTTCACGCCGGCCGCCTTGGCAATCCGAACCGCGGCGATCAGCGTCTCGCGAGCGGTCTCGCTGATCGCGCAGGTAATGCCCGTCACGTGCAGGATACGGCTGCCTTGGATATACGCCTCATCCAAGTCGGACGGCTGCATCCGGCTTGCCGCAGAATGCTTGCGATAGTAGTGGACGGACAGCTTGCCGCCCGGATTGTCCCGGAACATCAAGCCGGTCTGCTCGCCGGCAACGCGGCGCGCGCGCGACACGTCCACGCCTTCGCCTCTTACCGCCTTCAAGATTCGCGTGCCGAACGGATCTTCGCCGAGCGCGCCGAACCAGCCGACCGATGCGCCTAAACGGGCTGCGCCGATGGCCAGGTTGCTCTCTGCCCCTCCGAACGATTGCTCCACGCCGGACACTTGGTCCAGTCCCTTATAGTCCGGCGCCATGAATAGCGCCATCGTCTCTCCGAACGTGATCAATTCCGGTGAATGCGTTGTCATCTCGTCGTCCATCCTCCCCGTCTCGTGCAGCCGGTCCGGCGTGCTATGCCCGGTAATCCGGGTATTGCATCAGGTAAATAATCGCGATATACAAGATCAGAATGATGATGCTGAACATGCGGACGCGGGCAATATGCGCCGATGCGCTCTGTCCCGATTGAATCGCGGTCGCGATGCGCTTGAGCGGCTTGGCCGCAATGCCGCCGAGCGCGGCGATCGCGAGGAACAACACGGTAATAAGCACCATCCAGAGCACCGTGTAATCGGATTGCGACATCATATAACCGCCGGTCAGGAGCTGCAGAACCAGGCAATACTGCGCAATGCGGTTCGCGAAGACGAGACCGTCCGCAAGCCCTGCCTGTCCGTCGCCTGTCAGCTGCGTGACGCGGCCGACCAGGAATGGGAGCAGCAGGTACAAGCCCATGCCGACTGCGCCGATCGTGTGAAGAAACGTAACGAATTGATACATTTGGGCACCTCCTGTATAGGGATTCGAATCGTAATGCAGATTAACTCTACCGACTAGTATACTAAATCCGTCCGCGATTGACAAAAGCGCACGGCAACCCCCGGCCTATTCGGTGCCTGCAAGCTTCCATCGCGTCAATGCCGCCTTGATCATGAAATAATCGATATCGTCCGGCAGCAGATCTTTGATCGGCCTAAGCTTCTCCTCGCCGGCTTCCGCAGCCGCCTTCTTGATCCGTTCTTCCTGCTCCTCCGTCATGATCCGCGACCAATCGAGACCGAGACCCTCCTCCGCGCATCGCAGCACATGCCCCTCGATCGTCACGGCACTCATGCCGCGTTCAGCCGCGATCGCTTCGATCGAGGCACCTGGCCCGTACATTGCCCATGTCACGAGATGGCTCGGCTGATCCGGATCGGCAGCACGAGCTGCCGCCGGCCGAGGGACTGCGCCTTCGGCGGCATCGGCACCTGATTCCGCCGTCGGATCGGAAGGTTCCGGCTCTCCTGCCGTCTCCCTGATAATGCGCAGCACGTCCTGCCCGTACTTATGCGCCTTGGCCGTGCCGACGCCCTTGATCTGCAGCAGCTGCTCCATCGAACGCGGCATCGCATCCGCCATCTCGCGGAGCGCTGCGTCGAAGAACAGCATGAACGGCGGCACGCCCTCCGACAGCGCCGCATCCTTGCGCCATGCGCGCAGCGCCTCGAACACGCGCGATCCCCCGGCGGTCATGAAGCTGCTTGCCGCCGAGCCCGCATGGCTTCTGCTTGCCGTCGTGCGCCGCTTGCGGTACAGCTTCTCCTGTCCCTCCAGCACCGGCATCGACTTCGCCGTTAGCGAGGCGGTCGGATACTGCCCCTCGGTCAGGCGGATCATGCCTTCGGATACGAGCCAATACAGCAGATCCGTGATGTCCTTCTCCGGCCTGCTCCGCATCAGCCCGTAAGTCGTGAGCCGATCCAGACCGAAGTCGAGAATACGCTTATCGCGCGATCCCTTCAGCACTTTGGCAGACGTCGTCACGCCGAACCGTCCCTTGAGCCGGCCTACGCATGACAGCGCCATCTGCGCGTCTGCCGTAATGTCGAGCGCCTCGCTCTTGTCAAGGCAGCTGCTGCATTTGCCGCAGTCCGCGACATCGCCTTCGCCGAAGTATTCGACGATGTACCGCTGCAGACAGCGCTCGGTGCGCGCATAATTCATCATCGCATGAAGCTTGCCGTTCTGGATCGCCTTCCTCGAATCGTCGCCGGTTCCCTGCTCGATCAGGAAACGTTGGATCTGCATATCCTGCGGCTCGAACAGCAGCACGCAGTCGCTCTCCTCTCCGTCCCGACCCGCACGCCCAGCCTCCTGGTAGTACGACTCGATATCGCCCGGCATCTGGTAATGCACGACGAAGCGGACATTCGGCTTGTCGATGCCCATCCCGAATGCGTTCGTCGCGACCATCACGCGCACGTCGTCGAAGCGGAATTTCTCTTGGCATTCGGTCCGTTCGGCGTCATTCATGCCGCCGTGATATTTGCCGGCATCGAAGCCCCACCTCTGCAGCTCCCCATGAAGCGCCTCGACTTCCTTGCGCGTCGCGGCGTACACGATGCCGGACTGATCCTTTCGCTCGTTCAAGAACTTCCGCAAGAAGGCTCGCTTCTCGCCGCCGCTTACAACCGAGAGCGACAGATTCGACCTTGCGAAGCCCGTTACGAACACATTCGGACTGCGAAGCGCGAGCATGGCCGCGATGTCCTCTGCCACGTCCGGCGTCGCGGTCGCCGTGAAGGCTGCCAGGAGCGGCCGGTTCGCCAATCGAGCCACCCAGCCGGCCAGTTGACGATAGCTCGGGCGAAAATCATGCCCCCACTGCGACACGCAATGCGCTTCATCGATCGCGATCAGCGGGACCTGCAGCCGTTCGAGCAGACCGTTGAATGCAGGCGCGTCAAGTCGTTCAGGCGCAATGTAGAGCAGCTTATACGCGCCGTCCGCCGCCTGCCGCATGACGTCGCGGTACTCGCTTGCGCTCAGGGAGCTGTTCAGGAATGCCGCAGGCACGCCGAGCCGGTTCAAGCTGTCGACTTGATCCTTCATGAGCGAGATCAGCGGCGATACGACGATCGTCGTGCCGGGCAGCAGCATGGCCGGGATTTGGTAACAGACCGATTTGCCTCCCCCTGTCGGCAGAATGGCAAGGGTATCCCGGCTGTTCAGCAAGCCCGTTATAATATCGGCTTGTCCCTTGCGGAAGGAATCGTAGCCGTAGATGCGCTTGAGAAGGGCGGATGCTTCCTCCAAACCTGCATGGCCGTCCATCGCGTACGCTTCCAGATTCATTTCCCAATTCGTCTCCATAGCTTGTCCCGGAGCCTCCTCACTTGCCCTATGGCGGGTGAAAAATCGACGAGACCCTGGCATGAATGTCAGGGTCTCGCAAGCCGTGCTTCAGCTTGTTATTGCTCGAGCCGGCGCCTAGTCCGCAACGATCTTGATGACGCTCCGGACGGAATCCGCCGAGCGGTCCAGCGCAGCCTTCTCGCTGTCCGTCAATTCCAGTTCGAATATGTTCTCGATGCCGTCGCCGCCGAGCACGGCAGGTACGCCCATGAATAGATCGTTGTAGCCGTATTCGCCTTGCAACAGCGCGATGACCGGCAAAATGCGTTTCTTGTCCTTCAGGATCGCTTCCGTCATCTGCACGAGCGAAGCTGCTGGCGCGTAGTACGCGCTGCCGTTGCCGAGCAGATTGACGATTTCGCCGCCGCCTACGCGCGTGCGCTGCACGATCGCCTCGATGCGTTCAGCCGGGAGCAGCTTCTCGATCGGAATGCCGCCGACGTTCGAATACCGGACGAGCGGCACCATGTCGTCGCCGTGTCCGCCCAGCACGAAGCCGCGAACGTCTTCGACCGATACGTTCAGCTCCTGCGCGATGAACGTGCAGTAGCGAGCCGTGTCCAGTACGCCGGATTGGCCGATCACGCGATTCTTGGGGAAGCCCAGCGCATGGTATGCCGCATAGGTCATGGCATCGACCGGGTTGCTTAGGATAATGACATAGGCATTCGGACTCGTCGCCTTGACGTTCTCGCATACGGACCGGACGATGCCGGCGTTCGTGTTCACGAGATCGTCGCGGCTCATGCCGGGCTTGCGGGCAATGCCTGCCGTGATGATCACGACATCCGAATCCTTGGAATCCGCGTAATCCGACGTTCCGACGATCCGGCTGTCTACGCCTTGCACCGGCGTCGATTCGAGCATATCAAGCGCTTTGCCCTTCGTCGGACCTTCTAGCTGCGGGATATCGAGCAATACCACATCGCCAAGTTCCTTCTGCGCAAGCATAAGAGCCGTCGTAGCGCCCGTGAAGCCTGCACCAACAACCGTAATCTTATTCCGCCTAATCGCCATTTTCCTAATTATCCCCCCTAATCAAAGTAAAATCCCGGCCGCAGCTGCCGAGAATAATGGTTAGCATCTGTATTTTGTCCATTCATGAAGAGGTAGAGTATCACTTGGAAAGTTTACGTCCCGCCTTTGAACTCGTATCCTAACTTACTGTCTAATCCGAAAGGATACGAGGTCAACAGCGTGGTGGAAAGCGATACTGCTACCGGCTCATGAATTTAGGGACAAATTACATATGCTTAATGATTTCGTCCGCGAACGCCGAGCATTTCACTTCCGTCGCGCCTTCCATGAGACGAGCAAAGTCATACGTAACCGTCTTGTTGTTGATAGCCGTTTCCATGCCTTTATAGATCAGGTCGGCCGCTTCCTGCCAGCCCAGATGCTCGAGCATCATAACGCCGGAGAGAATAACGGAGCCCGGGTTGACGACGTCCTTGTCCGCGTACTTCGGAGCCGTGCCGTGCGTCGCTTCGAAGATTGCGTGACCCGTCAGGTAGTTGATGTTGGCGCCCGGCGCGATGCCGATGCCGCCGACTTGCGCAGCCAGCGCGTCGGACAGGTAGTCGCCGTTCAGGTTGAGCGTCGCGATGACGTCGAAGTCCGTCGGACGCGTCAGCACTTGCTGCAGCGCGATGTCGGCGATGGCATCCTTCACGATGATCTTGCCGGCAGCTTCTGCGTCGGCTTGCGCCTTGTTCGCTGCATCCGCGCCTTGCTCTTCCTTGATGCGGTCGTATTGTCCCCACGTGAACGTCTTGTCCGCGAACTCTTGCTCGGCTACCTCGTAGCCCCAGTTCTTGAACGCGCCTTCCGTGAACTTCATGATGTTGCCCTTGTGAACGAGCGTAACCGATTTCTTGCCGTGCTTGATCGCGTATTCGATCGCTGCACGTGCAAGGCGCTTGGAGCCTTCGGACGATACCGGCTTGATGCCGATGCCCGACGTCTCAGGGAAGCGAATCTTGTTCGCGCCCATCTCGTTCTGCAGGAAGGCGATGACTTTCTTCACTTCTGCGGAACCTTCTTGGTACTCGATGCCCGCGTAAATATCTTCCGTGTTCTCGCGGAAAATAACCATGTCGACGAGTTCCGGACGCTTGACCGGGGAAGGTACGCCCGCGAAATAACGCACAGGGCGAAGGCAAGTGTACAGGTCAAGCTCTTGGCGCAGCGCAACGTTCAGGGAACGGATGCCGCCGCCGATCGGCGTCGTGAGCGGACCTTTGATCGCGACGATGTACTCGCGGATCGCGGTCAGCGTATCGGCAGGCAGCCATTCGCCGTATGTATTGAACGCTTTCTCGCCGGCGAACACTTCGTACCAAGCAATCTTCTTCTCGCCTTTGAAGGCTTTCTCTACGGCTGCATCCAGAACGCGCTTGGATGCTTTCCATATGTCGCGGCCCGTGCCGTCGCCCTCGATGAACGGAACGATCGGGTTGTTCGGCACCTGAAGCTGGCCGTTGTTAATCGTGATTTTCTCGCCTTCGGTCGGCATTGCAAATTTCTCGAGTTGCATGAATGGTAGTCCTCCTTCAATCTTGTGTGATCACTATTATAACATGTTCTAGCGCTGCTCGATCGGCACGAACTTCGCATCCGCAGGTCCCGTATACTCGGCACGCGGACGAATCAAGCGGTTATTCTCGTATTGCTCCAGAATGTGAGCCGTCCACCCCGATACTCGGCTGATCGCGAAGATCGGCGTGAACAGATCGCGCGGGATCTTAAGCGCGGTGTAGACCGATGCCGAGTAGAAGTCTACGTTCGGCTTCAAGCCCTTCTGGCCGGTCACGAGCTCTTCGATCTTGATCGACATCTCGTACAGCTCCATGTTGCCCGTCAGCTTGCCCAGCTCGCGCGACATGCGCTGGAGATGCTTGGCGCGCGGGTCGCCGTTCTTGTAGACGCGATGCCCGAAGCCCATGATCTTCTCTTTGTTCGCGAGCTTCTCGTTAATATAAGGCACGACGTTCGCGTTCGAACCGATCTCGTCGAGCATGACCATGACCGCTTCGTTCGCGCCGCCGTGGAGCGGCCCTTTGAGCGCGCCGATCGCGGAGGTAACGCCGGAATAAATATCCGAGAGCGTCGCCACGGTTACCCGCGCAGCGAATGTCGAAGCATTCAGCTCGTGGTCGGCGTGCAGTACCAACGCCTTGTCCAACGCCTCGACCGCGATGTCTGCCGGAGCTTCCCCGGTGAGCATGTATAGGAAATTATGCGCAACCGATACGCCGGACAGCGGAGCGATCGGCTCTTTGCCGTCGCGAATCCGGGCGAATGCGGCAACGATCGTCGGCAGCTGCGCTTGAAGCTTGATCGCTTTCTTCAAGTTGGCTTCAGCGGACATGTCGCCTGCTGCAGCGTCGTACAGCGCCAAGCTGGATACCGCCGTGCGAAGCGCCGCCATCGAATTCGTATCCTTCGGATACAACTTCATCTGCGACAGTACTTCCGAAGGCACTGCAGCGTAAGCGCTCAACTCGTCGATCAGACCTTTGAGCTCGGACGATGTCGGGAGCTTGCCGTACCAGAGGAGGTAAGCCGTTTCCTCGAAGGTCGCGCTTTCCGCTAATTCATCGATATTGATACCGCGGTACGTAAGTACGCCGTCAATGATCGAACTGATCGAAGAAGTCGTCGCGACGATCCCTTCAAGACCTTTGGTTGCAGTCATTTTCTCTCTCTCCTTTTTACACGAATATGACAACGCATGATAGGTTACATTACATTCGATCCGATTCCATCTTATTCATCATAAAGGATTTCTACGGGTATGTGAACAAATACGGGCATAAAAATGATTTATCGACTCGATAAATAAAATCTTTCACTTGAGCGATCGGCGATAACTTGACGCTATCGTTCATGCCTCTCTCGCATTTTTCCCCGCAACCCCCGCAAATAACCATGCAAGATGCCCGAACTTTCGACATTCGCGCCAATCATGATAAAATGGGACAAAAGCTCGGTCACGGTCGAGATGCGGAGGTACTCACACATGCATGAAGAACGAATCGGCATTATCGATATCGGTTCCAACTCGATCCGACTCGTCATCTATGAGCGGACGCCGCTCGGCGCCTATCATGTCATCGACGGCAGCAAGGAAGCCGGCCGGCTGAGCGAGCAGGTCGACGAGCAAGGGCGCCTCACGGGCAGCGCCGTCGAGCGCTTGATCGAGGTGCTGCATCACTTCAAGCTGATCTGCTCTCATCACAGAACCGTCCGCATTCGCACGGTAGCGACGGCAGCCATTCGCGGGGCCGCGAACAGCTCCGACGTGCTGGACAAGCTGCAGCGTGCGACAGGGCTCACCATAGAGGTACTGTCCGGCCAGGAAGAAGCCGCATTCGGCTTCCTCGGCATGGTCAACACGATCGCCATCAAGGACGGCTTCCTGATCGACATCGGCGGCGGGAGCACGGAGCTGTCCCTGTTCCGCGGACGCAAGCTCGTGCGCAGCGTATCGCTGCCGCTAGGATGCGTGAATATGGCCAAGCGCTACGCCAAGGAAGGCGCGCTGGATGAACGTGCGCTGCAGCAGCTGGAGGCCGCCGTACGGGAAGCGATCGCGGCCGAGCCTTGGGTGGCGGAGACGCCCGGCTTGCCGCTCGTCGGCATCGGGGGAACGGCGCGCGCGCTCGCCAAGGTTCATCAAGGTTATGCCAAATACCCGCTTCCTCAAGCTCATAACTATGCTATGGACGCGGGCGACACGGACGCTCTGTTCGCCGTCCTGCGCGGCACCACTCCCGAGAAGCGCAAGAAGATGCCCGGCTTGTCCAAGGAACGCGTCGATCTGATTATACCCGGCATCGCCATATTGCGCGTCTTCTACCAAGCATGCCGCGCATCGCGCTACGTCATATGCGGAGCCGGGCTTCGCGACGGCCTGTTCTACCATGCGCTGATGCCGGACCACAAGCCGGTCGACGATATTCTCGACTATAGCATCGCAAGTCTCGTACGCTTATACCCCGGAGCCCCGATCGCTCATCTCGAGCAAGTCACCCGAATGTCCGGCGAGCTGTTCGAGTCGCTGCTCAGCCAGCATGAATTTCCGCCCGAAGCCGCCGTCTGGCTGAAGGCTGCATCGATGCTGTTCCGCATCGGCGGCAGCATCGACTACTTCAGCTACTCGAAGCATACCTTCTACTTAATGACGAACGTTCATTTGAACGGCTTGACGCATCGCGGCATCCTGATCGCCGCTGCGGTCGCCGCATACAAGAATCGCGGCGGCGTCCGCCAACTGCACGCCGAGTACAAGCCGCTCCTTGGCGAAGCGGATATCGAGACGATCTGCCGTCTCGGCACGCTGCTGCAGCTTGCCATCGCGCTCGACCGCAGCGAGTCGCAGTCCATCGGCAGGCTGGCCGCCGTCGTGAGCGGCAACAAGCTTCTGCTGCAGCCTCTCCGCGCGGATTCGGCCCTCGCCATGGAGCGCAAGGAAGTTCAGGCGCTTGCCGGCGATTTCAAAAAAATATGGGGACTAACGCCCCTATTCGCTACATGACAACAGCCCGCTATTAGGCGGGCTGTTCGCATATACGCATGGTTAATTCTGGAGCATCCCTTTCCATGCCGGAATGTCCTTCGCTTCGAATTGGCTGCGGAACGGCGTCAGATCGTTCTTCACCCTGGCATAGGAACCGTTGGGCAGCAGCTCGCGCGCTTTGACGTTATCGCGGAGGTTCAATTCCAGCAGATTGATCATGATCTTGCGAAGATCCGGCCTGAATACCGGGCACATCAGCTCGATCCGGCGCGTCAAGTTCCGCGTCATCCAATCCGCGCTGGACAGATACACTTCTTCTTCGCCGCCGTTCTTCGCGTATAGAATCCGCGAATGCTCCAAGAATCGGTCGACGATGCTGATGACGCGAATGTTGTCGCTGAGGCCGGGAACCCCTGGGCGAAGGCAGCACACCCCTCGGACGATGAGCTGGATCGACACGCCGGCCTGCGATGCCTCGTAGAGCTTGTCAATGATGTCTTGGTGCGACAGCGAGTTCATCTTCGCGACAATGCGTGCGGGACGGCCGGCGAGCGCATGCTCCTTCTCGCGGTCGATCAGCGCGAACAGCTTATCGCGCAGGCCGGTCGGCGCCACGCCGAACGCCATCCATTCATAAGGGGTCGAATACCCGGTCATCTCGTTGAACAGCGCCGATGCATCCGCCCCGATCACGGGATGCGAGGTAAACAACCCGACGTCCGTATAGAGACGCGCCGTATTGCCGTTGTAATTGCCCGTGCCGACATGAACGTACCGCCGCAGACGGTGATCCTCCCGCCGTACGACGAGCAATATTTTGGCATGCGTCTTGAGGCCGACCAATCCGTACACCACATGGCAGCCCGCCTTCTCCAGCTGTCTGGCCCACGCGATGTTGCGTTCCTCGTCGAACCTCGCCTTCAGCTCCACGACTACGGTCACCTGCTTGCCGGCTTCGGCCGCATCCGCAAGCGCTTGGATGAGGGTGGACTGCCCGCTTACGCGATACAGCGTCATCTTGATCGCCAGCACATCCGGATCCTCGGCCGCCTGCAGCAAGAAATCATCGACTGCCTCGAAAGACTCGTAGGGATGGTAGACGAGCACATCGCGTTCGCGCAGCACCTCGAACATGTCGTCGGACCGTTCGAATTCGCGCGGGTAGACGGGCTCATTGCGCTCGAACACCAGGTTGTCCCTGCCTGAGAGGGAGCCGGCGAACCGCATCAGGAAGCTAAGATCGAGCGGACCGTCGATCTCGATCATGTTCTCGCCGATCTCCAGCTCCTCGCGAAGCGTCGCCAGCGCATAGGGATGCATGCCCTTGGCAATTTCCATGCGCACAGGCATTCCCCACCTGCGCTTGCGCAGTTCCTTCTCGATCTCCTCGAGCAGGTCCTCCGCCCCTTCCTCGTTCAAGGTCAAGTCCGCATTGCGCGTCACGCGGAACGGCGATACCGCGATCGGCTCATAACCGCTGAACAGCGTG
The DNA here is from genome assembly GCA_023433615.1 of Bacillota bacterium. Taxonomy (GTDB): domain Bacteria; phylum Bacillota; class Bacilli; order Paenibacillales; family Paenibacillaceae; genus Paenibacillus_I. The sequence goes on along the minus strand of JAEZCJ010000072.1, from coordinate 17,172 downwards.
GTGATGTGCTTCTCGATCAATTCCTCGAGCAGGACGTATTCGGACTTCTTGCTGCCCGCCCTACCCGGAACATGAACGAACCGCGGCAGGATCGACGGGATCTGCACCAGCGCAAAAAAAGGCTCTTCATCCTGTTCCATGCCGTCGCTCTTCAGCAGCACGGATAAGTACAGCTCTCGCGTATGCACAAGCGGGAAAGGCCGGCTCTGATCGAACGCCATCGGCGTCAAGACAGGGAATACGATCTCGGTGTAATACTCCTCGAGCGCCTTCTGCTGGTTGGCGGTGAGTTCATCGTATGCGCGCAGCACGATCCCTTCCCGCGCGAGACCGCGCATGACCTCGCGATAAGCCTTGTACTGCTCCGATACCATCGTAGCCGTCCGTTTGATCAGTCGCTTCCAGAGGCCGCCCGGCGAATAACCGGTGAAGTCTTTCTTCGCATAACCCGCTTTGATCTGATCCTGAATTCCCGCAACCCTGACGCTCATGAACTCATCCAGGTTCGATGAGACGATCGCCAGAAATTTCGCCCGTTCCAAGAGAGGGTTGTTCGTGTCACAGGCCTCTTCCAGCACCCGTCTGTTGAATTCGATCCAGCTTAAGTCGCGATTGACATACTGGGACAAATGTTTCGTCATGAATCGTTCCCCTCCTGACTATGTCCCCATTATCCGACACAACTGTTTATGGCATGTTAATCGATTGTTAACGCCGCGTAAACGATTGGAATCCATTAACAATCGGGATCGCTGCGGTTACCATCTGCGAATCGTCATCGTGCCGCTGCGCATCCGTTTCTCCAGCCAGCCGAGAATGAGCCCCCTGTACAGCCGCCTCGAAGGCGGAAAGATTAGCGACAGCCCCACGATGTCCGAGAAGAAGCCCGGGAGCAGCATCAATGCGCCCCCGATCAGAATGCATAGTCCGTTCAGGAGCGAAGGCCCCGGCGGCTGGCCGGCTTGCATCTGCCGCTGTGCTTCCTGCCACGCTTTGGTGCCTTCCTTGCGAATCAGATAAATACCGAGCAGACCCGTCAGCAGCATCAAGAGAAATGCCGCTCCGCCGCCGATCCTATCGCTCACCGCTATGATACCCCATATTTCGATTGCCGGCACGAGAATGATCGCCAGCAGCAGCCGATTCCCGATTTTTCTCTGCTGACCCACCTGAACGCCTCCTATTCGCTGGCTTCCGCCAGTCTTCCTAACAGCCTGTAGAGCTCCGGCGCCAATCTGTCCAGACGAGCCGGACGCCACTCCCGATTGAGCCAGACATGCTTCGTCCCGCCGCTCACGAGCCGTTCTCCGGGAAGGTCATGGTCCTCAGGCACGATATTCGGAAGCTCTTGCTCTTCCGCGATTCTCCGGATCTGGGATTCGAAGCGCAATCGGAACTTCGAGAATTCGCCGATTCTCGTGCAGATTGCCAGCCGCTCGTCATAGCGAGCAGGTCTCTCGAAGCTCGCCGCGAGCTCAGTCACCGGAAGCAATAAGCCTGCCAGCTCGATATCGCGGTAGGACATCCCCGCATGGCGGATGAATTCCGTTCGGCCGATCTCGAACCAATTCACGTAATTGGCGTGATAGACGACCGCCATCTGATCGGTCTCCTGATAACGGACACGGAGCGGATGCAAGTGCCAATAGGATGCCATAAGCCCTCTCCTCATCGCGTAATGTCCAGAATGGAAGAAAGAGCGACGGTAGGTTCACCATCGCTCCAACTTGCCTCTTCTGTCTGACAGCCGCGGCGTACGTATTACAATACGCGCGCTTGGCCTGTATAAATGACGCCGAATTCCGCGTACACCGTTACTTCCATATTATCGGTCAACAGCGCGGTTGCACGTTCGACGCCGAGAACGACCGGGATGCCCAGATTCAACCCGATAACGGCTGCATGGCTCGTGATGCCGCCTTGCTCCGTGATGACGGCTGCCGCCTTCTCGATTGCCGGCATGTAATCGCGGTCCGTCGACGGCGTTACGAGAATCGATCCGCTCCTCGTCTTCGCGATCGCCTCTTCCGGCGTGCGGGCTACAACGACCTTGCCGGTAGCGGCTTGGCTGCCGATGCCTTGTCCCTTGGCGACGAGGTCGCCGACCGTATGGATCTTGATCAGGTTCGTCGAACCGGAGCGTCCCACCGGTACGCCTGCCGTGATCACGACGGTATCGCCTAGGCGTACCAGCCCTGTGCTGATTGCGCCCTCGACCGCGATGTCGAACATTTCGTCGGTTGTCGTCGCCGGCTTACCCAGCGCAGGGATTACGCCCCACACGAGCGCCAGGCGGCGAAGCACCTGTTCAATCGGCGTGACGGCGATGATCGGCGCCTTCGGACGGTACTTGGAGATCATGCGGGCCGTGTATCCGCTCTCCGTGGAGGTGATGATCGCGTTCGCATTCAGGTCCAGCGCGGAATTCGCGACGGCTTGGCTGATCGCTTCCGTAACGGTCGCTTGCTGAGCGTTCGCCTGCTTCGTGAAGATCTCGCGATACTCCAGCGCAGATTCGGCGCGCTCGGCGATCCGGGACATCGTCATAACGGATTCCACCGGGTATTTGCCTGCAGCCGTCTCGCCGGAGAGCATGATCGCGTCCGTGCCGTCGAAGATCGCGTTCGCGACGTCGCTCGCTTCCGCACGCGTCGGGCGCGGATTGCGCTGCATCGAGTCGAGCATCTGCGTGGCCGTAATGACCGGCTTGCCCGCGCGGTTACACTTCTGAATCATCGACTTCTGGACGAGCGGCACTTCTTCTGCCGGAATCTCGACGCCGAGATCGCCGCGCGCCACCATCAGTCCGTCGGAAACCTCGAGAATTTCGTCCAGATTGTCGACGCCTTGTTGGTTCTCGATCTTGGAGATGATCTGAATGTGGGATGCGTTATGCTTCTCCAGCAGCTCGCGGATCTCGAGCACGTCGCTCGCCTTGCGCACGAAGGATGCCGCGATGAAATCGATGCCCTGCTCGATGCCGAACACGATGTCGTTCGCGTCCTTCTCGGTAATGCCCGGCAGCGAAATCGCGACGCCCGGCACATTGACGCCTTTCTTGCTCTTGATCGGGCCGCTGTTCACGATCTGGCACTCGATCTCGGTGCCTTGAACTCCGGTTACGGTCAGACCGATCAAGCCGTCGTCGATCAAGATCGTCGAGCCGACCGTCACGTCAGCCGGCAAATTGCTGTATGTAACGGGAATGCGGTTCTTGTCGCCCAAAATTTCTTCCGTCGTGAGCGTGATCTTCTCGCCTGCGACCAGCTCGATCGGCTCTTCAGCCAGCTTGCCGAGACGGATCTCAGGACCTTTCGTGTCGAGCAGGATCGCGACGGTCTTGCCCAGCTCCGCGCATGCCTTGCGGATGTTGATGATTCGGTTGCCGTGCTCCTCGAAGTCGCCGTGCGAGAAGTTGAGCCTTGCGACGTTCATGCCGGCCATGATCAGCTTCTTCGTGTTCTCGAGCGATTCGCTCGAAGGGCCGATGGTACATACGATCTTTGTTTTGCGCATGGGTAGTTTTCCTCCGTTTATCTGTATACCTAATGGAGACCGGCTGACGATCCTCTTAACGAGGAACGAGGCCGGTCTGCCTGCTAACACAGTCCAATTGTGATCGCGAAGTCATTCTGGAAGCGGACTCGACGTCGAATCTTGAACGCTGGCGCAATTAAGCATATGCTTCCGATGCTGCGTTCCCTACGGAAACGCTATAGCTCCTCAATTGCTACCATCGTCCAACTTAGGCGTATGCTTCCGAAGTGCGTTTCCTTCGGAAACGCTTGAGGCGCTGACAATTGGCCATCTGGAACTCGCACTAATTAAATTACACGATCCGACATGACATGTACAGTATATTTTCCCACAGCGCATGTCAATTATGTTCGCTTAGGCAACATTCCGCCGCTTAGGGACGGACTGCCTCGACGACGGGATCGTCGGCTGCCCCGGCTGCTTCCTGCTGCTGCGCGGTGAACACGCCGATTCTTCTGAACTTCTGATAGCGATCCTCGATCAGCTGCTCGGCCGACATGGCGCGGAGCTCGTTCAGATGGCGAACCAGAGCCTCGCGAACCGCAGCAGCAGATCCTGGAATATCGCGATGCGCTCCGCCCTGCGGCTCCGGCACGACCTCTTCCACGATGCCGAAGCTTACCAGATCCTTCGCCGTAATCTTCATCGCCTCGGCCGCTTGATCGGCTTTGGATGCATCCTTCCAGAGAATGGACGCGGCGCCGTTAGGCGAAATGACCGAATAGATGGCATTCTCGAGCATCAGCACGCGATTGCCGACGCCAAGCGCCAGTGCCCCGCCGCTGCCGCCTTCCCCGATCACCACGCAGACGATCGGCACGCCGAAGGTCGCCATCTCGCGCAGGTTGCGCGCAATCGCTTCCGCTTGTCCGCGTTCCTCGGCCGCGCTGCCGGGGTATGCACCCTTCGTATCAATGAACGTGACGATCGGCCGGTTGAACTTGGCAGCTTGCTGCATCAGGCGAAGCGCCTTGCGGAAGCCTTCCGGATGCGGGCTGCCGAAGAAGCGCGCGATATTATCCTTCGTATCCTTGCCGCGCTGTTGGCCGATAACCGTAATCGGCAGGCCATCCAGCTTGGCCAGGCCGCCTACAATGGCTAGATCGTCCGCGAACAGCCTGTCGCCGTGCAGCTCGATGAAGTCCGTGAAGATTTCTTGTATGAAATCGAGCGAAGTCGGGCGCTGGTGATGCCGCGCAAGATGCATCTTCTGTGCGGCGGACAACTCGCTGTACAGCTCGCTCTCCATCTGCTTGTACTTCTCTTCGAGACGCGCGATCTCGTCGGAGAAATCGATCCCCTTCTCCTGCCCGAATTTCTTGAGTTCATCGATCTTGCTGCGCAGCTCCGACAACGGCTTCTCGAATTCTAATCCACCCGCCATTAGCCTGTCCTCCCCGTGCAGTGCATATCAAGCAGCTTCGTCAGCGTCGCCTTCATGTCCTTGCGGTGAACGACTTTGTCGAGTTGGCCGTGCTGCAAGTTGAATTCGGCCGTCTGGAAGTTATCCGGCAGCTTCTGGCGAATCGTCTGCTCGATGACGATCCGTCCGGCGAAGCCGATCAGCGCGCCCGGCTCTGCTAGATTGTAGTCTCCCAAGCTAGCGAAGCTGGCGGTTACGCCGCCTGTCGTCGGATCCGTCATGATCGAGATGAACAAGCCGCCCTCGCCCTGGAACTTGGCCAAGGCTGCGCTCGTCTTCGCCATCTGCATCAGGCTGAAGATGCTCTCCTGCATCCGAGCCCCGCCGGATGTCGCGAAGATAATAAGCGGGAGCCGCTCCGCGTGGGCTTGTTCGATCGCTCGCGTAATTTTCTCCCCGACGACAGATCCCATGCTTCCCGTAAAAAAGTGTACGTCCATGATGCCTGCAACGACCGGATACCCGCCGATCGTGCCTTGGCCGGTTACGATGGCTTCTTTCATGCCCGTCTTCGCCATCTGCTGCTCCAGCTTGGAAGCGTAACCCGGAAAGCCCAGCGGATCGTTCGACTGAAGATCGGCATCGATTTCTGCGAACGAGTCTTCGTCGAACGTCATGGCAATGCGCTCCCATGCATTCAACCGGAAATGGTGGCTGCAGGAGGAGCAGACCTTCAAATTTTTCTCCAATTCCTTACTGTATTGAATATTGCCGCATTTGGGGCACTTATTCATCAGTCCTTCAGGAATGTCGCGCTTCGCGCTGGAGGATGGAACCGTAGCGTATTTCTTTTTATGAAATAAATCCTTAAACATCGGAACACCTCTCAAGACGCATAAGTATCGTGACGATGGCTTGGCCGGAGCAAGCGCTGCCAGCAGCGCCGGGATTCTCCGAAGCGGCCTTGCCGTCACAACCGGGGGCAGTATCTAGGCATGCAGAATGCTGTTCAGCACTTCCTGCACCTCTTCCAATTCACCGGAAGGAACCAATATCTCATATTGCTGCTTGGAGAGGTTAATTGGACGGACCTGTACGAGAAAGCCCTCTTCGGTCAATCGCTTTCGGATCGTCTCCGAGATCTTGGCTGTAGGAGCGATATAGATTACCGTCCACATGAAAGGTACCCCCTAAAACACTCGGAATGAGGCCGCATATTGCCATAATGATAGCACAACACCGCTTGAAACCGCAACAAACAGCATGTCCTGCCGTCTGCGTCAGACCGCGTCGCGCCACGTTATCCGGCCTCATTCTTCGCTCTCGTATTCCAGCCGATCGCCCGCTCGGGCGGGGGCTTATCGGCACCGACGACCAGCTTCTTCACGTGTTCATAGGGCGTACCTTACGCGTCCTGCTTCGCATCCCCATGCTCAGGCAGGTCGTAGCGCTTGGCGTTCAGGTCTTGATGCGCGATTCTGGCCGATGCCGCTGCGGCAAGTCCGCAGACGAGATCGTCCAGAAAGACGTGGATCCGTTCGCCTTTGCGATTCAACTTGTCGATGATACCGGGCTTCATTTTGTCCAGGTAGCCGAAGCTTGTCAAGCCGATCATGCCGTACACATGCACGATGCCCAGCGCCATCGTCTCGTCGACGCCGTAGAGCGACTCATCGTTCTCCATGATCTGCTGCAGCGGCTCCGGAAGCAACTTGCGCTCGGCTAATTCGTCCAGCGCGATTCCCGTGTACAGCGTGTACTGCACTTCGCGTTTGCCCAGCACGGCACGCACGCTGTCCACGCATTCTTCCATCGTCAGCTTGCTGTTGTAAGGGCGCTGCAGGGCATGCACGATTTCCGCAACATGTTGGATTGCGACGCCGCGCCGCTCGAGCCATTTTTCCAATGCATCGTCCAACCGCATCCCTCCCGTGTCGCTGCCATCGAGGCGCGCTTGCTCATATGCACACCGGCCGAAACCCGTGTCTCTATGCATATGCGGAAGTTCGGAAGAATGTGCGAATAAAAACCTATGCGCGGACAGCGAACGAATGTGCGGATAAATATACTGCGAAGTATCGATCACGCGGCGCGGCTGCAGACGGTCGCCATTGCGGACATTCGTGCCGGCGCACGGGCGATATCCAGAGTCCGGACCTGCTCCGGCGATTGGATATCATTCATGTCATCCGGTTAGAATCCGAATGAGCATGGACATCGCGGATTGCGGCCATGACGACCGTAAGCGGGATACGACTGCTGCTCTCGCGCATAAAAAGAGCGGATGCGACGCATCCGCTCTCCAACCATCTACCTGACGACGGCAGAGCCCTTGCCAAGCAAGGCTTCGATCTCGGCCGTCAGCTGCGGGGAAGGCTTGACCCTCACCTTGTCGGTTAAGGCGATCGTGCGCTGCTCCCGCTCGTAGAACAGTACCGTGTCGAGCGGCCCGGCATGCGCGGCCAGCAGCTCCTTCAGCTTCGCCAGCACAGCAGGCTCCTCGCGGTCGGCCGCGATCTTAATGAAGAAGCGCTGCGCACGGGATGCTTGCGGCCGCCGCTGCGCTGCTCCCGTGCTCGGCGCACGAGCGGCATCTGCCGCATCTCCGGCAGGCAGGCGCGCCGCGAGCGCCATGCCCTGCGACCCGCGCCCGGCACCTGCTTGCCCGGCTGGGGAATGGCTGTCCGCACCGTTCGCGGACCCGCCAAGCGCAGCTGCGCGAGTGCCGGCGGCTTCGGCACCGCCCGCCCCTTCGGAACGCCGTTCCTGCATGCCGCGCTGCCCTGCCGACTGCAGGCGCTTCGCTCGCGAGCGCGCCTGCCGCTGCAGCCGTTGGACCTGCTGAGCCAGATCCGGCCGATCCAGCGCTACGACGTCCTCGACGATGAGCTTGAAGTCTTCGTCCTGCTGCTGCACGACGGCCTGCACGGCCAGCAGCCGGCCCTTCTCGAGGATGTCCCTCACGCGTTTCCAGACACTCTGGAAGACGACAGCCTCGACGCGCGCGATCCGATCCTCCAGCTCGAGGAAGCCCATCGCATGACCCTTGCGGTTCGTGAACGGCTTCACCGAGACGACCATGCCGGCCGTGACGGCATTCGATTCGTCCGGCGCGTCGGCCAGATCGAACAGCCGCTCGACGCCGAACGACTCGAGTTCGGCCTCCCGTTCGTCCAGCGGATGGCCGGACAGGTACAGCCCGAGCAGCTCGCGTTCGAACTCCAGCAGCTGCCCTTGCGTGAACGGCCTGATCTCAGGCAGATCGACATCCCAGTTCTGCACTTCCTCGAAGCCGAACAGCTCGATCTGCAGCTCCTCGCGCTCCTTGCGCCACTTGAGCGCGGCGTCGACCGTCTCGTCCAGCACCGCGAGCAGCTGCGCCCGGTGGCCCTGCAGCGTGTCGCATGCGCCGGCTTGCAGCAGCGATTCCAGCACGCGCTTGTTCGCTACGCGCAGATCGACGCGCCGGCATAGGTCGAGCAAGCTGTCGAACGGCCGCTCCTCGCGCGCCGTCTTGAGCGCTTCGATCGCCTGCGCGCCGACATTCTTCACGGCCGCAAGCCCGAAGCGCACCGCCCCTTCGACAGGCGTGAACGACACGCCGCTCTCGTTCACGTCCGGCGGCAGCACCGCGATGCCCATTCGCCGGCATTCATCGACGTATTCGGCCGTCTTGCGCTGATTGCCCGTCACCGAAGCGAGCATCGAAGCCATGAACGGAATCGGATAATGGGCCTTGAGCCAGGCCGTCTGGAACGCCAGCACGCCGTATGCCGCGGCATGCGCGCGCGGGAAGCCGTAGTCCGCGAACCGGACGATCATGTCGTAGACGCGGTTCGCGTCCTCCTCCGCATACCCTTGACGCAGGCTGCCCGCGACAAAATGCGCCCGCTCCTCGTCCAACACTTCGCGCTTCTTCTTCGACACGGCGCGCCGCAGCAAGTCGGCTTCGCCCAGCGAGAAGCCCGCCATCTGCGAAGCGATCTGCATGATCTGCTCCTGATAGACGATGATGCCGTGCGTATCGGACAGTATCGGCTCGAGCGAAGGATGCGGGTACGTGACGCGCTCCAAGCCGTGCTTGCCCGCAATGTACTTGGGAATGAACTCCATCGGTCCCGGCCGATAGAGCGCAAGCACGGAGATGATATCCTCGAAGCTCGTCGGCTTCAGTTCCCGCAGCACCCGCCGCATGCCCGCCGACTCCAGTTGGAAGATGCCCGTCGTATCGCCGCGCCCCAGCATGGCATACGTCTTCGGATCGTCGTCCGCCACCAGGCGAAAATCGATCGTCTTCCCGTACAGCTCCTTCACCCAAGCGAGCGTCCGTTCCAGAATCGACAGCGTGCGAAGTCCGAGGAAGTCCATCTTGAGCAGGCCGACCGATTCCAGCACGTCCATCGGATACTGCGTCAGCGCGGCGGAATCGCTGCCGCCCTGCAGCGGCACATGGTTCGTCAGAGGCTCGCGGGCTATGACGACGCCTGCCGCATGCGTGGAAGCATGCCTCGGCATGCCCTCCACCTTCAGCGCGGTGCGCAGCAACTCCGCGACCCGCGGGCTGCGTTCAGACAGCTCGCGAAGCTCCTGGCTGCCGGAGATCGCGCTCTCCAGCGTGACGCCGGGTCCGCCCGGTATCAGCTTCGCGGCGCGATCCACTTCCGCGAACGGCACGGCAAGCGCGCGCCCGACATCGCGGACGGCCGCGCGCGCCGCCATCGTCCCGAACGTGATAATCTGCGCGACATGCTCCTCGCCGTACTTGGCCGATACGTACGCGATGACCTCGTCCCTACGCTCATCGTTGAAGTCGATGTCGATATCGGGCATCGAGATTCGCTCGGGATTGAGGAAACGCTCGAAGAGCAGCTTATACTTAAGCGGGTCGACATCCGTGATGCGGAGCGTATAAGCCACCAAGCTGCCGGCGGACGAACCCCGTCCCGGCCCCGTTCGAATGCCCCGGTCATGCGCGAAACGAATGAAATCCCACACGATCAGAAAATAATCGTCGAACCCCATGCTCCCGATGACCGACAGCTCGTAATCGAGTCTCCGCTCCGCCTCTTCCCGATACCGCGCATCGGTCTGCCATGCGTCCAAGCTGCCGTAGCGCGCCTCGAGCCCGTTCTCGCATAAGGTGCGCAGATACGCGGCCGAGTCCATGCCTTCCGGGATCGGCCCGAACGCCGGCAGCAGCGCGCGGCCGAATTCGAGCTCGAGCTCGCACTTGTCCGCGATTGCCGCCGTATTGGAGAGCGCCTGGGGCACATGCGGGAATAACGCCGCCATCTCCTGCGGCGACCTCATGTACAGCTGGTCCGTCCGCATGCGCAGACGCGACTCGTCCTCGATCGTCTTGCCTGTGCCTATGCAGATCAGCACATCCTGCACGGCGGCGTCCTCCGGACGGAGGTAGTGCACATCATTCGTCGCGCATAGCGCGATGCCCGTCTCTTCCGCCAGCCGCTGCATGCCGACGATGACTTTTTTCTGCTCCAGCAGGCCGTGGTCTTGCAGCTCCAAGTAGAAGTCCTCGCCGAACATCGCCTTATACCGCAGCGCTGCCGCCTTCGCTTCCTCGTAGCGGTCGTACAGCAGATGCTGGGACACCTCGCCTGCGAGACAGGAGCTCAGGCAGACAAGCCCTTCGCTGTGCGACGCGAGCGATTCGAGATCGATCCGCGGCTTATAATGGAAGCCCTCGAGATGGCCGATCGTGCAGAGCTTCATCAAATTGCGATAGCCGGACTCGTCTTTCGCGAGCAGAATCAAATGGTAGGTCGGGCTATCCTTGCGCGCCCCCTTGTCGTAGCGGGAGCCCGTCGTCAGGTAGACCTCGCAGCCGATGATCGGCTTGATGCCCGCCGCCTTGCACGCCCGATAGAACGGAACGGCGCCGTACATGACCCCATGGTCGGTAAGCGCCAGCGCCTTCATGCCGAGCTCCGCCGCCCTCGCGGTTAAGTCTCGGATGCGCGCTGCGCCGTCCAGCAGGCTGTATTCGCTGTGCACGTGCAGATGCACGAATGAATCTCCCATTGCCGTCCCGTCCTTTCTTGTTCATAAATATAATCAATGTTCAAAAGACCAGTTGTCAGTACCTCAAGTGTTTCAAAAGAAACACAGCATCGGAAGCATACGCTTGTAGTCAAAACTACATGAGCACCGGAAGTTTCGCTAGCGTTCAAGATTCGACGTCGAATAAGCTTCTCGGAATGCTTCGTAATCACAATTGGTCTGTTGAACTTCCTTTTTATCTATGATCTTATCATAATTGGCACCCTATCACCCATAGACTGATAGCAAGGAACGGACAAGCGTCCGAGATTCATGGGAGGGTGCGGATCATGGTATTGTTTTTATCCAATGCGACGCTCGATTTCTTCATCGCGTTCGGGGTCGTCATCGGCGGCTCGCTGCTCGCCTCTGTCGGCTCCGTGCTCGTCTCTTGGCCGGCGGCGACGACCATGCTGGAAATTGCGGATCGTTTGAAAATATGGGCAATCGTCGTCGCGATCGGCGGCACGATCGACCCTGTTCGGGTCATCGAGGCCAATGTGCTCGACGGGCATCTGTCGCCTGCCGTGCAGCAGATCCTGTATATCGTCTTCGCTTTCTTAGGCGCGCATATGGCGAACGAACTGATCCGATGGATCGTGCGGGAAGGGTTGACCTGATATGCGCGTGCCGCCCTTCGAACGATACCGCCGTCTCAGCGCTTCGCTCGGCATCTTCATGCTCGGCGCCCTCATAGGCGCGGCGCTATTCAGCGGCATCTACGCGGCCAAATTCGAGGCGCTGGTCAATCAGAACGTAGAGCTGGAAGAGCAGTTGGGACTGTACGAACAGGAAATCCGCAAGCTGACGCACTACAAGAATCGGCATAGCGTCATCCAATCGGTCGTCTTGCATATCGAGAAGAGCCGGTCCGACAGCGGCCGCGAGCCGCCGCTCGATGCGGTCACCGAAGCGCTGCTCAAAAAACAGCTGAAGGACGATCTGTCCGTCTTCGAAGGCCGGAGCATCTACGACATCGATTCGGAGGCTCGGCTGGCCCGACTGCTCCTGGACCGCAAAGTATATCGCGGCAAAGACGAGATCGAATACGTCGTCGAGATCCGCACGATGCTCGTCGTCGACAATACGCTGCGCGTATGGGTGAGCGCCATCCCGCGATCGCCTTCCTGAGGAATGCCCCGTCCATCGGATCATGTGCCGAAGTAGAGACAGGCTGCACTTTCTGGTACAATGGGCACATCTATCCCTCTAAGGAGCGACGCATCCGATGTCTAACGAAGCCGAAATCCTGCAATGGCTGTCCATGGCAGGCATTACCGTATCGCTTATCCTGACCGTATTCTACAGCTACAAGTCCCGCCGTAACGCCGACGGCCGTCTAAGAGGACTGTACGCCGCGCGCATGAACATCTGCATGGGCATCATGCTGCTGTTCATCGCGCTGATCCAAATCTTCTACCCGGGCTCGACCCTGCGCGTCATCATCGGCGCGATTTTCATGCTGCTCGGCCTCTTCAACCTCTTCGCAGGCATCCGCAACCACGGCTATTTCTCCAGAATGCAATAGTCGCCGCAGGTGACCCCGGCGTGCCGCAGGCATCGCCTAATAGTGTGCGTCGTGCCCAAAGGGCACCGCACCAAAGTTGAGGCAAGCTAGCCTCAAGTTGCCTTTTAAGACTGCGGCGCGGGGGCACTCCCGCCGCAGTCCATTGTTCGTTTGTCAGCACCGAGAAGGTTGAACGATAGTAGAAAATGAGGAGCGGAGCGTAGGCAGACCTACGTGAGCACCGGAAGTTTCGCTAGCGTTCAAGATTCGACGCCGAGTAAGCTTCGTAGCACTACATCGTGATCACAAACGAACCACTCAGGAGGGCTTTGGCTGCTAGTCCGTGGTCATCGTGCAGCTCCATCTCCACCTTCGCCGACCTGCGGCTCAGCTCCATGACGCGCGGCATCATCGATACCTCCGCATCGATCTGCACCGGCCTGACATAATAGACCGTCATGCTCTCGATCACGTGATCCCGCTTGCCGAGATCCCGGATCAGCCTGCGCGCCGCTTGCGTAATCAGCATCGATAGCGCGCCTTCGGATACCGTGCCGAGCGAGCCCGACATCTGCGGCGCGACGCGCCCCTTGTAGATCGGGACGGAATCCGCTTCCCCCCTGACCTCCGTGAAGCCGCTCCATATCAGATCGTCGAACGTCTCGCCGGATTGCTGCTGTTTGCTGGCAAAGGTCATGGCCCGCGTGACGTCTGCCCGCGAGACGACGGCGAGCAGCTTCCGCTGCTTATCGACGATCGGGAGCAGATCGATGCCCTCGCTCACCATGCGATGGGCTGCGGACGCGACCGGAATATTCGGCTGCGCCGTAATCGGGCTCCTCGTCATCCGCTTGTCCACCGTCTGTTCCGCAGGCGCGCCTGCAACATCCTTGGCCGTAATCATCCCGATAACCCGATTCCACTCGTCCACGACCGGGAACCGCGTATGACCGGTCTGCTGCAAGAGCCGTTGAAAATCGCCGACAGTCTGCCCGAGACGCAGGACATCCGACGTATGGCCGAACGTCACGATGTCCTCGATCAGCATGATTTTCCGCTTAATAATCCGATCGTACATGGCCCGGTTAATCATCGAGGCGACCGTGAACGTGTCATGCTTCGAGGAGATGATCGGAAGGCCGCGTTCATCCGCAAGCCGCTTCACTTCTTCGCCCGTGTCGAAGCCGCCCGTAATCAGCACGCCTGCCTGCTGTTCGAGCGCGCGCCGGTGCGCATTCTCGCGGTTGCCGACGATCAGGAGGCTACCGGCGTCGATGTAGGCCATCATCGCGTCGAGCTCCATCGCGCCGATGACGAACTTATGCAGCGTCATCCCGAGACCTCTGGCACCGCCGAGCACGGATCCTTCGACGATATCCGCCACGTCCGCGAATGTCAGGCGCCCCGATCGCGAGCGCTGCTTCTTATCGATCCGCACCGTCCCGATCCGTTCCTTGGTACTGACATAGCCTTGATTCTCCGCTTCCTTAAGCGCGCGGTACGCCGTACCCTCGCTGACTGCCAGCGCCCGCGCCAGCATGCGCACGGAAATGCGCGTGCCGATCTTCAAATCCTGCACATATTGCAGAATTTTCTCATGCTTGGTCATTGCGTCGTCACGCGAATCGATCGGCGCCACTCACATCCACTCCGTCCTTCAGTAAAAATATCATTTTCATTTTAACAAAAAGACAGTAAAGTAAATATAGCAGCAGCAAGGACAACACATTCGACGCTGAAATCAACATGAATTTCATGAGGGGCACAAATAAATGAACTGGATTGCAGGAATCGAAACACTCTTCTACTTCACCCTGCCGCAGACGATCATCTACACTTGGTTCGGGTTTCGATTCCTCGGAATGGAAGCCAGGAATTTCCTGCCGCGGTTGGCATTGTTCTCCTTTGTCACCTCGTGCCTGGTCATAATCAGCTTGCTGACCGTCCCGGTTTTCGTGCATCCGGTTCTATCGATCGCTATTTATGGGCTGTCCTTATCCGTATTCTTCCGAGATTTCGGCTGGAAATCCCGCTCCTTGCTCATCGTGCTGATGCTGATCAACGTCATTGTCGGCGAGATGCTGATGGTCATGGTCTTCAACTTATTCGAAGATCCATCCGTGCTGCGTTTGCAAAAGCCGCATGTGCTCGCCCTCGTCGGCGCGCCGGGCTTGATCCTGATCGCTGCAGCCGCCTATCTGCTCCAGCGCTTCAGCATCAATCCGGGTAAGCGCGTCGCGCGATTCGTGCAGGAAGCCAGGCAGACGCCTGTCCTTTATTTTGTGCTGCTCATCTCCACGCAGATCATTATCTTCTTGATTTTCATCATATCCCGCTTTGTCGAACTGAACGAGACGGCTGCCCAATGGATGCTCTATATCGGCATCCTTTCGGTGCTGATCGTATCGATTGCCGCAGTTCGGCTGATCGTGCGGACGCGCGACGAAGCGATTCGCGTCACCCAGAATGCTTATGTAGGCGATCTCATGCAAGTGTTCACGACGATCCGAGGGCAGCGGCATGACTTCATTAACCATGTACAGGTCATGTACTCCATGCTGACGCTGGGTAAGCAAGATTCGCTAAAGCGATACATGGAAGAAGTCGTGTCGGAAATTCAAGCCGTCAGCCGCATGGCCGACCAGCTTCCGTCGACGGCGCTCGGCGCATTCATCCAAGCGAAGACGGCCGTTGCGATCGACAAGAAGATCAAGTTCGACTATACGCTGCCCGATCTTCCGGATACGCTCTCGAACGTCAGAAGCGTAGACCTTGTCCGAATCATCGGCAATCTGGTCGACAATGCCTTCGATGAAGTCGCTGGCTTGCCGCTGAGCGAACGCGAAGTATCGATTCGGATGACGCTGGAGGAATCATGCATTACGATCGTCGTGACGAACCCGGGGCAACCGCTGTCGGATGAAGATCAGAAGCGCATCCTGTCTCCCGGCTTCAGCACCAAGAAAGGCGAGCATTCCGGATTGGGACTGCCGATTGTCATGGAACGTACCCGTTCCTATGGCGGGAGCCTGCAGATCGCCAGCGATAAGAGCAAGGGCACAGTCAGCTTCATCGTGCGGCTGCCGATCGATGCTCCGGTTGTAGTCAGTTAAACGTATGGAGGAGGGTAGCCATGGCGTTCGCGCTTGATTCCCTGGAGATCTTATTGATATGGTCCATCCCTCAGCTCTTCAGCGTCACGTTGCTCGTCTTCTACCTCATGGACATACGCGTATCGCGCGAATATCGTCGCATGGCACAATTTACCCTCGTACTGGCCGTCTGCCAGAACATCAGCTTCATGTCGATCGGCGGCACGATACATCCATTCCTGTCCATTCTAATGAACATCGTCATGCTGCGGCTGTTCTACCGCGAGCTGGGTTGGAAGACACGGCTCTTGGTGCTCGTCTTCCAATTCGTCGCGATCGCCGTTTCCGACGTGCTCAGCGTATCGTTAGTCGAAATTATTTACTCGTATGAATCGATTATTGAGGGACCCTATTACTATAAGTTCATTCTATGGCCGATCTTCCTGCTCTATCTCGCGATCGCATTCCTGGTAAAGAAACGCCGCCTGCTGGGCGCTCACCTCGTTCGCTTCGTCAATGAAGCTTCCGACCGGACCGTGCTGACGTTCATTGTGCTGGTAGGCATCGAACTGTTCACGGTATCGATGTACATCATGTACGTGCACGTATTGGAATGGGACAGGGATCCGCTGCTGTTCGACGTCAGTCTCATCACGATCGCCGCAGTCACGATCATGTGCGCTCGGCTGATCCTGCTCGCTAAACGCGACGCCGTCGAGCGGGCACGATCGGTCTATCTCGGAGAGCTGCTGCAACTATTCGCAACGGCGCGCGGTCAGCGGCACGACTTCGTCAATCATGTGCAGACCATGTATACCATGCTTCAGTTGGGCAAGCATGCGCAGCTGAAGGCTTACATGCAGGATATCGTTGAAGAGGTTCGCGACATCAGCGATCAGAGCGCCGCGCTGGCTCTCCCCGCGTTAGCAGCGCTCATTCAATCCAAGTCGGCATTCGCCGCCGATCAACGCGTTCGCTTCGATGTCACGATCCCGAAGCTGCCTGTCGATCAGATCGCAATCAACACATTCGATCTGATCAGCATGACCCGGGGGCTGCTGGAGCTGGCCTTCGACCAGATCCTTCTTCTCCCCTCGAACAAGCGTAAGCTGACATTCGACATCAGCGGAGAAGCAGGCCAATTGATTATCCGAGTCGTAGCCTACCACGCCCGGGACGCGCTGCCGCAAGCCGTCCGTTCGAGACGCGGTCCCGAATTGGCCGCCATTCGCAGGCAAGCACGGCTCTGCAATGCGAAGCTGGCTGTCCATACGGACGAAGAGGGCGATTCTTATACGCTCCACCTTCCCCTTAAGGGTGCATGATCGCGTCTTGTATGCCCTACGATAGAAGCTAGAGTAAAGGGCTGAAGAAATTCAGCCCCTCCTCATCAAACCGTACGTGAGGTTTTCCCTCATACGGCTTTCCGATGTTCGTCATTCATGGGCATGCAGTTTACAGGAGCGTTTTCAGTCCACATTGAATGGACATTGCTTTCACTTCGCGTATCGAACTCATCCATCGAGATCGTTGACGCTTCTTGGCGTACCATTTAGCTAATCGCTGGAGGATATACCAGTCCAGCTTCGCCATCTTTTTCTGGCTGTAGGCGG
>JAEZCJ010000071.1 GCA_023433615.1 Bacillota bacterium | reverse complement strand
CCGCCTACAGCCAGAAAAAGATGGCGAAGCTGGACTGGTATATCCTCCAGCGATTAGCTAAATGGTACGCCAAGAAGCGTCAACGATCTCGATGGATGAGTTCGATACGCGAAGTGAAAGCAATGTCTATTCAATGTGGACTGAAAACGCTCTTGTAAACTGCATGCCCATGAATGACGAACATCGGAAAGCCGTATGAGGGAAAACCTCACGTACGGTTTGATGAGGAGGGGCTGAATTTCTTCAGCCCTTTACTCTAGCCGGAGGTAGGATGCTTTTTGTTCGAATTGGTAAATTTTTGTCGAAATATATCCTGCAGTGGCGGAATTTGATGTATGATGGGTGTAGTCGAAATGGAAGCGAGTGGTACAGTTGACGGCGGCATCCCCGATCATCCCTTTATTCACGCATTTTATCCCGATGGTTTTCTTCGTGTTCATGATGACGGACGTGCTGCTCCGCAATCGCAAACGAATCGAGCACAAGCTGGTATTCGGCATCATCGCATGCTGCATGTCCATGTTTACGGAAGAGTTCGTGAGGCATTACTTGCCGATCGAGTACAGTCCGATGATTACGGCTGCGTGGTTCAGCACGTCCGGCATTCTGATTACGGGACTCGGGCTGCATCTGTTCATCAAGCTTACGGGCATGGATCAGAGGATGCCGAGGTTTATCTTCCCGTTCGTCTGCTATATTCCTACCGTGCTGGTCGTGCTCAACCTGTTCCTGAACGATCAGATGGTCTCGGGCAGCGCGTTCCATCTTGTCGGCAGCTGGAAGCTTCCGGTCTACAATGAGGCGTACTATATTGCGATGATCGGGAGCAACGTGTTCAATCTCCTCTATGTTTTGATACTGCTAAGAGGCAAAGCGCGAACAGATAAGCAGGCGCTCAGGGCGATCTATAACCAACTCATCATGGGCGTCAGCGTATCGGCATTTTTCAACCTCGCGGTCGGACTGATCGATTTTCACGGTTATCTGCCGCCTTATCCCTACATCTACGGCGGTCTGGCATGGTGCATGCTGCTGCGTCACACGATGGTCAAGTACGATTTTCTCTATCACATCGATAAACGGTACGAGAAGCTGTTCAACCTGAATCCTGCCGCGATCCTGCTGCTGGACCTTCGCGGTAACGTGAGGGAAGCCAATCCGTATGCGAAGCAGCTGTTAGGCGACATGCGGCTGGAGAATGACAGCCTGGAGGCGATTCTGAATGATGAGATCAGGCAGCTGATCGAAGCGAAGGCAGCAATTCAGAACGTCGAGCTGACGATACGAAGCCAAGACCGTACGATCGACGTCCTGATCGACGGCGATTACGTTACGGTCGAATACGAGACGCTGCTCATCCTGATCGTGAGGGATGTGACGGCCGAGAAGACGAGCCAGCGCGAGGTCGCTTACCTCGCCTATCACGATACGCTCACCAGGCTGCCGAATCGCAGATACTTCCTCGACAAGCTCGATGCCGCGATTCAAGCGGCAGATCGTCAGCAAGAGCGGTTGGCGGTCGTGCTGTTCGACCTCGATTATTTTAAGGAATTGAACGATAGCCATGGCCATCTGGTCGGCGACCAAGCGTTGGTCCACGTAGCCGATCGGATTCGGTCGGTAATCGATCCCGCGATCGGCACGGCAGCCCGGCTGGGCGGGGACGAATTCGTATTCTTCCTCCATCCCATCCCTAGCGTCGAGACGGTAGAGGCGACGATCATGCGGCTTCAGCAAGCGATGCGGGACAATCCGTTCCTCGTGCGAGGCAAGACAGTCCCGATCGGACTCAGCATCGGCGTATGCATCTGCCCCAACGACGGCATGGACCGCGACGCGCTGCTGAGCAGCGCGGATAAGGCGTTGTACAGCGTCAAGAAGCGGGGGCGCAATCGGTATGCGTTCGCTCTTGACCTCCAGAACGAAGTTGCAGCGGCATCCCCTGATAAGTAGGGGGCCGCTGCAGCTGTATCGCTATGTAGAATCAGGTCCTTTTAGCCAACGCTTCGCGGTCTGGCGACAGAGGCGTCTGTTCCAACCATTGGTTCTTGATCATTAGCTTGGCACCGGCTTCGGCATAGAGTCCGATCTCTGCGATCAATCGGCCGTACTCCGCATGAAGGTCATGCCGCTGGCTGCCTGATACGGATGCGCCGTAATTATAGAGACCTAGCGCGTTCAAGCCCGTCACGTGGAACAGCATAAGCTTATCCGAGAACGGCGGGGTCGTGACGTCCATGACATCGTGGTCCCAGGTCATGGGAGCAGGCAAGTCTTCATTGGCGAGCAGGGCGCTGAATTTCTCTACATGGTTCTTTGCGATTTCTTTGCCGCGCTGGAAGTAGCTCCGGACCTCATCGGATTGCGTGACCTGGCTGAAGCCGATAAGCAGCGCTTTTCCTAGAACATTGCTCTGGATATTCGAGAAGATATGCGTGATTTCCAGCGCATTGAGCGGGCGTATGTCGCCTAAGAAGCCGGCCAGGAAACGCTTGGACGCTACAATTTCGACTTCGTGAGGAGGCGTAATGTACGGCGGTCGGATGAAGATGCCTTTGGACAAGGACACGTTAGCGACCTTGTTGTATAACGCTGTCAACGAAACGATGCACTCCGACATGAAGTCGCGCACGTCAGCACGCGCGATGTTCGGGAGCGCGATCGTGAAGAGGCTGAATCCGCTCTTGGTCGTCTGATGCAGGTAGTTCAGATAGAACGTATCCGAGAACAGTCTAGGCGCTTCAAGATTCACGTCCTGATCCGAGAAGCCGATCGGGATCGGGAAGTTCTCATGAACGAAAATTTCATGAACGCGTGCAGCGTGCTTTTCCGCTAGCGACAGTGCATATTCCAGCGGTTCCTTGATCTCTGCATCCTCGACGTGGCGGTTAAAATATCGAAGGATACAAATCGACATCGTATTGCCTATATAGGCCCCCCACAAGTTTGCGATCTCAGCCGAAGTTAAACGTATATTATGCTGCGTAAGATGCTGCTGATTCATCGTTGTCAACTCCTATCTCGATTCCATTTTCCTTAATTTGTCTAATGGAGGGGAATAATAACCGCGTTAAGGTATGGATTCGAAATCGTTGCCATGCTTGTGCCGGATTGTGAAGATAAACCTATTCGACGCATGAGATTTCATGAAGAGGGTGGCGCATATGACCATTTACGATTTCAACGTGCAGCGGGCCGGCGGCGTCCGAATGCCGCTATACGATTACGAGAGACAAGTCGTGCTTATCGTGAACACGGCAAGCAAATGCCAGTTCACGCCGCAGTTCGACGACATGCAGAAGCTCTATGAGCGCTATCATACTGAGGGACTCGAAATCATCGGATTCCCGTGCAATCAGTTTGCCGAACAAGAGCCCGGCAGCAGCCAAGAGGCGGAATCGTTCTGCCAGATCAATTACGGAGTAAAGTTCCCCATGTTGGCAAAGGTGGACGTGAACGGCGAGGCTGCGCATCCCTTATTCGATTACTTGAAGAAGAGGGCACCGTTTAAGGGTTTCGATGACAACAATTTTCAGGCGAGATTGCTGAAGGCCGTCATATCGGACAAGACGCCGGAATGGCTGCTGGGCAACGCCGTGAAATGGAACTTCACGAAGTTCCTGATCGATCGCGAAGGCAATGTCGTCGACCGTTTCGAGCCTACCGATTCCATCGACGGCATTCGATCCGGCATCGAAAGGCTTCTCTAATTTGCATGACCGGACGCAGGCAGGCAACCTCTAATGGGGTTGCCTGTTCGCTTTGTTCCTCGTCCACGTTCATTGATTTACCTAACCTTGTATGTTAGGTTAGAAATGTAAGCATCATCCCATCGAACTGATCGGCATAATCGCTCCATGGGCCATTCACTACCATTCCGAAGAGGAGGCATTCCGATGAACGTATTCGCTGCAATCGAGCACAGACGCGAAATTACGAGCTTCAAGCCGGACCCGATTCCGCAAGATGACCTTGACCGCATGATCGCGTCGCTCTATCTGTCCCCGAGCGGCAATAACCTGCCGTCTCGGGAGTTTATCGTCGTCACGGACCGTGACATGCTGAAACAGTTGACGCCGACAACGCCTTACATGAAGTGGCTTGAGCACGCGGCTGCGGGTGTCGTCGTCATCGCGAATCAAAGCTTGAGCAAATATTGGCTTCAGGATGCATCGATCGCGGGCGGCTACGCATGGCTGACGGCGGTATCCATGGGTCTAGGGGCCGCATGGGGGGCTGTCTATCATGCCGAAGACGACGAGGAGTCCGGTCGCCGCGAAGCCTATGTCAGAGAACGGCTCGGCATTCCGGACGCGTATCGCGTCGTAGCCATCCTCGGCTTCGGGTATCCCGCTGCCGAACCGCCGAAGAAGACGATGTATCCGATCGAGCAAGTGCTGCATCGCGAGCGTTACTAGCGGCATGCGAACCATCGGGCTGTTGGGCGGCATGTCGTGGACGTCGACCATCGAATATTATCGCATCGTCAATGAAGAGGCTGCGAGAAGGCTTGGAGGCTTGCATGCAGGACGGATCATCGTCAACAGCGTCGATTTTGGCGTAATCGCGCGCATGCAGCGCGAAGGCGATTGGCAGGGGGCAGGCGAGCTGCTTGCGGAAGCTGCGGCAGGACTTGAGCGCGCAGGCGCCGACTTGCTGCTGATCGGAGCCGTTACGATGCATCGCGTAGCGGATGCGGTAGAGCGGGCCGTGGACATTCCGCTGCTGCATATCGCGGACGTGGCAGCAGATCGGATCTTGCGCGACGGTTTCAAGAGCGCAGGGCTGCTGGGCACGCTGTATACAATGGAGCAGGAGTTCCTGAAGGAGCGATTAGGAGGGCACGGTCTGCAGATCCATGTCCCGAACGAGTCGGATCGGCGGCTCGTACACCGCATCATCTTCGAAGAGCTGGCTGTAGGCTGCATTCTGGACAGCTCGCGAGAGCAGCTGCTGGCGGTCATCGACCGTATGTGCGAGCAGGGAGCGGAAGCGATCATTCTCGGCTGCACGGAGCTGTCTCTGCTGCTGCGTGCAGAGGATTGCCCGGTGCCGGCCTTCGACACGACGCGCATTCATGCGCTGGCTGCGGTGGACAGCGCCTTCGAATCACTGGAACAATAGGGAGAAGCCCGAACCCATCCGCATAGGAGATGTTCGGGCTTCATTTGCATTTCCGCGTCCATTATTTATGCTGCAGCATCATCGTCCATAGTTCCGCGGACTCGTAGCCGAGCCGCCAAGCCGCGACGCCTGCCAGATCGTATTCCTTCGCGATCGCGATGCGGGCCTTGATCGTCTGTTCCGTCTCCGCCCAGAACACGTAGGTGAACCCGTTCTGGACATACGTATACTTGGTCTGCCCGAATCGGCTGTCGAATTCGCTCTTCGCTTGGACCGAGCTGAGCAGGGCAGGGACATCCTTCATGAGTACCGCCCGCGAATCCACGATCTTGCCGCTTCCGTCCAGCTTCCATTCCCGCACGTAGAACGGGACGCCGAGCATCAGCTTGGAACGCGGGATGCCATAGGACAGATAATCGAGCACGCCGTCTTCCGTCCATTCCAATCCGGCAACCGAGCCCGGCGAAGTGCTGCCCTTCCAGTGCTGATCGTAAGCCATGATGATGACGTAGTCGACATAGGCCGCGAGCTTCTCGTGGTCATACGCGGTCTTGTGATTCCATGCCAGGTCCCCGCGAAGCAGATCGATCGAGATCGTAAGCCCCTTCGCGTGCACGGCGGCCGACAGGTCGCGCACGAATGCCGTGAAGCGGTCGCGGTCGGCAGCGGCCACTTCTTCGAAGTCCAGGTTAACCCCTTCCACGCCGAGGGCAGCCAGGCGCGAGACGAGCGCATTGATGAATCGCTTCTGCGCGGCAGCATCCGCCAGGAAGGCGCTTGTCATCTTTCGGTCGAACTGGTTATGCACAAGGGGCACCACTTGCATGCCCTTGGCCTCGAGCTGCGCCACGACGGACGGATCGGAGCTGTCGGTCAACGTGCCGTCCGCGGCTGCCAGCTCGAACCAAGTCGGCGAGTCGATATCGAGCCCTTGCGTATTCGCGACATGGCCGAGCACGGTCGAGGAGCGCGAACTGCCGTTCCAGCCGAGGTAGAGCAGCTTCTTGGCGTTGTTCCAGATCGCCCGGCCGTCGCCCGTCTTGACATAGGCGTTCGTATAGCTCTTCGCGTAAGCGATCGCGCTGCTCTTCGTATGGAAACGGCGGATCAGCTTATCGCCTTGGAATACCTGAAGGTACGGAATGTTCGTCCACCAGACGGCGCCTTCCTTGGTGACCTCCGCACCGGCCAGCGACTTCGCATAGGCAACCGCATTGTCAAGGCCGAAGAAGCGCTTGACGAGCCTGCCGTTCTGATACACCTCGTAAGACGGTACGTTCGAATGCACGACCTTCTTCGTCGCGGCGTTCACGACCTCGCTGCCCGGTATTTTGGCCGATGCGCGTACGGCATCGAGCAGGAAGCCGTAGGCTGTGTCGCCGGCGGCCATCCTATCCACGACAATCTCGTAGACCGGCTCCCTCGATCGCTGCGCTTCCTTCTCGGCGGCGGTTAGGTTATCCCATACCCACTCGTTCGTGACGAGATCCATAACATGCGTATTGCTGTAAAATTTAGCTTGTTGCTTCGCGTCTGCCAGCGTCGCG
The DNA here is from genome assembly GCA_023433615.1 of Bacillota bacterium. Lineage (GTDB taxonomy): Bacteria > Bacillota > Bacilli > Paenibacillales > Paenibacillaceae > Paenibacillus_I. The sequence goes on along the minus strand of JAEZCJ010000071.1, from coordinate 10,268 downwards.
AAGCCCCAGTCCGGCAGCGTCTTATCGCCTTGATAGAGCCGATAACGCGCATGCTTGCTGTACACCCAGCCCGGCTGCTCCAGATCGCGAATATGTACGCCGTTCATCTTCTTCGCTCGCTTCAGCGCTTCGGAGTAGGTCGCGTAAGCCCAATGGCCCTGGGTCTTGCCGTCTTGGTACACCACGTACCGAGGCATGTTGTCCCATACCCAAGCGCGGTCGGCGATTTTCTCGACATGGCTGTACGCGTAACTTTTCGCATAAGCGATTGCTTGCGTCTGCGTCGCGAATTCTCGCAGCGCATTATCGTTCTGATAGACGCGGTATTGGGTCATGCGCGCATTCGCGGCGTCAGCGGAATGGTGGACGGCAGGCGTGGCGGCCTGCATGGACAGCAGCAGCGCCAGGCCGAGTACGGTCTTGCGGGTTCCCGAATTCATGTAGACAGTCAGACTCCTCTCCCAATCTAGTAATTAGACGCATGGGAGAGTAAGAGGTTGCACATCAATATATACCAGTCAGCATCGACCGCGTGCGAAGGCGCAGTCGACACAAAGAGGGATGCCTGATGGCATCCCTCCCGAATTCGTAAACCTATTCCCGGATATCGGCCCAGATCTCGTCGTCAAGCCCGAGCGTAATGTCGGAGCGGAAGACGCGTCTGCCGTATTGCCGGAACATATATTGCTCGATCGCCTCCAGGATGTTCGCCTCAACCAGATATTGGCTGCGGCCTTGCACCCATACTTCGGCGGTATAACCGTATTCTTCGTCCCATGCCAACTGCACTTCGATGTCCGTCGGCGCTACCTGTCTCCGGTCGGCCAGATGCAGGCATATGCTGTTCACGACTTCGTCCATATAGATGCGCATGCGATTAGTACGGTCTCCGCTGGTCGGCATCGCGCCTGCGGTTCTTGTAACGCTGAATGCCGGAGCGAATCAGCACGATCACGAAGTAGATCGCGAGTACGTTGATCAAGAAGCCGATAATGTTGCCGAATGCGCCCATGCCTGCGAACAGGCCGCCGAATAGCAGGCCGGCCAGGCCGCCGATCATCAGACCCTTCATCAAGCTGCCGCCGCTAAAAAATCCGCGCTTGGCCGTCGTGCCCGCTGCCGCGCCGGCTGTCGGCGATTTGGCAGGCGTATCCGCGTTACGTACGTTGTCTGCGGGCTTGGACGGCTGCTGCGTGTAGCTCTTCTTCGGTGCCTTGAAGCCGCCGCGGCGAGCGTCAGCCGAGTCGACGGCCGTGACGGCAAAAAATACCGTAAAAGCCATCAAAAACAACATCAATTTCTTCATGGTGAATAAGTCTCCTCCTGCGAATGGGTAGTATGGTATCGTTGCCTTCGGATACAATTACGTCTAATATTAGCAGTGGTTTCATTAATTATCCGAAGGCGGTGCGATCATTGGCTGGCTATCCGGAACCTTATCTCGATTATTTGATTGAATATCATGTCACGCGAGACTATTTTGAGTGCCACGAGTTGCTGGAAGCGTACTGGAAATCGCTGCCGAAGGATGCCGCGAACCGCGAAATGTGGGTCGGCCTCATCCAGATCGCGGTCGCGCAATATCATCATCGCAGAGGCAATACGCGAGGGGCCGTCATGATGTTCCGCCAGGCGGCTGCCCGAATCGACGAGGACGGCGCAAGCGTGGCCGGGTTGGATGCAGCAGCGCTGCATCGTCTCCTGCGGGAACGGATCTCTGCGCTGGAGACACTGGGCGCAGCGGCCGCATTCGTCGAATTCGATCTGCCGTTATCCGATCCCGAGCTGCAGGCCTCGTGCGCCGCGATCTGCAGGACGCATGGCTATGCCTGGGGGCTGCCGAGCAACATGGCGGACCGCCAGCTGATTCATCGTCATACGCTGCGGGATCGATCGGACGTCATAGCCGCCAGGGCGGAGTCGGCGGCAATGAAACACGGACGGCTGTAACGGGGGATTGCCCCGTTACAGCCGTTCGGCGTTATCCTTACGCGCCGGCGGCTTGTTGCCTTCTTAACACCTCGTAGCCGTCGACGACAAGCTCAAGCTCCCCGGTCTCCGGATGGATAAGCATGCCGTGCACCGGCGTGCCGGCAGGGAGCAGCGGCTGCTTGCTGACGATCGAGCAGCTGTTCTCGACGCTCTCGCGCACGCTGTCGAACCCGGTCAGCCATCGGTCAAGGTTGAATCCGGCATTCGTCAGCGTCTCGATCGTCTCGTCGGTGACGCCGTTCTCCTTCATGTGCTCAAGCACCTTCCTCGGGTTGAGCGCCGTCATGCCGCATTCATGGTGGCCGATTATGAGCACTTCCTTGGCGTTGAGCTCATACAGCGCGACAAGAATGCTGCGCATGATATTGCCGAACGGCTGCGTGACGATCGCGCCTGCGTTCTTGATGATCTTCACGTCGCCGTTGCGCAGGTTCATCGCCTTGGGGAGCAGCTCGGTCAGGCGCGTATCCATGCAGGTGACGACGACCATTTTGCGATCGGGAAACCGGTCCGTCAAGTACGCCTCGTACTCCTTGTTGTCCACGAATTCCCGATTGTAGGACAGGATCGTCTCGATATTGTTCACTCTGTTTCACTCCTTCTTAATAGAAGACATGGCCCGATCATAACGCGCGCTGCAAGCGCAGGTTGGTCGTATAGATCTGATTATCGCTCTTCAGGACGAAGTCCAGGCTGCCTTCCTTCGCATCGACCTTGAGGGCATCCTCGAAAAATACTTCGTACCGCTTCTGGAACCAAACCTCGATCGGTCCGCCCTCCGCGCGTTCGTCGCCGTCCTCCGGCTCCATGATCGACAGCAATGTGGGCACGCCGCTCATCACGCATCCGCAGCCTTCGGTGTCGTATAGCAGCTTCAGCTTCACATGGCCTCCAGGCAGCGCCGCTTCGACGCGCGCTGCGGCTGCCGGCGTAAAATCGATTCTCACCGCTTCCAGCTCCTCTCCAGTTCTCGTATCCCGTGTCTCTATCATGCTGACGCATCCGAGTCGTCTTAGGGTCGAATTTGATTATACGATTAGTAAAAAGTATGATCAAGAGGAAGGCAATCGCATGGAGAAAGGTGGAAATCGGATGGATGTTAAGGAAGCGCTTCAAACATTCAGGGATCGCGTCAAGAAGATCAAGAGTTATGACGAAATACTTGGCGTCGTCTATTGGGATCTGAGGACCGGCGCACCGCGCAAAGGAGTGGAAGCCCGCTCCGAGGCGATCGGCATGCTCTCGGCGGAATCGTTCAAGCTCTCGACATCCGATGAGATGGGCGAGCTGCTGGAGCGGCTGGGAGAGAGCGGGATGCTGGCTGAGCTCACGGACATTGACCGGAGGCTCGTGACGGAGACGAAGAAGGATTACGACCGCAACCGCCGCATCCCGCCGGAGCTGTACCAGGAGTACGTCGTGCTGACTTCGCAGGCCGAATCGTTCTGGGAGGAAGCGAAGGAGCGCAACGACTATGCCGGCTTCCAGCCGTACCTGGAGCGTATCATCGATTATACGAACCGTTTCATCGACCTGTGGGGCGCGAAGGCGACGCGGTACGATACGCTGCTCGATATGTATGAACCGGATATGACGACCGCGGAGCTCGACCGCGTGTTCGGGGGCCTCCGCGAGAAGCTCGTGCCGCTTGCGGCCGCGATCGCCTCATCGCCCCACCAGCCGGATCGCTCCTTCCTCGGGCAGACGTATCCCAAGGAGCAGCAGAAAGCGTTCAGCTTGTTCATATTGGAGCAGATGGGCTACGATTTCGAGGCCGGCCGGCTGGACGAGAGCGTGCATCCGTTCGCTACCGGGCTGACGCCGGGCGATGTCCGCATCACGACGCGATACCTGCCGAATGACGTGACCAGCGCGCTCTTCGGTACGATTCACGAAGGCGGGCATGCGCTCTACGAGCAGAACATTATGCAGGAGCTGCTGGGCACATCGCTATGCACCGGCACGTCCATGGGCATCCATGAGTCGCAATCCCGTTTCTGGGAAAATGTCATCGGACGCAGCAAGCCGTTCTGGGGCCGATACTTCGGCGATCTGCAGAAGCTGTTCCCTGGACAGCTGGACGTTGACGTGGAGCAATTCTATAGAGCGATCAACGTCGTCGAACCGTCGCTGATCCGGATCGAGGCCGATGAGCTGACCTATAACCTCCATATTATTATCCGCTACGAGATCGAGAAGATGATCTTCAACGGCGGCGCCAAGGCAGCGGACCTGCCGGAAATCTGGAACGCCAAGTACAAGGAGTATCTCGGCATTGAGCCGAAAAACAATGCGGAGGGCGTGCTGCAAGACGTGCATTGGTCGGGCGGCGCCTTCGGCTACTTCCCGTCCTACTCGCTCGGCAACATGTACGCGGCCCAGTTCGCGGACAAGATGGAGCAGGCGATGCCGGACATGTGGGAGCAGGTGAAGCAAGGCAATCTGCTGCCGATCAAGGCCTGGCTGACCGAGCAAGTGTACAAGTACGGCAAGCTGGAGACGCCGTCCGAGATTATCCGCCGAGTGACGGGCAAGCCGCTGGATCCGGCTCATCTGGTGTCTTACCTCGAGACGAAGTACAAGGATATCTATAAGCTGTAAAATGTGCAGCCCGACCGTGAGCAGCCTGCTGCTTGCGGCCGGGTTTTTGCATGCGCGCGGCAGGGGAGATGGATGAGGCGGCGCACCTTCCGTCGAACCCTTCGCGCGCCGAAATCTATTCCATTTCATTCCATTCATGCAGCCGGCTCTCACCGATGCGCCCAGTTCCGCATAGGCTGAATAACAACGTTATTGGAGGCGGTAGCTCATGAGGAGAAGCAGGGCGGCAGCATGCTTGCTGGCGTGCGCGATGGTCGTCGCGCTGCTGGCCGGATGCGGAGGCAGCGGAAACGATAGCAAGACGAAGATTCGCGTAGGAGAGGTAACGCGCTCGGTATTCTATGCGCCGCAGTATGTCGCGCTTACACAGGGGATGTTCGAGGAGGAAGGGCTTGACGTCGAACTGCAGACGACGGCTGGCGGCGACAAGACGATGACGGCCTTGCTGTCCGGCGGCATCGATGTCGCGCTGGTCGGGTCGGAGACGTCGATCTACGTGTACCAGCAAGGGGCAGAGGATCCGGTCATCAACTTCGCCCAGCTGACCCAGACGGACGGCACGTTCCTGGTCGCCAGGGAGAAGCCGGCAGCATTCGATTGGAATGACCTGAAGGGCAGCGTGTTCCTCGGCCAGCGCAAGGGAGGCATGCCGCAAATGGCGGGAGAATTCACGCTCAAGAAGCATGGCATCGACCCGCATGCCGATCTGGAGCTGATCCAGAACGTCGACTTTGCGAACATCGCGGCGGCATTCGCTTCAGGTACGGGTGAATACGTGCAGTTATTCGAGCCTCAGGCATCGATCTTCGAGCAGGAAGGCAAAGGTCATGTCATCGCATCGTTCGGCGTGGAGAGCGGACAGCTGCCTTATACGGTATTCATGGCGAAGAAGAGCTACATCGGCAAGAACGAGGACGCCGTGCAGCGCTTTACGAACGCGATCGTCAAGGCGCAGCAGTGGGTAAATGAGCACTCGCCGGAGGAGATCGCGGATGCGGTGCTGACTTATTTTCCGGAGACGGATAAGGCCATTGTCGTGAACGTCATCAAGCGTTATAAGGAGCAAGGCTCGTACGCGACCAGTCCGGTCGTGGACGAAGCAGAATGGAATAATCTGCTGGACGTCATGGAATCGGCCGGCGAACTGCCCGAGCGGACGCCATACGGGGCGATCGTCGACAATTCGTTCGCGGAGCAAGCGATTCGCTAGGCGATTAACCGTCCGGCCCGACGTACCAGTGACGATAAGGAGGGATGCACGATGGGGACGATGCTGCAACTGAAGGACGTGTCGCATGCTTATGTAGGAAAGCAAGGCGCGCGGCTGGCAGTCGAGGATATCAGTCTGGTCGTCTCGGACGGCGAGTTCGTCAGTCTGGTCGGGCCCAGCGGCTGCGGCAAGACGACGCTGCTCAGCCTGCTGGCCGGTCTCTTCCCGCCCTCGAAAGGAAGCGTGCTCCTGGGCACCAAGCCCGTGAATGGTCCGACCTCGCGCATCGGCTACATGCTGCAGCAGGATTACCTGTTCCCATGGCGGACCATTCTGGACAATGCGCTGATCGGCTACGAGATCGCGGGGAACCGGACGGCTTCAGCAGCAAGGCGCGCTGAAGCTCTGCTGGAGGAGCTCGGACTTGCGGGCACGGCAGGGCGTTATCCGCACGAGTTGTCCGGCGGCATGCGCCAGCGGGCCGCTCTGGTCAGGACGCTGGCGACGGAGCCGGATGTGCTGCTGCTCGACGAGCCGTTCTCCGCGCTCGACATGCATATTAAGCTGCAGCTGGAGGATCTCGTCTGGGAGACGCTGCGGCGGCATGACAAGACGGCCGTGCTCGTCACGCACGACTTGGCGGAAGCTGCGGCCATGAGCGACCGGATCGTCGTGCTCGGCGCGTCCCCCGGCCGCATCCACACCGTCTTCGAAGTCCCGGAAGCGATTCGGGCGGCGCGACCGACAGCAGCCCGCAAACAGCAGGGCTTCAATGACTTGTTCGAACAGCTCTGGGCGCTTATCGACGAACGGAAAGGGGGCGGAGCGGATGGCTGACGACAAGCGGAGTTGGATGAGCGGTCTGGAACGGGAATACGCGCGCCGCAGCAGGCGCGTGACGGCCGGCGTCCGTATCGTCCAAGGGGCCGTACTGCTCGCATTCATCGCGCTGTGGGAGACGGCGGGCAGGCTGGGCTGGATCGATGTGCTGCTGTTCAGCTACCCGAGCAAGATGGTCGACTTGCTGCGCAAGATGCTGATGGACGGCACGCTTCTCCCGCACGTCGGCACGACGGTAGCCGAGACGGTCGGCGGATTCTTGCTCGGCACGCTGCTCGGGGCGATGATCGCGGCGCTGCTATGGTGGTTCCCGTTCCTGTCGCGCGCAGCGGATCCATATCTCGTCGTGCTGAACAGCATGCCGAAGGTCGCGCTCGGGCCGATCTTCATCGTAGGCCTCGGACCAGGCTACCTATCCATCATTGCGATGGCGCTGTCCATCACGGTCATCATTACGACGCTCACGATCTATAGCCGCTTCCGCGAGATCGACGCGAACTACGTGAAGGTCATCCGGTTGTTCGGCGGCACCAAGGGACAGGTGTTCCGCATGGCCATTCTTCCCGCGTCCTTCCCGGTGATCGTCTCGGCTTTGAAGGTGAACGTCGGTCTGGCATGGGTCGGCGTCATCGTCGGGGAATTCCTCACGGCGAAGCAAGGGCTCGGCTATCTGATCATCTACGGCTTTCAGGTATTCAACTTCACGCTGGTGCTGGCGAGCTTGCTCGTCATTGCGCTGGTCGCGGTCATCATGTATCAGCTTGTTACGATTCTCGAAACGCGATTGACCGCAGGGTGGCTCGAACGGTAGGATAGGGGTAACATTTTCCACCGGAAGGAAGACGGCATCTCGTGGGCATTCGCGTCGTCAAAACAGCCATCGCCGCGCTTCTGGCGATCTATACCGCCTATTGGATCGGACTGGACCAGCCGCTGTCGGCTGGTCTGCTCGCGATTCTGGGCGTCGAGACGACGCGCATGAAGGGGCTGCGCAGCGTCGCGGCCCGTTTCCTGGCATCGATGCTCGGGCTGGTCTTCGCATCGGCGGTCTTCTGCGCGTTCGGCTTCGAAATCTGGGTGCTGTCGCTGTACATCTTGCTCACCTTTCCGGTGTTGGCGCGGCTGCAGCTCAAGGACGGCATCGTGACGAGTTCCGTCATCGTGTTCCATCTGTTCGGGAGCGGCGTCATTACCGGGGAACTGATTCTGAACGAGACGCTGCTGCTGCTGACAGGCTTGGGCTGGGCGACGCTGGTGAATTTCATCTATATGCCGCGGGAGGATCGGAAGCTGGAGCAGCTGCGGCAGGAGACGGAACTATGGTTCGCGGCGATTTTTCACGAACTGGCGGAGACGCTTCGCGATCCGAGCCATATATGGAGCGGCGAGCAGCTGCTCGCGATCGAACGCGCGATTAAGGAAGGCACGCGGTACGCCGGGATGAGCCGCGAGAACCGGATGTGGCGGCATCAAGCGTATTGGGACACCTACTTCGCGATGCGCGGGCTGCAATTCGAGCTTGTCCAGCGCATGACCGAGATGATCGCTTTCATCTATGAAAAGCTGCCGCAAGGCGAGACGGTGGCCGAACTGTTCGAGCATCTCTCCGAAGATATCAAGTCGGACGTATATACGGGCAACGGAGAACGGAGACTGCAAGAGGCCGAGAGACAGTTCCGCGCGATGGCGCTGCCCGAGACGCGCGAGGAATTCGAAGTGCGCGCGGCTCTTCTGCAGCTCTGCAGGGAACTGGAGCGGTACCTCATGCTGGCGAAAAAATGGAAGAAAAAGAAGCTTCCAAACGGCGATGAAATAAAATAAAAGAAACAGTCACCCTAGACGAATGTCCTGCATACACTTTAAGTGAATGATTGTATGGAGGAGGTTAAATACATGGCAATTGCAGATAAACAGCTTCAGTGCAGAGAGATCATAACGAAAGCTGTCTGCGGAAAAGGTCGTAAGTTCTCCACCGCAAACCATACCGTTACGCCGCCTCATCACCCGACGAGCATACTGGGCGCATGGATCATCAACCATCAGTATGAAGCAGTCCGATCAGGCGACGGCATCGAGGTCATCGGTACTTACGATATCAACATCTGGTATTCCTACAACCGCAATTCCGAAACGGACGTAGCCAAAGAAACGGTGCACTACGTCGAGAACGTCGGACTCTCCTACCTCGATCCCAAACATAGGGCTGCCACGGAGGAAGTATCCGCGGAAGCAACGCAGGATCCGAACTGCGTCGAAGCGAACATATCGGCGAGCGGCACGGGCGTGGTCGTTCGCGTCGAGCGCGAGTTCGCGGTGGAGATGATCGCCGAGACGAAGGTATGCGTCGCGGTATGCCCGGGCGGGTGCGACCACGACGGCAAGGATTACGACGGCTTCGAGGACGGCGATTACGAGGATCTCGATCCGGATCTGCTCAGCGACGAGCTGTAAGGGAGTAGGGCAGCCGGCGTAGGCGGCGCCGGCGATCTGCAATGCCGTTCGTTGATAGCAGTGTATGCGGCAGCGGTGCAATTATCGAGGGCGAGAGCCCTCTTTTTTGTTGCGGCAGCGGAAATATTGCAGCGCAGGCTGCGACACCCGATCGGATCGAAAATGCAGGGGGTGGAGTTCATGGCGGGCAAGTTGTGGATGGCGGCGGACGGCGGTAAGGCGTGGCTGGCGCTGGCGCGGCGCGCGCGGCTGCCGCTGGTCGGCGCGGACGGACGGCCGGATGCGCGCGATGCCGTGCTGGAAGCAGGCGCGCGGCGCGCGAATGAAGCCGCCCTGGGCAGCGGCTGGTGCTGGCGCTTGAACGGCGAAGCCGCCGCGCTCGGCGGCGCGGATGGCGGCGCGGCGGCGGCCCTGCGGCGCCTGCGCTGGGCGGGTCTTAGAACCGCCCCTACTTTCGGGTATGGAATCGATGCGGGGGTGCTTCCGGCCGGCGGGAGCGGGGCAGCCGCGTCCACGTCTGCGGCAGGGCTGCGGCATTACGCGGTGCCGGTCTTCCATTTGGAGGCGTTGGCGGTCCAGCGAATCGATAGCGCGAGCATGCGCCTGCCAGCGGACTGGGACGGCAGGCATCCGCTCTTCCGGCGCTTGTCCGCCGCCGCGGTTAAGGCCGTCTACGCGCTCGGATTGGATTACGCGACGGTGCGGCTGACGGCCGATGACGCGGGCGCAGTCGCAGTGTCGGGGGTATCGCTGGAGCCCGGGAGCGGCGATGAGCCGCTGTGGCTTGCGGCCTGGCAGCGATTCCGCGAGGCGTTCGCGGAGCATCGGCGCGTGCGGGAGGAAGTGTCGGAATCGGGGAGCCCGGGCACGCATTGGGATGCAAACGGTAAAGGGGCGCTTCAGGGGCTCGGTCAGGGGACTGGGACATGGACAGGGACGGGCGCCGGGCTGCTGATCGGAGCGGATCCCGAGTTCGTCATGCTGGGCGGCGACGGCCGGATCGTCTCGGCCGACCGGTATTTTCCGGTGCATGGCGCGGCAGGCAGCGACGCGCTGCGCACGGGCGGGCGGGTCATCCGCCCGATTGCCGAGCTGCGTCCGGACCCGGCGCGCGACCCCGACGGGCTGACGCGCAACGTGCGGCAGCTGCTGGTGCGGGCCGCCCGGCTCGCGC
>JAEZCJ010000045.1 GCA_023433615.1 Bacillota bacterium | reverse complement strand
CGATAGCAGTAACGTCGGACGAATGGCGAAACGAAGGCGGAAAACCGCACTCGATAGCAGTAACGTCGGACGAATGGCGAAACGAAGGCGGAAAACCGCACTCGATAGCAGGAACGTCAGACGAATGGCGAAACGAAGGCGGAAAACCGCACTCGATTGCAGAATGGGGCCGCGAGGACCCCAGCATGTCATTGTGTGCCCTCCTGGATGAAATGCGATACGAGATAGAGACCCAGGGTCCGTGCCTAAAGGCGCGGACCCTGGGTCTCTTTACTGTGCCAGAACTAGCCTGACTCGCCCAGCGCTCTCCTCACCCCCCCCGTATCGCGCACCGCATCGCCTGTCATTGTCCACCGCATCTCCGGCGCAAACCACACCGCCAACCGCAGCCCAAGGCCCAGCCGCGCAGCGATCCCACAACTTCATGCCAGCCAATACGCACCTCTATCCGCGCCCATGCATACGGTAAGAGCAAACCGCTTGCAAAATAAATGTTGTACATGGGAAACTTTATTGTATAATGAAAACAAAAAGGCGCTGGGGAAATACTTGTTCACCAGCACAACACAATCGGGATGGTGAGAATTCATGAAAAAACCAACAAGGTCCGCCAAACGGTCGGCTTTCCAGCGATGGCTGATGACGATGCTGTTCCTAGTAGTAGCGGCCCTCGTCATAAGCGCATGCGGGCAGGCGAGCAACGGGAAGCAAGACAGCGCGGCAGACAGCAAGCTGAAAGTGACCGCCACGACCGGCATGATCGCCGATGTCGTCCGCGAGGTCGGCGGCGAGCACGTGGACGTAACGGGCTTGATGGGGCCGGGAACGGACCCTCATCTCTACAAGGCTTCGCAAGGCGACATTCGGCGATTGGACGATGCGGAGATCGTCTTCTATAACGGGCTGCATCTCGAGGGCACGATGGCGGAGATGATGGAGAAGCTGTCCGACCGCAAGCCGACCGTGGCCGTCGCCGAGGCGATCCCGGAGGATCGGCTCATCACGGCGGACCAGCAAGGCAACGCAGCGCTCGATCCGCATGTCTGGTTCGATGTCGAGCATTGGATCATCGTCGCGGAAGTCGTCCGCGATACGCTAATCGAACACGACGAAGCCAACAGCGCGGACTATGAGGCTCAGGCTGCCGCTTATATCGGAGAGCTTCAGGAGCTCGATCAATACGCGACTGAGCGGATGGCCGAGATTCCGGAAGCCGGACGCGTGCTCGTGACGGCGCATGATGCGTTTGGCTATTTCGGCAAGGCCTACGGCATAGAGGTGATGGGGCTGCAGGGTATCAGCACGGCATCCGAATACGGCTCCAGGGATGTTTCTGCGCTGAGGGACTTCCTGGTCGAGAACGAAATCAAAGCCGTATTCATCGAATCCAGCGTGCCGAAACGTTCGATCGAAGCCGTCATTGAGGGAGCGTCGAAGCTCGGCCACGAGGTGGCGATCGGCGGGGAGCTGTTCTCCGACGCGATGGGCGAAGAAGGTACTCCGGAAGGTACTTACATCGGCATGGTCCGGCATAATGTGGATACAATCGCGAATGCGTTGAAGTAATCCGACTGCCGAGTGCAGTGAAAGAGAAGGTGAAGATCATGGGAGATCAATCGCAGCTGCCGCTGGAAGTGACGGGCATCAGTGCCGCTTATCAGAAAAAGCCCGTGCTGCAGGATGTCTCGTTCAGCGTCGGCGAAGGGCAGCTGGTCGGCATCATTGGTCCTAACGGCGCAGGCAAGTCCACGCTGATCAAGGCGATTCTCGGCCTGATTCCGCGCCTGTCCGGCGAAGTGCGCGTATTCGGCAAGCCGTACAACGAGAACCGCAAGCTGGTGGGTTATGTGCCGCAGCGGGAATCCGTCGACTGGGATTTCCCGACGAATGCGCTGGACGTCGTGCTCATGGGGCGCTACGGCAGGCTCGGGTGGTTCAGAAGGCCGGGAGCCGCAGATAAGCGGATCGCGCTCGAATGTTTGGCGAAGGTAGGGATGGCGGATTTCGCAGCGCGTCAAATTAGCCAGCTGTCCGGCGGCCAGCAGCAGCGCGTCTTCCTCGCGCGGGCATTGGCGCAGGATGCATTGCTCTACTTCATGGATGAGCCGTTCGCAGGGGTGGATGCCGCGACGGAGAAGGCAATTGTCACCTTACTGCAGGAATTGAAGCGGTTAGGCAGAACCGTCATCGTCGTGCATCACGATCTGGCAACGGTGCGGGAATACTACGACACCGTGCTGCTGCTCAATGTGACGCTGCAAGCTTTCGGTCCGACTGACGCGACATTCACGCGCGAGCAGCTGCAGCGGACGTACGGCGGTCGTCTCGGATTCCTGGATCGGCTGGAGAACGATCCGGCCGAGCATCAGCCGGTAGAGAGCAGGTGAGCATAAGATGACAGACCTGCTCGCTATCTTACGTGACCCGAATACGCAGTGGATTCTGCTCGGCTGCATGCTGCTCGGCTTGAGCAGCGGCCTCATCGGGACCTTCGCTTACCTGCGCAAGCAGAGCTTGATGGGCGATACGCTGGCGCATGCGGCGCTTCCGGGCATCTGCATCGCCTTCATGCTGACGGGCACGAAGTCGATTCTCGGCTTCCTGATCGGCGCCGGCATTGCCGGGGTCGTGGCGACGTTCGGCATCAGCTGGATTACGCGCCATTCGAAGCTGAAGTCCGATGCGGCCATGGGGATCGTGCTGTCCGGATTCTTCGGCATCGGGATCGTGCTCCTGACGCAGATTCAGCACAGCGGCAACGGCAACCAGAGCGGACTCGATAAATTCTTGTTCGGTCAGGCCGCTTCGTTGATCGGCTCGGATGTCACGACGATGCTGATCGTATGCAGCCTGCTCATTCTAGGCTGTACCGCGCTGTTCAAGGAATTCAAGCTCGTCTCGTTCGATCCGGGCTTCGCCAAGGGATTGGGATATCCGGTCGTGATGCTGGATCACTTGATTATGTTCTTCATGGTCGTGTCGGTCGTCATCGGCATCCAAGCGGTAGGCGTCGTACTCGTAGCCGCGTTGCTGATTACGCCGGCCGTGTCGGCCCGCTACTGGACGGACCGGCTCGGCTGGATGGTCGTGCTGGCCGGCCTGTTCGGCGCACTGAGCGGCGCTGTCGGCACTCTAATCAGCGCATCGGTCGACAATATGCCGACCGGTCCGCTCAGCGTCCTGTCCGCTACGCTCGTGTTCGTCTTCTCGCTATTGTTCGGTCCGCGCAAGGGATTGCTGGCGAAGAAGCTGATCCACCGCAAAGCGAAGGCGGAGGTTAAGCGCGAGATGGCAGAATCGAGACAGCAGCAACAGCAGCAGCTTCAAAAGAGTCATGCTTCAGTGAAGGAAGGTGCCACGTTATGATCGACTTCTGGATTCTGCTGACCGGCTCGCTTGTCGCGGCTTGCTGCGCGGTTCTCGGCGCCTTCCTCGTCCTGCGGCGCATGGCGCTTATCGGCGACGCGATCAGCCACTCGGTGCTGCCGGGCATCGTCATCGCCTTCCTCGTGAGCGGAACGCGCGATTCGTTGATCATGCTGCTGGGCGCGTCGGTGCTGGGCCTCGTAACGGTGTTCCTTATCCAGTGGTTCCATCAGAGCGGCGTGCAGTCGGACGCATCGATCGGCGTCGTGTTCACGGCGCTGTTCGCGGTCGGCGTCGTGCTCGTCAGCATGAATGCCCGCCAGGTCGATCTGGACCTGGACTGCGTGCTCTACGGCGAGATCGCCTACGTGCATTGGAACACGATTACGCTATTCGGCATCGATGCCGTTCCGAAGGCGGTATGGCTGCTCGGCTTCACGCTCTTCATCGTTATCGCGGTCGTGTCGCTGTTCTACAAGCAATTCAAGCTATGCGCCTTCGATCCTGCGCTCGCGGCGGCCGTCGGCATTCCCGTGGCGCTGTTCCACTACCTGCTTATGGGCATGGTGTCGATGGCGACGGTCAGCTCCTTCGAGAGCGTCGGCGCGATCCTCGTCGTCGGCATGCTGGTCATTCCGGCATCGACGGCGTATCTGCTCACCGAACGGCTCGGCGTCATGATCGGCCTCAGCGTGGCAGTCGGCGTCGCGAGCACGGTGCTCGGCTACTATATGGCCGTCCTGCTGGACGCCTCGATCGCAGGCTCCATGGTCACCGTCGCGCTTGCGCTGTTCGTGCTGACGTTCCTGTTCTCGCCGTCGCAAGGCATGCTGCCGCGCTACATTCGCCGCCGGCGTGCGGCCATCGAGCATGCGGCCGCATGAGCCGCCTCCCATACGAAACCGTGAATCGAAGCCTCGCCAAGCATCCAGCCGGCGAGGCTTCTTGCTGCTTGACGTCCGCAAGCCAACATGCAGGAGTGATATCGCCAACCCGCAGTTTTCACAACTGTGCCCAAGTTATGCTAAAATGGCAATGACATCGAAAGGAGGCGTGCATGGTACATTATCGACTAATCGCCTTGGACATGGACGGAACGCTATTGAACGACAGGCAAGAGATCAGCAAGACGAACATCGAATGGATCCGCAAGGCGCAGGCTGCCGGCATAACCGTGATTTTCGCGACCGGCCGAGGCTTCCAGAGCGCATTGCCATACGCTGAGCAGTTGGGACTCATGGACGTCCCGATGGTCAACGTGAACGGCAGCGAGATCTGGCACAGCCCGTACAACCTGCATAAGCGGACATTGATGGACCCCGGCATGATCGAGCGTCTTCACGAGCTGGCGCTAGAATCCGATGTCTGGTTCTGGGCCTACGCCGTGGACGGCATATACAACCGCGAGCGCTGGATCGGAGACGATGTCCCGTATGACGCCAAGCAATGGCTGAAGTTCGGCTACTATTCCGAGAACCCGCCGCTGCTCGCCGACATTCGGCGCACGGTCGAGAGCTGGGGCATCCTGGAGATGTCGAACTCCTCGCCGGCCAATATCGAACTGAACCCGCAAGGCATCTCGAAGGCGTCTGGACTGCGAGAGGTGTGCGCCTTGCTCGGCGTCGACATGTCGCAAGTGGTCGCGATGGGCGACAGCTTGAACGACATGACCATGATCCGGGAGGCCGGCCTCGGCGTCGCGATGGGCAATGCGCAGGATGTCGTGAAGGCAGAGGCGGACTATGTGACCGATACGAATGAGGACCACGGCGTCGCGCGAGCGATTCGCGAGATGGTCTTGAAAGGGTGACCGACCGATGCTGGAGATCATTGCGTGGATATTGATCGTCGTGCTGTTCGTCGTCGGCATGGCAGGCGCCGTATACCCGATTCTCCCAGGCGTGCTTGCGATCTATGCGGCATTCTTCGTCTATGGCTTCATGATTTCGTTCGAGCCGTTCGGATGGTTCTTCTGGACAATACAAACCTTAATATTGGCGGTGCTGATTCTGGCCGACTATGCGGTGAACGCGTGGGGGGTCAAACGGTACGGCGGATCGCGGGCATCCGTGGTCGGGAGCACGATCGGCATTATTGCCGGACCGTTCGTGATCCCGGCCTTCGGCCTCGTCATCGGCCCGTTCGCAGGCGCGGTCATCGGCGAGCTCTTGGCAGGCGCGAATGCGGAGAAGGCGCTTAAGGTCGGCTGGGGGTCGCTCATCGGATTGTTCACCAGCGTCGTCGTCAAGGTCGTGCTGCAAGCGGCGATGATCATTCTGTTCGTGCTGTGGCTTATCATCTAAATTGACATGAAGGAGAGATCGCTGCATGGTACGCGTAACGGTATGGAATGAATATCTGCACGAGAAAGTTCACGAGGAAGTGACGAAGGTCTATCCGGACGGCATTCATCAAGCGCTCGCCAAGGGCATCGCGAGCGATGACGTGACGGTCCGTACCGCAACGCTCGAGGAGCCGGAGCACGGCTTGTCCGAGCAGGTGCTAAGCGAGACGGATGTCCTGATCTGGTGGGGGCATATGGGCCACGACAAGGTAGAGGATCGGATCGTCGACCGCGTGCAGCAGCGCGTGCTGGAGGGCATGGGGCTGATCGTGCTGCATTCGGGCCATTTTTCGAAAATATTCAAGAAGCTCATGGGTACGTCCTGCGATCTGAAGTGGCGCGAGGCGAACGAGAAGGAGCGCATCTGGACCGTGAACCCGGCGCATCCGATCGCGGCAGGGCTTCCGGAGTACATTACGCTGGACCATGAAGAGATGTACGGCGAGCATTTCGACATCCCGGCACCGGACGAATTGATCTTCGTCAGCTGGTTCGAAGGCGGAGAGGTGTTCCGCAGCGGCTGCACGTTCTTCCGGGGACAGGGCAAAATATTCTACTTCCGGCCAGGCCACGAGACATTCCCGACATACTACAACCCGCAGGTGCTGCAGGTGATCAAGAATGGCGTCCGATGGGCCGCTCCTACGCGAGCAGCGCAGCCGGTACGGGGCAATCATAAGCCATTGGAGCCGATTAAAGGGTAGAGCTGGAGAGGCGGACGGACGAACAAGTGAGCTTGAAAAAGGATTCTCTCATTAAAGGCACGATCATCTTAGCGGCGGCGGCGCTGGTGGCCCGATTCCTCGGCATCTTCCAGCGCGTGCCGCTGGATTATATGTTGACGGAAGCAGGCGACGGCTATTTCTCCGCCGCTAACAATATTTATCTTCTGCTGTTAGTCATCGCGACGGGCGGCTTACCGAGCACGATCAGCAAGATGGTATCGGAACGGTATGCGCAGGGGCGCATCGGCGAGGCCGAGGAAATCTATCGGGCATCGCTGTATTTCGGCATCGTTGCGGGGGTGCTGATCGCAGGGCTGCTCTATCTGTTCGCGCCGTTCATCGCGACGCATATCAGCCATAATCCCGGCGCTGCCCAATCGATCCGAGCGGTTGCGCCGACGCTGCTGCTATTCCCTGTCATCGCGATGATGCGCGGCTATTTCCAGGGCAGGCAATTCATGACGGCCGGCGGCGTCTCGCAGATCATCGAGCAGATTCTGCGAGTCGTTGCGGGCGTCGGCATTGCCCTCGTGCTGCTGCAGTGGGGCTATAGCGACGAATGGGTGTCCGCAGGCGCCGTGTATGGCAGCGTGTTCGGCAGCATCGGGGCGTTCCTCGTCATGCTAGGGTATGCTTACAAGCTGAAGAAGGCGGATGAAGCGGCGCGATCCCGAAGCTATTCCTATACCGGCGCTCGCACGCAGCGGGGCCAGAAGAGGAAGAGCAGGCTGCGCGACATCTACCGCGAGATTTTCCGCATGTCGGTGCCGATCGTACTGACCGCGATGACGGTTCAATTCTTCTATACGATCGATACGAATCTGTTCTACCCGATGACGAAGGCGTTCTACAGCAGCCAGGAGGCAATCGATGCCGCTCTATCGGCGCTTGGCATGAAGGCGCAGCCGATTGCCGGCATCCCGGTCATTCTGGCCGTTGCGCTCAGCCAATCGATCATCCCGGTCATCTCGACTGCGTATGCCAAGCGGAACATGCTGGAGGTGGAGCGGCAGATCTCGCTCGTCATGCGGATTGTCCTCTATACCGGCGTACCGGCTGCCGTCGCGATGACGGTAGCGGCCCCCTCCATCACGAGCCTGATCTATACGCCGGGCGGGGCAGGCGTCGTGGCCGCCTTGACGGCCGGCACGATTCTGCAGATTACGATGATGACGACGAACTCGATTCTGTTCGGACTCGGCAAACCGCGTCAAGCGATGTATCATACGGTGACAGGCATGATCTTAAAGTTCGCCCTTAGCTGGGCGCTGGGGCCGCTGCTCGGCGTGTACGGCCTCATCATCGCTTCTACGATCAGCTTCCTGTATATTACGCTGCTGAATTTCGCCTCGATCCGTAAAGTGAGAAAGCTGCAGATACTAGGCGCGAAATGGCGTCCATACCTGATCGCGATCGCGGTAACCGCATTGGTCGGCTGGGGCGTGGACAGCGCAGGGCTGCTGCTCTTGGACGGGCTGCCTCTTAAGCTTGCGAGCTTCTTGACCGCGGCTGCGGCAGGGATCGTAATCGGGATCGTATACCTGATTCTTCTCGTGCTGCTCGGCGTCGTGACGAAACAGGATGCGGATTCTTTCCCGGGGCCGCTGCGCAAGCTGTTCGGCCGGCTCTTGCGCCTGCGCCGCCGCGCTCATTAATGA
>JAEZCJ010000085.1 GCA_023433615.1 Bacillota bacterium | reverse complement strand
AAGCGATGTATCATACGGTGACAGGCATGATCTTAAAGTTCGCCCTTAGCTGGGCGCTGGGGCCGCTGCTCGGCGTGTACGGCCTCATCATCGCTTCGACGATCAGCTACCTGTACATTACGCTGCTTAATTTTGCCTCGATCCGCAAAGTGAGAAAGCTGCAGATATTAGGCGCGAAATGGCGTCCATATCTGATCGTGATCGCGGTTACCGCATTGGTCGGCTGGGGCGTGGACAGCGCAGGGCTGCTGCTCTTGGACGGGCTGCCTCTGAAGCTTGCGAGTTTCTTGACCGCGGCTGCGGCCGGAATCGTAATCGGGTTCGTATACCTGATTCTTCTCGTGCTGCTCGGCGTCGTGACGAAGCAGGATGCGGATTCTTTCCCAGGGCCGCTGCGCAAGCTGTTCGGGCGCCTCCTGCGCCTGCGCCGACGCGCTCATTAACCGGACTGGTCGTCAGCGAGCTACTTCGTGATCACAGCCGGCTAAAGACTTGTTAAATTGTAGTGGGCGTTACTGTCGCACTCCCCAAATCATGGTAAACTAGCGTTAGCTGGAACCATGCATGAGGGGAGTTTTGTATTGTGATTCGGAGAATGGCTTTGGGGAAATGGCTGGCGGTGCTGCTTGCGCTAACGATGGTGATCGTGGCGGGCTGTCAGGCTGTCGGCGGCGTCGACTTGAACCGCGTGCTGAAAAATTCGCTGCAAGTGACGTCAATGGAGGGCAAACAGACGCTGGAATTCGAGCTTCTGGTGAACGAGGATTTCAAAGCGATGGCAGCAGAGGAATCCGATGGCGGCGAGGCGGAAGTCATGCTGGAGCTGCTGTCGAGCGTTAAGCTAACGCTGGATACGATTAAGGTGAAGGACGCGCAGAACGCTTCGATGGCGGGCAATCTTGCGCTCGGCGATCTGGCGATCGGATTCGATGTGAAGATGGCCGGCGATCTGACGATCATCGAGCTGGAAGGCGCGAAGGAGCCGATCGTGCTCGAGATGACGCCGGACTTCATGAACAGCCTGTTCCCGGAATTGGCGTATCTGTCCGAAGATATGTCGGATTCCGGCATGGCAGACGAGAAAGTTCAAGCCGAGCTGACGGAGCTTGGCAAGGGGATCATCGAAGACGTCGGCGGTTACGTGATCGACAACTTGCCGAATCCGGAGCGGCTCAGCGTGACGGCCGGCATAGAGTCTGTCGGCGGGCAGGATGTATTCTTGTCGCATATCGATATGGAGATCGACGGGGAAGAGCTGTGGCAGTGGCTGAACGATTACGTCGATGCCCTGATTGCGGACGAAGCGGGCCTGACGGAGATGATGACGGCTCTCATCGAGCGGATCCAGTCGCATGATCAGCTGTTCCTATCGCTTGGCATACCGGTGGAGGAAGACGTGCTCGGAATCGGCCAATCGGACGAGGATGCCATAGCCGAGGGCGTCAAGGAAGCGATCGATGCGCTGATGGAAGCGAAGGCGGAACTCGAAGCGGCAGCGGAAGAAGATCCGGAGTCGCTGGGCATGATTTTCAACGAAGACACTTCTCTTAAGGTGGATGTCTACGTAGACAACAAGCTGGATGTACGGAAGTCGGCGTTCGAGCTGGTCGTGAAGCCGACGATGCCCGAAGAGACGGAAGATCTGTCCATGATGGGGCTGCTGGCCGGTATCGAGGGAATTCGGATCTCGGGTACTTCCGAGCAATGGAATGTCAACGGCAGCGTCGTGCCGGATGCGCCGGTGAAGCCGGAGAACGGTCTGACATTGGATGAGATGGATGCGATGAAAGAATTCGAGATGATTGGGTTCTTCGATAAGGATTCCGATATCTATGATCTGCTGACGAATAAGCTGCACCTTAATCGGCAGGAGATTACGCTGTTCACGGAATACAGCTATAATCCGCCTATCATAACGCCGAGCGGACGGACGCTCGTTCCGCTGCGTTACGTGGCGGAGGAATTAGGCGCCGACTTGACGTTCGACGGCAGCACGAAGACAATGACGCTGATCGACTTAGCGACGGGCACGACCATTCAACTGAAGGTCGGCAGCGATCAAGTGACGATCGACGGGACCGCTGTCCGGTGGTCGTTCCCGGTGACGTTAATGCAGGACGGAACGGTCTATGTTCCGGCTAGGGATCTGGTCACGGCACTGGATGGGTCGCTTCGCTGGGATACGTTCTTCGAGGACGAGCGCATACTGGTAATTGAACGGGAAGTTGAGTAAGGAAGGGAGGTGTCCGGCATGCGTAAATTGCAAGAAGAGGCAGAGTATCGCGCGGCAATCGACAGCGAGCAAGTGACCGTAGCCGTCTTCAAGACGACCTGGTGCAAGGATTGCCATTACATTGAGCCGTTCATGCCCGATCTCGAGCGCGCATACGAAGGGCGTATCGCGTTCGTGGAGCTGGATCGAGACGAATTCCCGGATCTCTGCTCTGCGCTGAACATCCTGGGCATTCCGAGCTTCGTCGCGTTCCGTAAGGGGCAAGAGCTCGTGCGATTCGTGAGCAAGCTGCGCAAGACACGCGAGGAGATCGAACAGTTCCTCGATCGCGCGCTGCAGGTAGCGGATGCGCTGCCGAATAACCAGTAGCTTGCCAATTTACAGCCTGATTCAGACAGAGGCGCCGCTTGCCGGCGCCTCTGTCTGCGTTGTCCGGCCCTTGACAGCTTGCAGAACTTTGTGAACATTGTCACAGTTTCAACATGGATTTTGCCGATTATTATCGCTATAATGAATCTGGCTGGACGCGCTTGGCAGCAGCCTTGCCGAATAGCCATGTGCATCTTGGATGTACAACATGAAGAGAAAAAGTGGTGATGAATATGGTGTCTCGCCGTTATCGATTATTAGCGATCGCAACATGCATAGGCATGCTGCTCGTTCTGCTTGCCGGCGCTCTCGTGACGAATACCGAATCCGGCGAAGGCTGCGGCACGGATTGGCCGTTATGCCACGGCAAGTTCATTCCGGCCAAGACGCTGGAATCCGCGATCGAATATTCGCATCGGCTTGTGACGGGAATCGTCGGGCTGCTGGTGCTATTCACGTTCATCGTGACTTACAAGAGGTATCGGAACTACCAAGAACCGATGTGGTACGCAGGCGGTACGCTGTTCTTTACTGTCGTGCAGGCGCTCATGGGCGCGGCGGCCGTAAAGTGGCCCACCTCGGAGCAAGTCATGGCGCTGCACTTCGGCATCTCGCTGTTCGCTTTTGCGTGCACGTTGCTATTGGTCGTATGGGCTTATCGCAACGAGAAAGGCGACGAGAAGCTGCGGGTCTCGTATACCGTTCCGCGAACGTTCTTCCCGCGCATCTTGCTGACATGGGCCTTCAGCCTGATCGTTATTTATCTAGGCGCCTACATTAGGCATACGGATTCCTCAGGCGGCTGCATGGGCTGGCCGCTCTGCAACGGAGAGCTTGTCCCTCCGCTGGAAGGCGCCACCGGCATTGCGTTCATTCATCGCATTGCGGCAGCTATTCTGTTCCTCGCGATTATCGGCATGTATATCCATATTCGGAGAAGCGGCCGTACCGTAACGGGAATCGCCATGGCATCCAAGTGGGCGCTCATTCTTACGGCGAGCCAAGTCGCGAGCGGTGCGCTGCTAGTCGCAACCGTCGGCAACGAGAATCTATTTATTTTCACCAGCTTAATTCATAACCTCATTATATGCGGATTGTTCGGCGTCCTGGCCGACATGACGATTCGTTCCTGGAATCTGCGCGAGCGGAAGCAATAGAATCCCGCACTCGATCAGAGGCGGACATAGAGGAGGCGACGCATTGCTGAGGATATTATTCGGCGAAGCTCCCCGCGTGGCGGAAGGCAAGCTCGCAGAAGTGTATCGAGAGCTGGGGCGATTCGTATCGCTGATGACGGACAGAATCTCTTCCGGCCAAGATCCGAACCGTAAGCTGCGGACATACGAGATCTGGACGCTGGGTCTGCTTGCTTCGCTTGATGAGCTAGAGCAGAGCTGCTATGCTGTGCACGGTTATGCGGCGCGCATAACGAAGCGTTCGGTGGAGCTTATGACCGAAGAGGAGAAGCTCGATTACTACCGATACGTCTACTTCGACAAGAATGCTTTCATTCGCGTATTTGCCATTCTGGATAAGCTCGGCACGTTCCTGGACGACACGCTGTCGCTCGAGACGAAACGGATCAAGCCGCATTTTTCCTACTTCACCGTCTTAAGGGGCATGCGCCAGCGCCATCTGCATCCGGCCTTGTCCATGGTGCTGGGGGAGCTTAAGGATAAGCATAAGACCACGCTCTCGAATCTGCGCAAGCGCCGAAACGTCGAGATCCACTACATGAATGTCGAGCTGATCGACGACCTGAGTCAGAGCAACGCGGCGTACGGCAAGCAGGCACAGCTGGAGAATATAGCCGGCCAGCTGGCTGATCTGGATGCCGCCTTCGAGATGGTGGCGGAATCGCTTCGCTTGACCTTCGTATACGTCAGAGGGAAGATGCAGAGCAATGCATCGATCGGGTAGCGCCCGCACCTGCCGCGATATGCTATACTCGAGATGCAGGCATGAAGAGCAACCAGCATCGATCGTGGGAGGGGAACATGGAGCTGAAGGGCAGAACGGCCTTGATCACCGGAAGCGCCAAAGGCTTAGGCAAGAGAACGGCACTGCAGTTAGCGCGCATGGGCTGCGGGATCGTCGTGAATTACGTCCATAGCGAAGCGGATGCGCTGCGCTTGAAGGACGAGATTGAAGCGTTAGGCGTGCCGGCGGCAGCCATACAGGCGGACATCTCGATCCCGGAGCAGGTAGACCGGTTGGCCGACGAAGCGGAAGGCATGTTCGGCGGTATCGACATTCTGATCAATAACGCCGGTCCGTTCATTCGCGAGCGAAGATTGTTCGTTGACTACACGCGCGAAGAGATCATGAGCATGGTGAGCGGCAATCTGCTCGGCGTCATGCTGCTGGACCATCGCCTGCTGCCGGGCATGCGTCAGCGCCGCTGGGGCCGCATCATCCACTACGGCTTCGGTCATGCCGGGGAATCGCGTGCATGGCCGCATCGGGCGGTCTATGCCGCATCGAAGACGGCGCTCGTCTCGTTCACGAAGACGCTGGCAGTCGAGGAAGCCGCGCATGGCATTACGGTTAACATGATTTGTCCGGGCGATATTCGCGGCGCGAACAAGGAGAAGTCGATCGACGACGTATTAAGCGAGCTTGACGACGAATCGCCGAGAGGAAGGCCCGGGACAGGCGAAGACGTGGCGCGCGCGATCCTGTTCCTGTGCGATCCGCGATCCGATTACATCACGGGCAATCTGCTCGATGTCACCGGCGGGTTCGACCCCATCAAGAATACGATCAGCCATTAGGGCGATAAGAAAAAAGAGTCTCGCGGTCCGAGGAGCGTTCATCACGCACTCGTCCGCAAGACTCTTATTTCATCCCTCGCTGTTCAATGTATTCCACGATGCATGCGCATCACGTTAGAATACTTGAACGACCTCTTGTACGCCTTCGACTTCCTCGAGCAGCGCGCGCTCGATGCCGGCCTTCAACGTAATGGTCGAGCTCGGGCAGCTGCCGCATGCACCCATCAGGCGAAGCTTGACGATACCGTCTTCGACGTCAACCAGTTCAACGTCGCCGCCGTCGCGCTGCAGGAACGGGCGAAGCTTATCGAGAACGTCCAATACCTCATCGTACATGGCGCTTTGTGCTGTTTCGCTCATTGCCATCAGCTCCTTTCTAACTATATTATAGTACAAAGCGGGTTAAATGAAAATGGACCCCAGTAAAAGGTCAGGTGAACAAGCATGATGAAGCCGATCATAGAATTCTGCTGCAGCAATGCGCATCACGGAACCGAGCCGCTCATGAAGAAGCTCGAGCAGAATCCGGACTATGAAGTGATTGAATACGGCTGTCTGGGCAATTGCGGCGAGTGCTACCTCTTCCCGTTCGTGCTCGTGAACGGCGAGATCGTCGCGGCAGAGACGGCCGAAGCGCTGGAGGAGAAAATAACGGAAGCCGTCGACGAGCAAGCCGAGGAGCGGCAGGCGTTGGACCGTCTGCTAGACGATCTGTAGGGGCTAATTGTGATCGCGAAGTACTGCCGCTATCCGAAATGATGTTTGGATTTCCATAGTACGCCGGTTTTGAGCATGCGGGGCACCCAGCCGTACAGCGGGGTTCGGCCCATCACGCCGAAGCCGGCTTTTTTGCCGAGGGAGCCCAGTACGCCGCGCAGCTTAATCTTGCCGACTCGCGGGGTCTCGCCGGCCCAGATCGCCTGCATGACGGCAGCGACCTGGCTGCCTTGGGCGCCGGCTGCTTGCGCGCTGGGAGAGAACGGCAGGCTGGCGCAGTCGCCGACGACGAAGACGCCGGGGTAGTCCGGCAGCTGATGGTGCGCATCGATGAGCAGGCGGCCGGAACCGTCCTTGGGCAGGTCCATCCGCTGCACGAGCGGGACAGGCTGAATGCCGGCGGTCCAGATCGTCACATCGGTGGCTATGGCCTCGGAGCGGTTGTATACGGCCCCTTCTTCGAGCCGGGATACGTGAGTATCGCTCAGCATGGTCACGTCATGCGCGCGGAACCAGTCGGCCACGTACCGCTGCGTACGGCCGGGGAATCCGGACAGGACGCTCGAGCCGCGGTCCATGATGCGGATATTAAGATCCGCCCGGCTCTCGCGCAGCTCCGAAGCGACCTCGACGCCGCTGAGTCCGCCGCCGACGATCGTCACTTGACCGTATGGCTTCACGTCGCCCAGCCGTTGATAAGCCTTCCGCGCCGACGAGAACGACTGCAGGCTGGACGAGTAGATATCGGCACCGGGAATGCCGTGATACTTATCCGTGCAGCCTAGGGCGATCGCCAGCCATTCGTAGGAAATCGGATCTTGTCCTGCCAGATGGACGAGCTTGTTACCGAGGTCGACGTCCAGGACTTCGCCGTACGTAAGCACGAGCCTCGGATCGGACGGATAAGGGTTGCGAAGCTCGATGTCCGCCACGGTACCGGCAGCAAGCGCATAATATTCGGTCTTGAGGCCTTGATAAGGCATCCGGTCAATCAAGACAACGATCGTGTCGTCGGGAATCTGACGATCCAGAAGCTCCTGCGCAATCGTAAGTCCGGCATAACCGCCGCCTAAGATGATAAATCGTTTCATAGTCCACAACCTTATCCGAGTATTCCGAAGCAGGCGCATACGGAAACGAGTCATGCATAGGCTCCCGCTCGCCGGGACCGATTATGCATGACTCGTGTTCGATGCGCTTGCTGCTGGTTGAATGTGTCAAGCGCTATTCGAAGGTGCGCACCTCGTTATAGAACGTATCCCGCTCCACCGGCGTGCGACCGGCACCCTTGATGAGCCAGATGAGGTCTTCTCGGGTAATGCCCTCCGGCGTCAGAGCGCCTGCAGCGTGACTGATTCTTTCCTTCACGATCGTGCCGTGCACGTCGGAAGCGCCCATCGTGAGCGAAACTTGCGTCAGCTGCGTGCCAATGTTGATGAAGTAAGCTTTGATATGCTGGAAATTATCGAGCATCAGTCGGCTTATCGCGATGGTCTTCAGATCTTCGTAGGCCGAATTGCGGCGGCGGATGCCTGCCTTCGGGCTGATCGGCTGCATCGACAGCGGAATGAATACCATGAAGCCGTTCGTCTCGTCCTGCAGCTCGCGGATCTTGATCATGTGCTCGATGCGCTGCTGATGCGTCTCGATCGAGCCGTAGAGCATTGTGGTATGCGTCTTCAGCCCGAGCTCGTGAGCCGTACGGTGAACGGCCAGATACTGACTGACATCGGCCTTATCGACCTTCATCTTCTTCCGGTACTCGTCGGATAGAATCTCTGCACCGCCGCCGGTGAGCGATCCCAGCCCAGCCGCGATCAGCTCCTGCAGCACCTCGCGATAGGACATTCCGCTGATGCGCGAGAAGAAGTCGATCTCGGCAGCCGTATAAGCCTTCAGCGTAATCTGCGGATATTTATCCCGCAGCGCCTTCAAGGAATCCACGTAATACTGGAAAGGAACGTGCGGATTATGACCGCCTACGATATGGAATTCCCGCACATCCGGATGGATGTGCTGCTCCACGTAGTCGATCATCTGTTGGCCTGACAGCGTATAGGATCCTTCTTCGCCTTCGTCCTTGCGGAAATTGCAGAATGCGCAATGCGCTTCGCATACGTTGGTGAAATAAAGGCTCATGTTCTCGATGAAGTAGACCTTCTTGCCGTTCTTGCGCAGGTTGGCTTCATTGGCCATCTGCCCGATCGACAGCAGGTCGTCGGATTGATATAGGAACACTCCGTCTTCAAGGGTGAGCCGCTCTCCCTGCCGTACCTTGTCTTTGATGTCTTGCATGCGCTTGTCTTCTGTCGGTATGACGATGTTCACAGCGGTAGTCCTCCTTCATCCATCCGTGCGGCATGGCCGGCATGGCTGGATTGTCGATAGATAAATGTGAAAAAAATAACATATGTCAATGCGATAAAGAACTGTACTCATTATAAACCTCCTGAATAGAGGGGGCAACATAAACATGCGTACATGCTTTCACGCAGGGCTGGCATCTCTTGGGGTCGAGCAGGGGACAGCCGCTCTTGAGCGCTTGTTGGTGTTGGGGTATACTATAGATAAGTAAGTCTTACGAATCGTGTTTCGACAGGAGGGATATCCATGATTCATATCAGCGAATCGGCGGCGGAGAAGATCAAGGAAATGCTGGAACAAGAAGAGACCCCGAACTTATTCCTTCGTCTCGGCGTGAAGGAAGGCGGATGCAGCGGCTTCTCGTACGGCATGGGCTTCGATGACGAGCAGCACGATACCGATACGACGATGCAAGTCGAAGGCCTGAAGGTCGTTGTCGATCAGGACAGCTTGCGTTACTTGAACGGTCTCGAAATCGACTTCAAGGAAGCCGGCATGGGCGGCGGCTTCACGATCAACAATCCGAACGCCAGCGCGACCTGCGGCTGCGGCTCGTCGTTCCGCACGGCGACCGAAGCGGGCAACCCGGCAGCGGAGCCTTGCTAATCGGGTTGGCAATATCAATTTCATAAGAGCTTAGAGACCGCGAGGGGTTGTCACTTCGCGGTTTTTGTGCGCATTGAAATTCGAACGCATAGGTTGGAAAGGTTCATGATTAGATTTGCGCGGAATTTCATACAACCATTGTTCAAAAAACAGGCTTTTCGAGCCATTGTGAACGAAATAACGATCAAAATCATCGTATGTCTCGGTCAATTGTCAATTATTAAGTGAATAATCGCATAAAATCAGATCGTTTCACCGCGATTGAGCAATATTTGTACGAAAGATCGTTATGGCGAGTGGGCCACTACGCCATGATATCGAGTCATTTGCTCTTCACGCAAGCGGCAATTCCGAACTCGAGAAGCTCAACATGGTGTTCGTTTGGTATGATGCCGACTGTTGATCTTCCTGCTATTTCTCGCAAGCAATGCCGTCCTTGTCGCGATCGCTCTTCTTGTTCGCTTCGTAGAGCTCCTTCGAGACGTGCGGTTTCTTCTTGGTTTTGCCGCCCATATTCTTCGTATCTGCAGATTTAGCTACTCCGCCTGGATAGTCCTTGTTTAACTGCGTGCAGTTTTTGTAGGTTTTGGTCTTCTCCGTGGCACCTGCGGATAGCGCACCGGTGAACACGAGCGACAACGCGAGCAGGACGAATAACATTTTACTCACCAACAATCCCTCCAATCGTTACTTATTCTCTCTCATTCTACCAAAATCAGCTATGTCCATGAATATTGCAACGCATCGTCGCAGAATACGTAGTACTACTATCAACTGCTTACGGAGGGATTGCGTATGCTGGTGCTTGTTCGTGTAATTGCCGTAGCGGCTCTGATCGTCGCGGTGCTCGCGCTTATTCGTACGTTTCGCAATCGCTAGCATAATCACGTGCCCGTTTGCGGGAACGGTTCATACACAAACAGCACAAAGACCAAGGGAAGCAGCCGTCCGGCTGACTCACTTGGTCTTTGTGCGTTTCATTTGGGCAAGCACGACGCTCAGCGGTCGTTCACTGCATAAGCTTGAATGCGCTGCACGTTCGGCAGGCCGTCCTCGCGTTTGCCTTGGAACACGACCGTCATGATCCGTTCGCCCACACTTCCGCTGCCTCCGCTCGTTTCCAGATACAACTCGAAGCCTTGATCGATCCTCGTCTCGCCGGAAATGATCTTAGCCGTTCGCGATGCAGCGCCATAGCCTTTCCAGACATAGCCGCGGGCTGGTTCGGGAAGGTTCACGACGTAGGACTTGTCCGCCGTGTCCGCGATGAATTCCAGCTTAGCCAGCATAAAGGCCGCATCATTGGATTCCTTCGTCATGCGCTCCATCTGCTCCTTCGCTAACGAATCGGATGCGATGTGCAAGAGCGGGACATTCGCGAGCTTGTACACGCCGTCCGCTCGCTGCGTCAGGAAACCCTCCGGCTCAGGCTGGAGCACCTCTTGGATCCGGATGGTCATTGCAGGGTCCGTACTGCCGGCATACCGCTCGATCACGAGGCCTTGCAACGGCAGCCTCGGTTCCTCGCGCGAGCCCCAGTAACCCTTCTCGATCTTCGTCTCGCCAGCCGCATCGTCCTGCGACAACTTCAGCTTGGCCATCGCCAAGTACAGCAGGGCGGCCATCTCTTTGCGGAGCATGTCGTCCTTGGATCTGTACTTCGCGCCTTCGGGATAGTACTTGACCTCGCCGCCGGGTCCGTGCAGCTCGTACGCGGTCATATTCTTGACGGCTTCCACGGCCCATTCGTCGGGCATGTCGTCGGGATGCAGCACTTGATACCGGTCGCGAAGCTCAAAGCCCTGCGACTTCAAGTAACGCCAGATCACCGTCGCCGCTTCCTGGCGCTTGACCGGCCGATTGGGCGCGAAGGCCGTCTCTGACATGCCTTTTACTAGTCCGGCTTGGTAGGCTGCTTGAATCGATCGGGCTGCCCAGTGGTTCCGGATATCTTGGAACGGTGCGGGCTTCTCGTCAACCTTCAGCTGAAAAGCCTTCACCAAAAACGAAGCGAATTCGGCGCGCGTCAAGGTCGTATCGGGGCCGAAGGTGCCGTCTCCCATGCCGGAGGCAATGCCTTCGGAAGCTAGCATATGGATGTAAGCGGCGTAAGGGTCGTCAGAGGCAACGTCGGTGAAGGTGGCTGCTTGCGCAGGCAACGCCAACGTACATGCCAGCAGCGCAGCAATGCTCCCTTGCAAGATCCTACGAATCCAATGGTTGTTCTTCATGGCAGCGTCCCCTTCGATGGAGTAGGTGCTCGATAATCGATTCTATACCTTATACATTTTCGACAGATCCCGTAATAGTCCTCCGTCATTCGGCAGAATTCAGCGTCTAGCTTGCAGTATTGCCAATATGAGCCAGCGCATGCAGAAAGGGCGGACAGCCGTGGCGATTCATCCAAGAGACAACTGTCTCTGTGACATATACATAGAATAGGATACGTCATGAAAGGAGTGCGATTGTATGGAAGGAACGGAAGCCGCTACTAGCAGACAGCTCGCAAGCAAATGGGCGAAGACAGCGGCGCTGCTGAAGCATCCCCGCATCGCGCCTCATATACCGGCTACGCGTCTCTACTCGAGGAACAGTCTCCGCAGCATGCTGCACGCATATCGCATGGTTGTCGTTAAGCCCGTGAGAGGGGCGGGCGGCCGCGGCGTCATGAAGGTGAGCCGAGAAGCCGGGGGATACAGCTATACGCATTACTCGGACATCAGGCGCTTCGCGTCGTTCGATCGGTTAGCGCATTCATTGGCGCGCATGCAGAAGGGGCGTCCGTACTTGATTCAGCGGGGGATCGATTTGGCACGGATCGGCGGGAGACCGATCGATTATCGCGTGAAGTACGTGAAGCAAGGAGGCAGTTGGGTCATCCGGGCGATGGTAGGGCGCCTTGCCCGGCATGGCTTGTTCGTGACGAACCTATGCCGGGGCGGCTCCATGATGACGGCGGCGCAAGGCATTTCTCGTTCTCTGTCGCCGGCGCTCGTGCTGCGCAAGAAGCGGGAGATGAGACAGCTGACTCGCATCGCGACCGGCGTGCTGGAGAGTCATTATCCAGGAATCGGGCAATTAGGCTACGATTACGGGTTGGACCGGCGCGGGAAGATATGGATTTTCGAAGTCAACACCCGCCCCCAATAAGGAGGGTCCGGTTGTGATCGCGATGTGTTCCTTCGTAGCTGATTCGACGACGAATCTTGAACGCTGGCGCATTTTCCGGTACTCACGTAGGTACTGCCTACGCTCCGTTCCTCAATTGCTACCATCGTCCAACCTTCTCGGCGCTGACAACCGGACTTTAAATAAGACCACTCTTAATGACGTTAAAATATTCTATTGATGGCGGGTGGTGTATGCATCAAAGTTTTCTATGACCGACGGTTGTGAAAAACCTGTGCATAACTCTATCCCCACCATCCCCACCGAAGGACCGCGCGATTCGACGTTTACCCACATCTTGTGCACAGTATATCCACAGTTAGGTGTGGATAAGAGAACGCTTGTTCCACTTATTGGGACATGCTAAGATGGGGTCGAATCTTAAGGAAGGGGTGGTCGTCCAATGGATAGGATGCCGGACGATTTGCTGCTGGAGTCGTACTTCGCTGCGATGAAATTACGATTAGATCCTGAATTCATCCGTATGCTGGCACTCGAGATGATGCGTCGCAACATGAAGCCTGCCGCGCTGCGAATCGGGGCGTAACCCTCATCCACAACCCGCATCCGCAACCCACAATCCACAATCCATGGAACCTTATATTAGTATGTCGACTCGGCACTCCTGCCAGCTATCGCAGGACGGACAAATCGCAACATGCGAACAGGTCTCGTGCGATGCGCCGTTTCGAGACGATAACGGCAATTCCAACGGATCATGCGGCACATAAGGCGCATAGGGGCCGAACCGATCGGTCAGCTTGCCTCCGTCTTCCATCGAATCGCCGCATGTTGGACACACGAGCTTCATCGGCTCCATGCCGTTGCATACCGGGCATAACATGACAAAGGTATCCTCCTCTGGTATTTCGACGATTCATGTCGCCGAAGTTGGTGCCAGAGAATAGGATACCCTTGTGATTACATTTTCATATTGCTGCTGTGGCCCGGAGAAAGCTTCGCCTCGGGATCGATATATACCTTCGCATTGTTGATGGCCGTGGGCGCTTCGCCGAACCCGACTGCTATCAGCTTCAACTTGCCCGGATAGGTCGTGATATCGCCTGCGGCGAAAATACCGGGGATACTCGTCTCCATGCGAGAATCCACGACAATCGAACCTCCGTCGATCTCGAAGCCCCATTCGGCTATCGGACCGATCGAGGAGACGAATCCGAAGTTCACGATGACGGCGTCGACGTCCAATACGGATTCTTGCTTGGTCTTCACGTCTTGCAGGGTGACTTGCTCGATCCGTTCGTCACCGGACAGCTTGACGATCTCCGTCGGCGTCACGACGTTGACCTTCGACTTGATCAGATTCTCTACGCTGTGCTCATGCGCCCTGAACTTATCCCGCCGATGGATCAGCGTAACGCTCTCCGCAATCGGCTCGAGCATCAGCGCCCAATCGACGGCCGAATCGCCGCCTCCGCTGATCAGCACCTTCTGCCCTTTGAACCGCTGAAGATCGCTTACGAAATAATGAAGGTTCGCCTTCTCGTAAGCGGCTGCTTCCGGAAGCTCCAGCCTGCGGGGCTCGAACGCCCCGACGCCTGCCGTAATAATAACCGCCTTGGCCTTGTGCACGCCTCGATCGGTTACGATCTCGAAGAGCCGTTCATCTTTCTTAACGACCTGCAGCACCTTCTCTTCCAGGCAGATCTGAGGGTTAAAATGCTCCATTTGCTGCTTTAAAGAGTCGATTAGCTCTTGCGCAGTAATTTTAGGAAAACCCGCGACATCATAAATGTGCTTCTCCGGGTACAATGCCGATAACTGGCCGCCAAGCTGCGGCATGCTCTCAATAATTGTCACCGAAGCCTGACGCATGCCCCCGTAGAACGCGGCGAACATCCCGGCAGGCCCTCCTCCGATAATGACGATATCCGTGATCGTCTCTTGCCCTGTATTGCCCATTGCTTCGACACCTCCTGCGTTCTTTCGCCACTCCCTGTATCATTATAACCATATGCTGCCAAGCTGGTAACCTTTTTTGTAGGCTTATCTAAAGATTTTCATATAAATTCGTAGAAAATGCACTTGAACTTTTTATGAAAACTAGCTATCATTTTCATTGTATGTTGTCGGCGGATTGTCCTGTCCCCTTACTTACCATTCATAATGGAGCAATTGGAAGTGCAATCTATAAGAAATACTTACGTTTAAGCTAGTTTGTGTAATTTTTCACAACTACCACTCAGACAGGAAATGGAAGGGATCAAAAAATGAGCAACATTCCTAAGATCGTGATTCTGGGCGCAGGCTATGGCGGTATCCTGACCGCGTTGCGCTTGCAAAAACAGCTGAACTATAACGAAGCGGACGTAACGCTAGTGAACAAGCACGACTATCACTACATTACGACGCATTTGCATATGCCGGCTGCCGGTACGGACAATCCGGAGAATGCCCGCGTCAGTATTTCCAAGCTGATTGACGAATTCAAGATCGACTTCGTCAAATCGACGGTCGTTCAAATCCGTCCGCAAGACAAGAAGGTCATTCTCGAGGACGGCACGCTGTCCTACGATTACCTGGTTATCGGCGTAGGCGGCGAGCCGGAAACGTTCGGCATCCCAGGCCTCGGCGAGCATGCCATGAACATCCGCAGCATCAACTCGGTACGCCTGATCCGCGAGCATATCAGCTACCAATTCGCGAAATTCAAGCGCGAGCCGCACCGTACGGACTATCTGACGTTCGTGATCGGCGGCGCAGGCTTCACGGGCATCGAGTTCATCGGCGAGCTTGCTGACCGCATTCCGCTTCTGTGCCGCGAGTACGATGTCGACCCGCAGCTCGTGAAGATCTACAACATCGAAGCCGCTCCGACGGCGCTGCCGGGCTTCGATCCGGAGCTCGTGGAATACGCCATGGAAGTGCTCAAGAAGAAGGGCGTCACGTTCAAGATCGGCACGGCGATCAAAGAATGCACGCCGGACGGCGTTATCGTCGGCGAAGGCGAAGAGATCAAGTCGAAGACGGTCATCTGGACCGGCGGCATCCGCGGCAATCGCTTGATCGAGGAAGCGGGCTTCGAGACGATGCGCGGACGCGTCAAGGTCGACGAGTTCCTGCGTGCGCCAGGCCATGAGAACATCTATATCGTCGGCGACAACTCGCTGATGTTCAATCCGGAAGGCCGCCCGTATCCGCCGACTGCACAGATCGCGATGCAGCAGGGCGTTACGTGCGCGCATAACCTGGTGGCCTCGATTCGGAACCAGCCGCCGAAGGCATTCGAATTCAAGAACAAAGGGGTCGTAGCGTCGCTCGGCAAGGGCGAAGCGGTCGGCATCGCGTTCGGCAAGAAGTACAAAGGCGCGGTAGCGGCTTGGCTGAAGAAACTGGTCGACATTCGCTACCTGTTCATCATCGGCGGTATCCCGCTGGTGCTGCGCAAAGGGAAATTCTTCTAATGCGCCATTGCAGCGTACAAGTTCGCGGG
The DNA here is from genome assembly GCA_023433615.1 of Bacillota bacterium. Lineage (GTDB taxonomy): Bacteria > Bacillota > Bacilli > Paenibacillales > Paenibacillaceae > Paenibacillus_I. The sequence continues at coordinate 12,763 of JAEZCJ010000085.1, read as the reverse complement.
CTGTTGACCCGGGAAGAGCTCGACCGCTATAACGCGTTAATGGAGGTCGGCTCGTTCCTTGAATCGCATAGCCGTTACGATCTTGCTTATACGGTGCAGAAGGAAGTAGACATCCTGATCCAGCCGGCGATCGAGCGGCTTAAGGATAAGGGCCGTGCGCGTGACCGCGCGACGCAGGAATATCTGGCGTCGAAGCATGCGACGGACGATGATGATCAGGACGAGGACGAATAGATCGAATGCGAGCTGCTCTGAACTTGGGGGCAGCTCTTGTGCTAGGATAGGGCAGCGATGTGCAAAAGGGCTTCCCAAGGTCACGATTGACCTTGAGGAAGCCCTTGTTCGTCTAGCTGACCATGCGAGGAAGCCCGCACGCCTTACACGCGCAGCATCGCCAACGCTTGCTCGCTCGACAGCAGATTGCCGACGTAGAAGTCGCCGAAGTCGCCGAAGCGCGCGCTCACTTCGTCGAAGCGCATCTCGTACACGAGCTTCTTGAATTGCAGCGCATCGTCCGCGAACAGCGTCACGCCCCACTCCCAATTGTCGAAGCCGACGGAGCCGGTAATGATCTGCTTGACCTTGCCTGCATATTGCCGACCGATCATGCCGTGGCTGCGCATCATCGCGCGGCGCTCGTCCATGCTGAGCATGTACCAGTTATCGTTGCCGGAGCGGCGCTTGTTCATCGGGTAGAAGCAGATATGCTTCGCCTTCGGCAGCGAAGGCTTGAGCCGCGCAACGATCTCGGGGTTCTCCATCGGATCGCCGCCGGCTTGCGCCATGTAATTGCTGAGCTCAACGATGCTGACATACGAGTAAGCCGTAATCGTATATTGCGCAAAGGCCGTCTTATTGAAGGCCGTCTCGATGGCATTCAGTTCTTCCAACGTCTCGCGCAGGTGCATGAACACGAGGTCCGCCTTCTGCCCGACGATGCTGTATACGGCAGTGCTGCCGCTGCGGTCGGCATCGATGCCGGCCCATTCATTCAGGAACGCCTTCAGTTCCCCTTGCGCCTGAGCGCGTTCCGACTCTGAGGCTTGACGCCATGCTTTCCAATCGATCTTGCGAAAATCATGCAGCGCATACCAGCCTTCGAGCGTCTGTGCAGCTTCACTCATCTTGATTCTCTCCTTCTCGTGGAACGATTGTCCAATGTCGCTCCATCCATTGTAACGTATCGCGCGCAAGCCGAGCAAATGACGGAGTCGTGACAATCGCGCCGCGTAAATTGACTTAAGCGCGGCCTTCTACTAAACTACATAAAGTGAAAGATTGAAAGGGGAAGTATTGCAATGCTGCAAATCGTGGTGGCGATGCTGTTGTTTTTTGTCATGATGTTCGGCATCGGATTCATCTTGAATATGTTAATGAAGACAACGTGGTTTCCTATTTATTTGTTCATCATCGTCATTTTGCCGCTAGGCGTGTATTTCACGCTGGACCGCTCGCTGCCGCTTGGGGAGAACTTGACGAACTACACGTTCGTCGACGCGCTGCCGGCCGTCGCGGCGCTCGTCGGCGCTTACGTCAGCGGCTGGGCGATTCGCGCGCTGCGGCGCGGCGGTTACAAAATGTTCTAATGATGCAAAAGGTGCGGCATAGCCATACTAAGGCGGGTAAAGAATTTGACTGCCGAGGTGTTGAGCGATGCCGCATTTGCATGTTAACGGAACCGATATTCACTACCACACGCAAGGGCACGGACCTGCGATCGTCATGATCCACCCGCCTTTCTTGGGGAGCCGAATCTTCAACTATTTACGCACCGACCTGTCCATGGACCATCAAGTCGTCACGATCGACGTGAGAGGGCATGGCCACAGCGAGACGGGCACTGCCCCGCTTACGATCCCGCTGGTCGTCGAGGATGTCAAGCAGGTCATGGATAAGCTGGGCATCGAGCAGACTTACGTCTGCGGCTATTCTGTCGGCTGCATGCCTGCATTCGAAGCGATGCTGACGCATCCGGAGAGGTTCAAGGGCGGCATCATGCTGTCCGGGGCAAGCGAGCTATCCGACAAGAAGTCGCGATCGGCGATGCGCGCGGCCTCGATCACGAACCGGATCCGAGCGAAGGAAGCGGTAGTCGTACCGTTCGCGCTGAACAATGCCGACAGCCGGACGACGTTCCATGTGCTGCATAAGGAAGGCATGGCGGGCATGTCGAAGAGTTTTCGCGAATACTCGAATGCTTGCCTCAGCTATAGCTGTACGGACAGGCTGCGTCGCGTCGCATCGCCGGTGCTGCTGATGTGCGGCGAGAAGGACCCGACGTACATCGATTACGGCCGCATGCTCCATGACCGTCTAGCCGTAAGCGACTTGTACATCCTTAAGGACTGCACGCATCACATCCCGACGAAGGCGCCCGACAAGTGCGCATCGACGATTCGGACGTGGATCGCCAAGCAAGAGGGCCGCGAAGCGGCAGATACATTCTTCGACAGGCAAGGGCTTGACCGCGACCTGCTGGAGCAAGGCGTTCTCACTGAGCGGCAAGCCGATTTCGGCAATCCGCAAGGGCTGTAGGGCATCCCGTCAAGACGACCGTTCCGCATGCGGGTACGCATGGAGCGTGTCGTCTTTTTGCTAACCGTGTCAACGTGCTGTCGAAACGTTAACAAATGACAGCCGTGTTCGCATATTAGCAGCCGTCGATTTATGTTAGAATGATAGAAACTAGAAGGCGCTGGACGATCATGCAGCGTCTTGACGGATGGGGTTATTCGAACGATGCGGATCGAGCATGTGCACCAATATACCGAACATCACCGCTATTATGCCTATCGCGATTTTTCGTTGAGCGCGATGGACCTGAAGACGGTTCAGTTCATCTATCAGCCGATGATCGGTGCCGTCGCGGCATCGCTCTATCAATTGCTCTATCATCATGTACAAGAGGGCAAGGTCGGCTATTCCGGCTTGGAACCGCAGCGCAAGCTGTTCCTGGGACTCGGGGTCGAGATGAACGATGCCGGACGCAGGCGGCTGGCGGACGAGGCTTCGCGCCTTGAGGCGGTCGGCTTGCTGCAGACGTCGCGGATCGTGCTGCACAGCGGCGACGATATCGTATACGAATACGCGCTGCAGGCGCCGTTGTCGCCGGCAGACTTCTTCCGAACGAACCATCTGGTCATGCTGCTGCGAGACAAGATCGGCAAGTATGCGGTCGTCGCGCTTGGCGAGCAGTTCTATGTCGGGGAACCGGATGAGCTCGCGGAAGCCCGGCCTGTCAAGGAGTCGATCTCGGTACCGTTCTACGAGCTGTTCCGCTTGAACACGCACGCGGCGGACGAGGAGCTGGAGCAGGCGCTGTCGGAGGTTGCGCCGGCGCGCGCGCGCGCCGTGCCCGAGGCAGCCGCTGCGGCTATGGAGACGGCCGGCATCACCTACGGCGAATTGATTCTGCGCTTCCCCCGCAATGCGGCGAATCGCGCCTGCGTGGAGCAGCTTCGCACGGATGAGGAAGGCATGGCGATCGTCAATTACGTCGCGTATAAGTACGAGCTTACCGCAGCCGACATGTGCCGGCTGCTCGACGAAGACGGCATCTTCTCGCCTGACGGCGAGCTGCTGCTCGAGGACCTGCAGCGCAAGGCAAGCCAGCTGTACCGCCAGGATCGCAAGCGCAGCGAGGCGCGCAATCGCGCAGCCGCACGGGCCGGGTACACGCCGGGCTCGCAGCCGGCGGATCAACCGGAAGCGGAGATGCCCGATGAGGTCGAGGTGCAGGCTCAGCATTACCTCGACGTGCCGAAGCAGCTGGCCGGCCGCTGCGATGCCGCACAGTATAACATGCTGATGCGCAACGAGCCGTATACGCGTTTCTTGAAGAAGTTCTTCCCCGGCGCCGTGCCGGAGTGGATCGATCGCGAATTCGAGCGGATCGATTTGAACTATAAGCTGCCGGACGGCGCGATTAACGTCCTGATCCATTACGTGCTCGGCATGAACGATTCGCAGCGGCTGACGAAGGGCTATATCGAATCGGTCGTCTCGAATATGCTGATCCGTACCGTCGACTCGTACGAGAAGGCCGTGTCCTACGTGCAGGATCAGCTGAAGATCGAGGCGCGCAAGCGGGAAGCCGCCGCGCAAGCAGAAACTGGCGGAAGCGGCAGCGGCGGACAGCGCCGCTACAACGGCGGCAGAGGCGGCAACAATCGAAGCGCCGGCAGCGCGTCGCGCAAGCCGGCTATTCCGATCGTGGAGCAGTCGCATGACGCGGAGGAAGTGACGCCGGAAGAGCTCGAACGGCTCATGAACTTGGCGAGGAAGCTAAATTCCGATAAGCGTGGGGAGGCATAGTTGGATGGAATCGCTTAGCGATGCATTGAAATCTTGGTCAGGCGGCAGGGAGATGGCCGGCAATGCCGATCGGTTGATGCGCGAAGTGATGGCCGACCCCGTCATGCGGCATTTTTGGTCGGCGCATCCCGAGCTGGACAACGAAGCGATCAAGTTGAATTTGAACAAGCTGTACCAGTACGTGAAGGAGCAGAAGAACTGCGCGGCTTGTCCTGGACTCGACGTGTGCCCGAACGACTTTCAGGGCCACTACACGAAGCTATCGTGCGAGACGGTTAACGGCATGGTGCAGGTATTCGATGCCAAAGTGGCCTGCGGCAAACAGATCGCCTACCAGAGCTCCGCGCAAGTGCGCAGCCGCATTCGCAGTTTCTACGTGGATGACTCGGCAATGCGCGCCGGCTACGATTTGGAAGAAATGATGAAGCTGGACCTCAAACGTGCAGGAGCCTTAGGGCAAGTGATGGAATACATCGCGCTGACGAAGGAGTCGGGACTGCAGCCGAAGGGATTGTACTTGTACGGCCATTTCGGCATCGGCAAGACGTACCTAATGGGTTATATGCTGAACGAATTGGCCAAGGCGGGCCATTCCGGCGTCATCGTCTACATGCCGGAATTCGTCGAGGATCTGAAGTCGATGCTGGACCAGCCGGGAAAGGTGCGGGAGACGGTCGAGCTCATGAAGGAGACGGACCTGCTCGTGTTCGACGATATCGGCGCCGAGAATCTGAATCCTTGGGTGCGGGATCATGTCATGGGCACGATTCTGAACTATCGGATGAACCGCAAGCCGACGTTCTACACGTCCAATCATGACTTGGATGCGCTCGAGCGGCACTTCAGCTTCACGAACAAGGACGGCGAAGAAGCGCATAAGGGGCAGAGGCTTATGGACCGCGTCCGCCCGTTCGTAGAGCGAGTGCGGGTCAACGGCGACAATAAGCGAGGCAGGACGTAAGCAGGTCAACGCACTTATTCCCTATATCATACGAAAAGAGCCCCGCAGCAGCGTCTGAAACGCTGATGCGGGGCTTGCTGTTTGTACCCTTGGCTGCGGCTTAGGAAATGAAGTATTTCACGATGACGGCAGCAGCGAACACGACCACCATGAAAATAAACATGCCCCCGAAGCCGAAGGCTACATCGAGAAAGTCGTTGCTCGGTTCCTCGTTGATATGTTCGCGCGGGTCTCGTACGTTCTCCATGATTGAATCCTCCTGTCAGGACACTTACCAGTATTATTCGCTCCAACCATTATAACCATCCATTCTGACAATTGTAAAGCAGTGGGATTGTGACAATAATGAGACGACTGCGGCATGGCGCATTCAAAAAGGTCAGTTGTCAGCGCCGAGAAGGTTGGACGATGGTAGAAAGTGAGGAGCGGAGCGTAGGCGGACCTACGTGAGCACCGGAAGTTTCGCCAGCGTTCAAGATTCGACGTCGAATAGGCTTCTCGAGTTTGCTTCGCGATCACAAGTGAGCCAAGAGGGGAACGGATGTGCTACAATGGATGCATGGGAGGGATGCAAGAACTATGGCAGAGAAGGATAAATCTGACCGCGCAGGCGACATAGGGCTGTCTCGGGTTCAGGATCATATACGCGGCAAGCTGGCGTTGCTGCCGGACCAGCCGGGCTGTTATCTGATGAAGAACGGCGAAGGCACGATCATCTACGTCGGCAAGGCGAAGGTGCTCAAGAATCGCGTCCGCTCCTATTTCACAGGCAGCCACACCGCGAAGACGCAGCGACTCGTCTCGGAAATCCGGGATTTCGAATATATCGTGACCTCCAGCAACATGGAGGCGCTCATCTTGGAATGCAATCTGATCAAGCAGTATCATCCTCGGTACAATGTGCTGCTGAAGGACGATAAGTCGTTCCCTTATATCAAGATCACGAGCGAGGCGCACCCGAAGCTCGAGGTGACGCGACGGATCGTGAAGGACCGGGGGAAGTATTTTGGCCCGTACCCGAATGCCTATGCCGCGCAGGAGACGAAGAAGCTGCTCGACCGGCTGTATCCGCTGCGCAAGTGCAAGACGCTGCCGGATAAGGTGTGCCTGTATTATCATCTCGGGCAGTGCGTCGCGCCTTGCGAGTTCGACGTGGACAAGGCCGTGTACGAGGAGATGGTGCAGGAGATCACGCGATTCCTGAACGGCGGCCATGATGCGGTCAAGGAGCAGCTCCAGCAGAAAATGGAGGCGGCAGCCGAGGCGCTCGAGTTCGAACGGGCCAAGGAGTACCGCGATCAGATCATCAACATCGATGCCGTCATGGAGAAACAGAAAATTACGCTCGCGGACGCGCTCGACCGCGACGTGTTCGGCTATGCGACGGACAAGGGCTGGATGTGCGTGCAGATTCTGTACATGCGCCAAGGCAAGCTGATCGAGCGCCGTGCATCGACATTCCCCTTTTACGGCGAGGCCTATGATGACTTCATGACGTTCGTCACGCAATATTACAGCGACAATCCGGCGCTGCCGAAGGAGATCTTCCTGCCGTCCGCAATGCTGGCGCAGGCAGGCGAGGAGCAGCCGGGCGATGCCGTTGAGGCCGCTGACGAATCGGTGCCGGTCGACGAGGAGATGCAGCAGTCGCTGCAGAGCTGGCTGAAGGTGAAGGTGCATGTGCCGCAGCGAGGCAAGAAGAAGGAAGTCGTCGCGATGGCGATGAATAACGCGAAGGTGACGCTGGAGGAGAAGTTCCGCCTGATCGAGCGGGATGAGGAGCGGAGCGTGAAGGCGTCGCAGAATCTAGCGGAACATCTCGGCCTGCCTGCGATTCGCCGCATCGAGGCGTTCGATAACTCCAACATCCAAGGCAGCGATCCGGTATCCGCCATGGTCGTCTTCACGGACGGCAAGCCGGATAAGAAGGAATATCGCAAGTACAAGGTCAAGACCGTACAGGGGCCGGACGATTACGAGACGATGCGCGAGGTCATTCGCCGGCGCTACGAGCGCGTTATGAAAGAAGGGCTGCCGCTGCCCGATCTGATCATCGTCGACGGCGGCCGCGGCCAGATCAGCGTGGCGCTCGATGTGCTAGAGAACGAGCTCGGCCTATTCGTGCCGGTATGCGGGCTCGTCAAGGACGCGAAGCATAAGACGGCGCAGCTCATGACAGGCGATCCGCCGATGATTGTGCCGCTGCCGCGGGACAGTCAAGAGTTCTACCTGCTGCAGCGCATTCAGGAGGAAGTGCATCGCTTCGCGATCACGTTCCACCGCGAGACGCGCGCCAAGTCGATGGTCGCGTCCAAGCTCGACGCCATCCCGGGCATCGGGGAGAAGCGTCGCAAGCAGCTTCTGAAGCACTTCGGCTCCCTGAAGAAGATTCGCGAAGCCAGCATCGATGACTTCAAGCCTCTGTCGATCGGCGAGAAGCTCGCGGGCCAGATCCTCGAAGCGCTCCGTGAGCCAGAGGAGGCAGAGGAGCAGGAGACTGCCCGAGAGCAGGAGTAGGCGTGGGCAGGAGCGGGAGCAAGTGCAACAGTAGCAGGAGCAGCAAGAGGCGGCAGTGGCGCTGCATGTAGAGGCGGCTTTCGGGGTGGCAAATTCAGCCCCGACCATGAACCGCAGCCTGACTATCGTTGCCGTAGGCAGCCGATGGCGAGCATGCTCCTTAAGATAACAGCCTTGCATCAATAGATGCAAGGCTGTTCCTATTGTTCACGCTATGCTAATACTGGACGCGATGTCCGCCGGAGCGAAGCGGCTTCGTCCGATCCCAGTAGCGGACCGCCCAAGCGATGCCGACGGGAAGAATGACATAGACGATGCCTGCGACGATGTTCACCGCGCCGCCCAAGAATACAAGCGAGAGCGACATCAGGATGCTGTCGATGATCGCATGCGTGAAGACGGCGGCCGCGAAGCCGAACTTCAGGAACAGGTAACAGAAGAGCAGGCCGAGCAGCGACAGCTCGATCAGGCGCGTGTTCCAAGGATAGATCGGGTAGGCGACATGGCCGAACGCCCAGACGACCGTCGGAATAATGGAGGCAAGGAAGCTGTTCTTGAACCACTTGCGGAAGATCGCGATGCCGAACAGCCGGTATACCGCCTCCTCGGAGATCGCCGCGCACCAGGCCAAGAGCGGGAATATCCAGGCATAGCCGAAGTTCAGCGGCGATTGCGTGACGTCGCTCGTCGCCCACGTGCCGAAGCCGCGCTCCAGCGCGATCAGGATAATCGACTGCAGCCCCAAGAAGATGAAGGCCGCCCAATACCCGATCTTCATTGCGCGCCAGGTATGCTCGCCGAAGCCTTGCTCCCCGCGCCGCACCCACAGGTTGCGGCCCATCTGCCGCCATAAGCCGTCGCCGCCGACGAGGGCGAAGTAGACGGATGCCGCCATCGCGACCGTGAAGCCCATCTGAAGGGCGACGCCGAAGTCCGTCATCGCGCGCGCGCCCGCCACTTCGCCGAAGCTGGCGCGGATGCCGTCATAGATATTGACGTTGTTCACGCAATAGAAGACGAGGAACAAGCCTGTCAGGAACAGTCCGCGGAGGAAGGAAGTATGCTTCCTTGTCAGCGCCGCATAGACGATCGACAGCACGAACAGGACGAACGTCATGCCCAGATAGCCGGCAAAGGTAAGGATTCCCGAGATCTTGTCTTGGTTCGCCACATAAGAAGCGTAGCGTTCAGGCGCCTCGAAGCGCGGTTTATACTCGACAATCGATACTTCGCCGCTCGGCAGCTCCTTCGCCCGCACGCGGATCGCGAGCTTGGCTTCGCCGATCTTGGCGCCCATGACATCGATCACGATCGCGCCGTCTTGCTCCGGCAGCCCGCGGACGTGCAGCTCCTGCTCGCGCAGCCCTCGCTCCGAGGCGAATGCGACTGCGGCCAGCGAAGCGGCGCTGAACGAGAGATTCTCCCCGGCCCGGTTCGTACCGTCCTTCACCTCGTTCCAGGCGATGACCTCGCCGGTCTTCATGTGTACGTGGACGAATCGGACGCGCTCGAACCGGTCGGTCGTCGTCGTGCTTCGTACCTCGACCTGATACGTGTCGGTCGGGTAATCGTCCCCGTATTGCTTCTCGTAGGAATCGATCAGCTTCTCCTTGGCCAAGTAGCCGTAGAGGACGCGCTGCGATTGGTGGACCGCTGCCGCGGACGCGATCGATTCGCCGAAGCGCTCTTGAATGAAGCGGGCTGCCGAGGACTCGGCCTCGGGTTTCTCGATGACGTCGTACGCATCCGTCGAGAGAGAGCCCATTGTGGAAGGGACGATCTGAATGAGTATGAATACGACAAGCAGGACGGCTCCCCAGCCGTAGATAACATTCCAACGCGGTTCTATCAGCGGTCGTTGCATGAGTACACCCCATTTAGGCGATTTTGGCACGATGAAACGCATACATGTACGATAACATACGATTGCTGCCCATTTAAAGCGATTTGCTTGGATTCTCCCATCCTGAGCGAGATAATGAGACGATAATGACAGGAAACCTGTCTTCGATCGGCCAAACCAAGACGATTCGACCGCGAATGGTTCGCTTTCGTCGTTTATTCCGTTTTGTCAACCCTGTGCAATCCCGCTATAATCGGTACATTGACGAACGTACAACCGAATACGAGCCGAATCTCGAATGGAGAACGGGGGAACCAACTGCTGCGGCGGCCATCATGGCCGGTAACCTGCGGCATGGGGTGAATTCCAGGAAGGGCGAGCCGTCGCCTTGCCTGGATAGGGCGGCCTGTAGCGCCCGAATCCGACAGCTAACCTCGTAGGCTCTTTACGACAGGACTCATCGCGCGCGAGCATTGGGTTACCAGTGCTTTTTTTGATGCCTTCGTGGCGATGCGAAAGGGTGACGGAGATGTTACAATCGGTATTCTCATTGCCTAGGTGGTCGCCGCCGCGCATTCTCGCGACGGGTTTTGCGCTCATCATTCTCCTTGGAGGCACGCTGCTCGCCATGCCCTTCGCGACGGCAGACGGGCAAGGGCTGCGGTATATCGATGCCTTGTTCACCGCGGCTTCGGCGACCTGCGTAACCGGACTGGTCGTCGTCGATACCGGCACTTACTTCAGCACAGCGGGTCAAATCGTTATTATGCTGCTCATCCAAATCGGCGGGCTCGGCTTCATGACGATGGCGACCCTGTTCGCTCTCATGCTGAAACGGCGAATATCGCTTCGCGAACGGTTGATTCTGCAGGAGGCGATGAATCAATCCAGCATGGAAGGGATCGTCCGGCTGATCCGGCGCGTCGTGCTCTACTCGCTCGCGATCGAAGCGGCAGGCATGCTGCTGTTCACGAGCCGTTTCTTGTACGATATGCCTCCGGGACGCGCGCTATACTTCGGCTTGTTCCATTCGATTTCATTATTCAACAATGCGGGATTCGATCTGTTCGGCGAATACCGCAGCTTAACGGGGTATGTAGGCGATCCCTTGGTTAATATCACCGCAATGTTCTTAATCATTCTCGGCGGGCTCGGATTCATCGTCTTGTCCGATCTGCTGGAATATCGAAGGAATAGAAGACTGTCGCTTCATTCCAAGGTCGTGCTTACCGCGACGGGGGCCTTGATCCCGATCGGCGCGCTGGCCATACTAATCTTTGAATACACGAACGCGAGCACGATCTCGCCGCTCGGCTGGGACGGAAAGCTGTGGGCAAGCCTCTTCCAATCCGTTACGACGCGGACGGCAGGCGCGAACTCGATCGACATCGGATCGCTTCGCCAGGCCACGCAATTCTTCATGATCATCTACATGTTCATCGGCGCTTCTCCCGGCTCGACCGGCGGCGGCATCAAGACGACGACGTTCGTCACGCTGATCGGAGCCGTGATCGCGATGATCAGGGGAAGAGACGATATCGTCCTGTTCCGGCACCGGCTCGCGCGGGAACGGATTCTCAAGGCGCTTACCATCACGCTCATATCGCTGGCGCTGGTCATGACGGTTACGATGGCGCTGTGCGCGACGGAGGATCGCGAATTTCTGCGCATACTGTTCGAGACCGTCTCGGCATTCGGCACCGTCGGATTATCGACAGGCATCACGCCATCGTTGACGGATGCCGGCAAGCTCGTCATTGCGCTGACGATGTTCGCGGGAAGGCTAGGACCGTTGACGCTGGCTTACGCGCTCGGTCCGCGTAACGACAAGGAGCTATACCGGCATCCCGAAGGCAAAATCATAATCGGATAAGAATGGAGCAGCTCACAGCATGAAGAAGAACCAATTCGTTATTATCGGCTTAGGCCGCTTCGGCTCCAGCCTCGGCAAGGAGTTGATCAAACTGGGTTATGAGGTGCTCGGCATCGATACCGACGAGGAGATCGTAGACGCGATGAGCGATTACTTGACGCATGCCGTCGTAGCGGACGCGATGGACGAAGAGGTGCTGCGCTCGCTCGGCGTGCGGAACTTCGACTGCGGCGTCGTCGCGATCGGCGACGATATTCAGGCCAGCATCCTGACGGCAATCCTATTGAAGGATCTTGGCGTGAAGCAGGTCGTAGCGAAGGCGATCAACGAGCTGCACGGGCGGGTACTGGACAAAATCGGGGTCGACCGCGTCATCTATCCGGAGCGCGATATGGGCGTGCGCGTGGCGCATCAGCTGGTGCAGCCGAACTTGCTCGATTATATCGAGCTGTCGAAGGACTACACGATTGCGGAATTATCCGTGCCGAAGTGTCTCGACGGCATTACGCTGCAGGAGTTAAACCCGCGGGCGCGCTTCGGCTGCAGCGTCGTCGCGATCAACAAGCAGCATGGCGTCATTATCGCGCCGTCTGCATCGGATACGCTGGAGGAGAAGGATGTGCTCGTCGTCATCGGCACGAACAGCCAGATTGAGCAATTCGAGGGCTCCGTCTCCACAAGGCCGTAGCATGCTAGCCGATCGGCCGGCTCGCGAAATGCGCGGCGATCTCCTCGATCCACCAGCGTATGGCGGGATTCGAGCCTTCGAGCTCCGGATGGATCAAGGAAGTCGTCCGCTTGGTCTCCTCCAGCTCGCGTACGGGAATGACGATAAGCTCATTATCTTCAAGCAGCTGCTCCCGCATGTATGACTTCGGCAGCAACGTCCCGGCACGGCAAGTGTGCATGAGACGCAGGATTGCTTCGAAGGAATCGATCTCCATGCGAACGTCCGGCTGCAGATCGTACTTCGCGAATAGCTCGTCCGTCAGGATCCGATACCAGGTGCCCTTGGCGAACAGGATCATCGGGAATCCGCTCAGCTCCGTGATGCTCATGCCGGTGCCGGCAGCCGTCGTAAAGTCGGATATATAGTGGCCCTTAGGGAGCACGAGCTCCAGATGGTCATCGAATAGAGGCACGCAGCGGAGCGAAGGCTCGTCGATCGTGGAAGCGACGATGCCGAGGTCCGCTTTTTTGTCGCGCACGAGAGACACGATCTCGTGCGTCTTGCCCGTGACGGCCTTAATATCGA
>JAEZCJ010000062.1 GCA_023433615.1 Bacillota bacterium | reverse complement strand
CATGCTGACCGTTCAGTTGAGCCGGCTGCTTCCGATTCCTGGTTTCATGAAACCGATGTGAATGAATATGACGCGCCATATCTCGGTCCGTTGTTGACGGACAGCTTCCGCAGGTACGCTGCCGATTATGAGCAGGCAGACGACGGCTCGAGGGACGCAGTCGTGCTCTGCAATTCGCTTGGCAGCGAGCTGTCGCGTTCGGGAGAACTGCCGGCTTCTGCCGAGCAGCGGCTCCTGACTTGCGTCGAACGCGCGATCGGCTCGGGATCAGCCGAGGAGATCGCATTCGCCGCAGGCGACGGAACGGAATATCTGCTGCGTGCGCAGGCCATTCGCACGCGCAGGTCAGACAAGCTGCTGGCCGTGCTCGCATTCTGCCTGCCGGTCAATGGCGATCCGCGCGCGAGCCGAGCTTACATGAGGGCGAGCGCCTTGCACTTCCGCATGCATTTCTACGCGGCGTTCGAGCAGAAGATGCTGCAGCAGGTCGTTACGGAGCAGAGGATCACGGATAAGGAATCGCAGCGCAAGGATGCATTGTTCCATGTAGCCAAGCGGCTGCACGACCAGATCGATGTCCCTTCCGTCCTGAAGGAGACGATTCGAAGTCTCGAGACGCTCTATCCGAATTCGGAGGTCGACTTGTTCCTGTCGCAGGACTACGCGACTGTCGATGCGAGGGTCAAGCCTCTCGTTTTCAGGCATGCCGCTAACGATATTTGCGCGCGGGCGTTCCTGGAAGGGAAGCCCGTGAAAGAGAACGGCGACGTATTCAAGCTAGCCGTGCCGTTATCCGGCAAGCAAGCCGTGTACGGCGTGCTATTGCTCACGACATCGATGGCGGAGTGGGACGAGGCGGATTTTCCCGCATTCACGATGCTGGCCGGCACGGCAGGCTCCGCGTTCGAAAACGCGAAGCTGTACGAGCAGTCCAATCTGCTGATCGGCGAGCTGCAGGTCATTAACGAGCTGACGAAGCGGCTCAACCAGTCGCTCCGGCTGAAGGAGATATTCCAGTTCGCGACGACTGAGCTTCTGGGCGTGTTCCAAGCCGAATTCTGCTGCGTGCTGCAGCTGAATAAAGAAACGAATGATTTTGTCGTGATGTCCTCGAACATCGCTGCGCTGAACGGCGAACGATTCTCGGCCCAGTACGGTTTCTGCGGCGTTGTCTACCAGAGCAAGGAATCGATCATCATATCGGACTATAAGGACGCGCAAGACGTAGAGTCCAAGCTCATGGAGCTGACAGCCTCCCGTTCATTGATCGCATCCCCGATCATCGTAGGCGGAGAAGTAGGCGGCGTCATCTTGGTTACGCACCGCAACCCGAATTATTTCTCCTATGACAATTATAAGCTGCTGCAAGTGCTGTCCACCCATATCGGACTGGCGATTACGAACGCATCGCTTCATGCCGAGGTTAGGCGGATGGTCATTACCGATAACTTGACCGGACTGCATGCCCGCCATTATCTGAACGAGCAGATTCAGCTCCGGCAGCGGAAAGATCCCTGCGGTTCGCTTATTCTGGTCGACATCGATTACTTCAAGCGCGTGAACGACACATACGGCCATCAGATCGGCGACCGCATCCTGATGCAGGTCAGCAGCGTCATCAAGACTTGCATCCGCGACAGCGACATCGCTGCGCGCTGGGGCGGCGAGGAACTAGCGGTTTATTTGCCGAAAGTGAAGACCGAGCAGGCCTACAGAATCGCCGACCGCATTCGAAGCCGCGTCGAGAGCGAGACGAATCCGGGCGTGACGGCGTCCTGCGGCGTGTCGGAATGGACGTTCGAAGACGAGAAGATCAGCCCCGAATCCTTGTTCTACCGCGCGGACATGGCGCTGTATGAAGCGAAGCATAACGGACGCAATCAAGTGTTCGTCGGGTAATCGGGCATTTTATTAACTTATTCGAGTAGAGAGACGCAGCCGGACGATGATGCCGCTGCGTCTCTTTTTTGCGCTTAGCGGGGTCATAGGAGAGACGGATTCGTGCATAACGAAGGACGTCAAGGATACCCTAGGATGGAGATGAATGGACCGCGCCGCTGCCAAGCGGGGAGCCGGTCGATGGAGGCGCGATGGAATGGCTGCATCCTTAAGGGCAGGGAGAGGCAGGCAGGCCGCAGGCTGGCTGCGAACGGCAGCGCTCCTGTCAGCGCTGCTGCCGGCGCTGGCGGCTTGCGGCGGCATAGAAAGCTCGCAGACGGCCGAAGAGACGCTTGCGATGGCGACGGCCGGCTTATCGGGCATAGACCGTTATGGCTTCACCGTTCGGACGGAGCTGCTGCTGGACGATCAGCACAAGTACGAGACCGAGGCATACGAAGGCGAGATCATCGGTCATAACCAGCTGAAAGTATGGCCGCAGGGCGGCGTGAAGCAGCTGGATGCGGTCAGCGGCGATAAGGCGAAGGTGCGTAATCCTGCAGGCTGGCTGGACAGGATTGAGCAGCTGGACAAGACCGTGGAATACGTACCCGAAGGGACGGACGGCAAGAAGATCAGGCTGCTGATCCGGCTCGCTCCGGAGGCTGCGAGAGAGGAGGTTGCCGCCGCCATGCGCGAAGCCTTCGAACAGGTGGCTGCCGAGGCGACAGGAACGAAGGGCGGCGACGGGGGAGAGAAGCAGGCGGCGAATTCGAAGAAGCTGCAGCAGGCCATCGAACAGGAAGTCACGGAGTCGCGCGCGAAGCTCGAACGACTGCTGGCCGACCTAGAGGCGGAATCCGAAATGCTCGTCGACGTGGAGCGGAACCGTCTGCTTCCGCTGCGAATGGAGGAGCATACGCTGATGCATTACGGGGTGGGACAAGTCTCCCGCACGGAGAATCGCGCGACATTCGTGACGTTCGAACGGTTCGACGGCCGCCCTTAATCCGCGTGCAAGCGCAGGGGAATCATGGTAGGATGAGAACGAATAGACGCGATAGGGAGGGAGTACGATGTTAGATCCACGAATTCGACAGCTGGCGAGCAATCTGGCCGGCTACTCGATCGATGTGCGGCCAGGCGACAATGTGCTGATCGATATGATCGGCTCCGAACGCGAGCTGGCGAAGGCCTTGATCGAGGAAGTCGCGGCGCGCGGCGGACGGCCGTTCGTCGAGACGAGCGACCGTTCCGTATTGCGGACGCTCCTTCAGCATGCATCTGAGGAACAGATGAAGCTATGGGCGGAATTCGATCTGAAGCGGATGCAGGCGATGCAAGGTTACATCGGCATCCGGGCAGGAGAGAACGCGAACGAGCTGTCGGACGTGCCAGAGGCGAATATGCGCTACTATGATCAACTGTATCGCCATCCCGTCCATATGGAGCAGCGGGTGAAGAAGACCAAGTGGGTCGTGCTGCGCTATCCGAATGCCTCGATGGCGCAGCTGGCAGGCATGAGCACGGAGGCGTTCGAGGACTTTTACTTCAACGTTTGCAACCTGGATTATGCCAAGATGGACCGGGCGATGACGCCGTTGCTTGAGCTGATGGGACGAACGGACCAAGTACGGATCGTCGCGCCGGGAACCGACCTGACCTTCTCGATTAAGGGCATCGGCGCGAAAAAATGCTCCGGGCACCGCAATATCCCGGACGGCGAAGTGTTCTCCGCTCCCGTCCGCGATTCCGTCAACGGAACGATCGCCTACAATACGCCGAGCATTCATTCCGGCGTAACGTTCGAGAACATTCGCTTCACGTTCGAGAACGGGCGCATCGTGCAGGCCGAGAGCAACGATTCGAAGCGGCTGAACGATATTCTCGATGCCGATGAGGGCGCCAGATATATCGGCGAGTTCAGCATCGGCTTCAACCCGCATATTTTGCATCCGATGAAGGACATTCTGTTCGACGAGAAGATCGCGGGCAGCCTTCATTTTACGCCTGGGCAGGCTTATGAGGAGACCGATAACGGCAATCGCTCTTCGGTGCATTGGGACTTGGTCTTGATTCAGCGTCCGGAATACGGGGGCGGCGAGATCTGGTTCGACGGCCGGCTCATCCGCAAGGACGGGAGATTCGTCGTGCCGGAGTTAGAACCGCTTAACCCTGAAAATTTGTGAGCAGCGCCGCATTTTGTTCCTTGCTCTCCCTTGTGGAGGATGGAAAATCAAGGTATGATGAGAGAAGACGTATCAATAACAGCCTTGGAGGGATTCAAGATGTCCAATAATGCTGCAATAGTAGATATTTCCCAGACTGCGAACAAGTTCCGTTCCTCGATTGTACTGCAGGCAGAGAATAAGTATATCGACGTGAAGAGCATACTCGGATTGTTCACGACCCTTGTCAGCGGACATGCTTATGAGCTGCATGTTCACGGACCGGATGCGGAAGAAGCCAAGGTTGCGATGGCGGAAGTTTTTGCCAAGCACAACCTGCACATTACGGTCGTCGCCGAATAGAGCGCGAACGCGGACAGCGCCGCCCCTTGCAAGCCGGCATCTCCCGTCCTTGACGGCGAGAGCGCGCCATGCAGCGGGGCGGCGCTTTCTGTTTTGTCCTTGTGTAATGGTTCAATTTCGACTAATATTAGAGGTATACAAGGACGGCGAGGATAGCGCGCAGGGGGGAATACCGTGTCATCATCCGATGTAATGCAACAGTTGAATCATAAAGCTATGCATCTTCTGCAAGAGGATGCCGATAAGATCGAGAAGCTGATCGAAGTCCAGATGGAGAACCTGGCGACCCGGAAATGCCCGCTGTACGAAGAAGTGCTCGATACCCAGATGTACGGCTTTTCGCGGGAGGTTGACTTTGCGGTTCGTGCCGGACTTGTGCAAGAGATGGCGGGCAAGCAAATTCTGAGCAAGCTGGAACGCAACCTGGCGCAGCTCTACGAAGCGCTGAACATGAAGAGCTAACTCATACAGCAGAGCCGCCCGCGGTTAAGGGGGCGGCGGGTTTTCAGT
>JAEZCJ010000043.1 GCA_023433615.1 Bacillota bacterium | reverse complement strand
TGCCTCCTTCGGTACAATGAACCTGAATCTGCAAGATTAATAGGGGAGGGACACAATAGATGCCGCTTAGCCATCTAACGATCCTGTCGCTGGTCGACGACGAATTCGAGGACCTGGAGCTGTGGTACCCCGTGTACCGCATGCGGGAAGAAGGCGCGACGGTGCTGTTCGCCGGCTCCGAGCGAGGCAAGACTTACATCGGTAAATACGGGGTGCCGGCTGTCAGCGACATGTCCTTCGATGAGATGGACGGCTCCAAGATCGACGGCCTGCTCGTGCCCGGCGGCTGGGCGCCCGATAAGCTGCGCCGTTACCCGAAGGTGCTGGAGCTCGTACGCGAACTGAACGCGGCGGGCAAGCCGATCGGCCAGATCTGCCATGCAGGCTGGGTACTTATCTCTGCGCGAATTCTGGAAGGGCGCAAGGTAACGTCGACGCCGGGTATCCGCGACGATATGGAGAATGCAGGCGCGATCTGGTACGACGAGCCGGTTGTCGTGGACGGCAACCTCATTTCAGCCCGGAGGCCGCCGGATCTGCCGCCCTACGCTCGCGCCTTCAGGGACCAGTTCTGATCGGGGCCAATTGTGATCGCGAGGCTAGTTCTACGAAGCTTACTCGACGTCGAATCTTGAACGCTGGCGCAATTTCCGGTGCTCATGTAGCTTAGACTACACTCCGCTCCTCAATTGCTACCATCGTCCAACCTTCTTGACGCTGACAATCGGCCTTACAAAAAATCAAGAGTCAATGCTTGATAGATTCGTTTCGATTTCTAGTCGTTGGACTTCCAGGAAGCGGATGATCTCGTCTGCCGTCCGGCAGTTCCATAACTGCTCCAACATTTCGCGGCTGTCCTCCTGCCTTGTGCAGAGCAGCCGCTCTTTAATGGGAAGAATCGCATGTGCGGACATGCTAAGCTCGTCGACGTTCAAGCCGAGCCAGAGCGGCAGCGCGCGCGGGTCGCCTGCCATTTCGCCGCATACGCTCACATGCTTCCCTCTCTTCTTCGCCGCCTCGACGGTCATGCGGAGCATGCGCAGCACCGCCGGGTGGAAAGGCTGGTACAGATGCGAAATTTTCTCGTTCATCCGGTCGACCGCCAGCGTGAACTGGATCAGGTCGTTCGTACCGATGCTGAAAAAATCGACTTCGTCCGCCAGGAAGTCGGCGATCATGACAGCTGCGGGCAGCTCGATCATGATTCCGTTCTGAATATTCGCGTTGAACGCCTTGCCCTCCGCTTCAAGCTCCCGCTTCACTTCCTCCAGCACGGCCTTCGCGCCGCGCACCTCCTCCACGGACGAGACAAGCGGATACATCACTTTTACGTCGCCGTAGGCGCTGGCACGCAGAATCGCGCGTAGCTGCGTCTTGAACAAGTCCTTTCGGTCCAAGCTGATACGAATCGCGCGGTAGCCAAGGAACGGGTTGTCTTCCTCGCCCAGCTCGAAATAATCGAGCAGCTTATCGCCGCCGATATCCAGCGTGCGGATAATGAGCGGCTTGCCGCCAAGCTTCTCCGCGACCGCTTTGTACACCTCGAACTGCTCTTGTTCTTCGGGGAACCGGCTGCGATCCATGTACAGGAACTCCGTCCGGAACAGTCCTACGCCGAAAGCGCCTGCCTGAAGCGCCACCTCCAGCTCCTTAAGCGAGCTGATATTCGCGGCCAACTCAAGCTCCTTGCCGTCCGGCGTGACGGAATGGACGTCCGCAAGCCGTTTGAGACGTTCTTGATACTCGATCTGGCGGTTCTGATAGCTCGAATACGCCGCGATCTGCTCCTCGCTCGGGTTCAATACCGCGATGCCGGAATCGCCGTCCAATATCATGGTGTCGCCGGTCGTCACGCGGTTCTCCAGCTCGATGTCGAGCCCGACTACCAGCGGAATCCCCAGCGCTCTCGCCATAATCGCGGAATGCGAGGTCGTGCTGCCTGCGATCGTGGCGATGCCGAGCACATGCTGCGGATTCAGATGCGCCAGCTGCGAAGGCGATATTTCTCGCGCGACGAGGATGAACGGCTGCGTATCCGTCGGCAGCGTAATCTCCGGCGCGCCAAGAAGATGTTTGAGAAGCCGGTTCCCGACATCCTTAATGTCGAGCGCGCGCTCCTTCATGTACTCGTCGTCCAACAGGTCGAACATCGTGACGAAGTGATCGATCGCTTCCTTCACGGCGACTTCTGCCGCCTTGTACTGCCGCTTGATGATGCCCTGTATCTCATTCATGAACACGGGATCGTTCAGGATCGCCAGATGCGCGTCGAAAATGCTGCGTTCCTCGGTACCCACGACCTCTGCAAGCTCATCCTTGATCATCTCGATTTCGTGCTTGGAAGTCCGGATGCCTTCGTACAACCGTTCGAATTCCTTGGCGAGGTCCGACACGTCGATCTTCTGCTCGGGAACGTCCCACTCCCAGTTCGGAAGCACGAACGTCTTGCCGATCGCGATGCCAGAGGATGCTCCTATCCCTTGATTCATTGTCTCTCTCCTCCACCGTTACTCTCTTCCAATACGACGGACATGACCGAGGCTTGTCCTTTCTTGACTGCGCGATACGGCGCGAAGCTCCAAGAACGCACCTGGTTCGGATTCGTGATGACCATCGGCGTGGCCAGCGACTTGCTTGCAGCCTTGACGTACATCATGTCGAACCGAATCAACAGCTGGCCGGCAGCGACCGAATCGCCTTCCTGCACGAACGCTTCGAAGCCCTCTCCCTTAAGCAGCGACGTATCGATCCCGACATGCAGCAGTACCTCCAGCCCTTCCGGCGTGCGTATGCCGATCGCGTGCTTGGTCGGATACAGATGAATGACCTTGCCCTGCACGGGAGATACGAGTTCTCCCCGGTCCGGCAGGAACGCGACTCCCTGACCGACCAGCTTGCTGGCGAATATTTGGTCCGGCACTTCCTCGAGCGGGATCATCCGCCCTTGCATCGGGGATCGGAACTGCACCCGCCGCAGGTCGCGCTTCATGACCTTGACCATCTCTTCCCGAATCAGCTCGGAGAACGTACCGAATACGACCTGAACGTTGCCGCTGCCGAGACGAATGACGCCTGCTGCTCCCAAGCTCCGCAGCGCATTGATGTCGAGCAGCTTATCGTTGGCAAGCTTCAGCCGAAGCCGCGTGATGCATGCCTCCATCTGCACGATGTTCTCCTTGCCGCCGATCGCCTGAAGAATAAGAGGCGCGCGGTAAGGAATGTCGCCGGCCCATTCATCGAGCTGCGAGCCCTCCTCGCGGCCGGGCGTCGGTATGCGGAACTTGCGAATCGCGAAGCGAAAAAGCACGTAGTAGACGATACCGGTCGCGAGTCCGAGCGGGATTAGCAGCCAGCCTTTCGTCGACAAGTGCAGATTGATGATGAAATCGAAAGCGCCGCCTGAAAAGGAGAATCCGTGACGGATGCCGAGCTCGTACGTAATCCACATGACGATTCCCGACAGCGCCGCATGCACGACGAAAAGAAAAGGCGCAACGAACATGAAGGCGAATTCGACCGGCTCCGTCACGCCTGTCAGGAACGAAGACAGCGCTGCCGATAGGAACGTCGCGCGAATTTTCGGCTTCAGGTCCTCGCGCGCCTCCTGGATGATCGCCAGCGCGATGGCAGGCAGCGCGAACATCATGATCGGATACATGCCGCCCATGTAGGCGCCCGCAGTAGGGTCCCCTGCAAAAAAACGCGGCAAATCGCCATAGACGATCGTTCCGGATGCGGTCTCATAGCCGCCGATCTGGAACCAGAACGCATGGCTGACGAGATGATGCAAGCCGAACACGACAAGTATGCGATATACGAAGCCGAACAGGAATACGCCGAATCCGCCGGCAGCCGCTGTCGTCTCGCCGAGTGCCTGCATCGCTTCTTGGATGGAAGGCGCGATCTCGATCATGACGACGGAGAACGCGACGGAGACGAAGCTGACGAACAACGGAACGAAGCGCGGCCCGCCGAAAAATTGGATATATTCGGGCAGCTTGAATTCCTTGAATTGTTCATAGCTGTAACCGGCCGTAATGCCGATCAGAACCCCGATGAATACGGTTGGCTGAATCTCGAGCCCCGTGTAGGAGCCCGTGATCGCCGTATAGATGAACATGCCGGACAGCGCCGCCAGTCCGGCCGCCCCCGCATTGCCCGTGAGCCCCATTGCGACGCCGAGCGCGAATAGGTAAGGCAGCACATGGAACAGGATATCGCCGGCCTTGAACAGATGCGCCGCCATCGGTGCCATGCCCCATGTTTCCCAAGGCAGCGTGCCGAGAAAGAGGAAAACGGCGGCGGCAGGCAGCGCAATCATCGGCAGCATTAAGGCTCGTCCGAATTGTTGCAGATTCCCTAAAACCTTCAACCCCGTCCCCCCAAGAATCAGTTGTGATCACGATGTAACGCTACGCAGCGTACTCGACGTCGAATCTTGAACGCTAGCGAAACTTCCGGTACTCACGTAGGATTTGCCTACGCTCCGTTCCTCATTTTCTACTATCGTCCAACCTTCGAAGGTAGCGACAACTGATTATTTTTAATGTAATTGTAAGAATTAGAAAACCACTATAACGATGGTAAGCGTTCGATGGGGGTTTGTCAAAAGAAAAGCGAACCCTGGGAGGGTTCGCTTGGTGTTGTGATTCTTGAATCAGAAGCTGTAACGGTTCTGGTTGCCGGACATGCCCATGCCTTGGCCGCCGAAGCCTTGCTGCGTTCCGGCTTGATAGCCAAGGTGCTGGATGACCGGGCCGTCCTGCTGGCGGGCGTTCGTGGCGTTGTATACCGGATTCTGCTGCGTCATGGCTTGGCCTTGGAAGCTCTGGCCTGCCATGCCGCCCGTCATGCCCATGCCTTGGCCGCCGAAGCCTTGCTGCGTGCCGGCTTGGTAGCCGAGGTGCTGAATGACCGGCCCTTCCTGCTGACGTGCGTTCGTCGCCCGATAGACCGGATTCTGCGGCGTCGTCGCTTGACCTTGGAAACCGCCTGCCGATTGGTAGGAAGACGTGCCGAACTGGCTGCCTTGGTAGCCTTGCTGCGTGCCGGCTTGATAGCCGAGATGCTGAATGACAGGGCCGTCCTGCTGGCGGGCGTTCGTCGCGTTATAGACCGGATTCTGCGGCGTCATGGCATGGCCTTGGAAGCCGGTGTTCATGCCGCCCGTGTAAGAACCGACGGAGGAGCTGCCGGTATAACCGCCCGTGAACGCAGAGCCTGTCGCTCCGTAGCCTTGGGAGCCGCCGGCCTGATAACCGGAATGCGCGGTTACGGGGCCCGATGCCGCGCTGCGCGTCAATTGGCCTTGATAATTGGACTGCACGAATCCGGACGGCTGGTAGCGGTTCGCATTCGTCTGACCGAACGATGCATTGCCTTGGAATTGGTTCTGCTGATACATGCGGCAAATCCTCCTTAGGATAAGAGGGGATAGTCTCCGATGCGCCGTGAACGGGCATAGAGCCTCACTTATTGTTGGAGGATACCGCTTGTTTTATCCGGTCTAGCGGTTGGTTTTCCCTTCCGGCAGCAGAATCGAGTCCTCAACCTTGATGCAGCGGTCCATGATCACGTTCATCCCCGCTTGCCCGGCGATGGCGGCCGCTTCTTCGCTGAAGACGCCGAGCTGCAGCCACAGCGTCTTGGCGCCGATTGCCGCGGCTTCCTCGGCAACCTCCGGACAGTGCTCGCTCCTGCGAAATACGTTGACGATGTCGACCTTATGCGGGATGTCCTTCAACGCAGGATAGCAGGTCTCGCCCAGAATCTCGGCCGCATTCGGATTGACCGGCACGATCCGATAGCCTTTCTGCTGCATCGCTTCGGACACCATGTAAGAAGTACGGTCGGGCTTGTCGGACAGGCCGACCACGGCAATCGTGCCGGACGCTTCCAATATCGCCTTTATTTCATCCCTGCTTGGATGCTCGTAAGCCATGTCTCTGGCCTCCTCTTCAATTAAGCTTCTACCCATTCCACCTGCGCGCCGAGCGCCTTCAAGTGGTCAAAATAAATCGGATACGACTTCGCGACATGATGCGCGTCCTTGATGCGGATCGGCTTCGCCGCGCGCAAGCCCACGATCGTAAGCGCCATGATGACGCGATGATCGTAGTGCGCATCGATCTCTACCCCGCCCTCGACGCCTTCCGGACGCCCGTGCACGATGATTTCGCTCTGCCGCTCCTCGACGTTCGCGCCGGCTTTGCGCAGCTCGGCCAAATAGTCGGTAATGCGGTCGCACTCCTTATAGCGAAGGTTCTCGACATTGTAGAACCGGGAAGTCCCTTCTGCGAACACGGCTGCGGCAACCATGGCCAGCACGCCGTCCGTGAATTCGTCTCCGTCGAATTCGCCGGCCTTCAGCTTGCCGTTGCCTTGTACGTGCACGATATCGTTAGCATGCGTAAGCGGCACGCCCATCATCCGAAGCACGTCGACGACGGCACGCTCCCCCTGCTTGCTCTTCTCGACAAGCCGATGGACCGTTACATCCGATTCCGTCACGGCAGCTGCGGCCAGAATGGCAGCGGAGCCCGGGTAATCGCCTTGCACCGAGTAGGTCTTCGCTTCATACTTCTGTCCGCCCGGTATCCGGAAGTGCATCAGCTCCTCGCTTGCTTCGATTCGAATGCCCGCTAGCTCCAGCACTTCCAGCGTCTGGCCTACGACGACCTTCGATTTCAAGTCATGCAGCACCTCGATTTCGCTGTCTTCCTGAAGCAGAGGCGTGAGGAACAAGAGCGCGCTCAAGTACTGCGAGCTCACATTGCCCGATACGCGGATCTTGCCGCCCTTCGGCGCTCCGCCGCGAATCGTGATCGGCAGCTT
>JAEZCJ010000019.1 GCA_023433615.1 Bacillota bacterium | reverse complement strand
ATGCCCGTTATCGGCATCAGGCCGATCATCATGCCGATATTCTCGAAGATCTGGAAGACGAACATCGAGACGATCCCGATGATGATGTACGAACCCTTCAGATCGTAGCACTGGAAGGCGATAATGATCATCCGGTAGATTAGCAGAAAATAGAGCAGCAGCAGCACGGCCGAGCCTTGGAAGCCGAACTCCTCGCCGATGACGACGAAGATCGAGTCCGAGTACGGGTACGGGATGAACTTCCGGTTCTTGGAGTCGCCCTGCAGGTAACCGTCCCCGGTCAATCCGCCCGAACCGATGGCAATCAGCGACTTTTGCGATTGATGCTTCGCGTCCTCGGTGGCGGTCTCCGGATTGATGTACGTATTGATCCGCTCATACCAGTGATGCTTGTCCTTCTCGTCCAGGAACTGCTCGATCTCCGCGTTAAACGTATTGAACATCGACACGAACAAGAACAGGCCGCCGACGATCAGGCCGATGCCGATCAATACGTGCGTATATTTGACGTTGCCGATCCACAGCATCCCGAGCACGATCACGACATAGATGATTGCGTTGCCGAGATCGGGCTGAATCATGACTAGGCCGAAGGGGAGCAGCGACAGGGCCGCGACAGGCAGCAGATCGGTTCTGAAGGACAGACGGTCGCCTTGCCTGCGCGCCATGACGACGGCGATCGTCATGATGAGCAGAATCTTCATGAATTCCGCTGGCTGGAACGACAATAGATCGCCTGGGAGGGTGAACCAGCTTCGCGCGCCGTTAATTTCGTTGCCGAAAAAATAAACGAGCACGAGCAGCGCGATTCCGAGCCCATACAACAAATACCAGCCCTTCAGGATCAGCTTATAGTCGATTAGCGTCGCGAATAGGATGACGACGAACCCTGCCGCGTAGAAGATCAGTTGCTTGAGGTCATAGTTCGCATAACCCGGATTGCCGTACGTGGCGCTTCGTACGACGAGCGTGCTGATCGCCATGAACAGCATCAGAATGAGCAGGATGCTCCAGTCCAGTTTTTTTAATTTATGAATCACGGGCCATTCATCCTATCCCGAGGAACTTGCGGAATTTCTTCATCATGCCGGAGCGGTCCTCCAGCTGCATGAGAGGCACCTTATCGCCCAAAATGCGCCGTGCGATGTTCCGGTAGGCGATCGCCGCCCGCGAGGACGGGTCCATCACCGTCGGCTCGCCGGAGTTGGCGGCCTTGATGACCTTCTCGTCATCCGGCACGATGCCGAGCAAATCGATCGCCAGCACGCTGCAGATCTCGTCGATGTCGAGCATCTCGCCGGATTTCATCATGTTCGGCCGAATTCGGTTAATGACGAGCCTTGCCGGTATCTGCGACTGCTCGAGCAGCCCAATAATGCGGTCGGCGTCGCGTACTGCGGCATTCTCCGGCGTCGTCACGACGATTGCGCGGTCCGCGCCGGCGACGGCGTTGCGGAAGCCTTGCTCGATGCCTGCCGGACAATCGATAATGACGAAGTCGAAATCCTTCTTGAGCTCGAGGACGATATCCTTCACCTGCTCCGGCGAGATATCGTGCTTGTCCTTCGTCTGTGCCGCGGGCAGCATATACAATTCGTCGAAGCGCTTGTCCTTGACGAGCGCCTGCGGCAGTCGGCAGCGGCCCTGGGCCACGTCGATCAAGTCATAGATGATGCGGTTCTCCAAGCCCATGACGACATCCAGGTTGCGCAGTCCGATATCCGTATCGACCATGCAGACCTTTTTGCCGTGCAGCGCCAGAGCCGTGCCGATATTGGCCGAGCTAGTCGTCTTCCCGACGCCGCCCTTACCAGATGTTACGACGATCGCTTCTCCCATCTTCTACACCCCTTTGAACACAATCGGATCTCTTCGAATGCGGTATAATTGCGAGATTTTGTCGATATTCATATGGTCGCCTTCCAGGTAAGCGAACTCCATCAGCGTATCGCCGGTCATCCATTCGTCAGGCGGACGGCTGATCACTTCCGCGATCCTTAGCTGCGTAGGACGCAGCAGCGACGCGACGATGATCGCGTCCTTGCGTCCCTCCGTGCCCGCATGCGCGATTCCCTTAAGCGAACCGAGCACGTAGATATCGCCCGTGCAGCGAATCGTCCCACCCGGATTCAGATCGCCCATCAAGAGCAGATGCCCCCGATGCTCGACGGTTTGACCGGATCGAATCACCCCGGTGATCGTCTTCAATACATCCTTAACCGGGACCGCGTCTTCCGCGGCAACCGGATCGGATTCGACCGATTGCACAAGCAGGTTGCCCCGCCTTCTGATCGCCGTTACGAGCTGCTCCTTCTCTTCCTCGGACGCCTGCCTGGCGCCGAGTTTGACATGGACATGCACGAGCGGACCGGTGAGCAGCTGCTGGTGCGACGTCTCCAGCTTATAGTGAAGCTCGCTAAGCAGTACATCGAAGCCGCACTCGTCGTCGAGCAGGAACACAAGACCCTCTTTGACGCCCTTGATCGTAATATGTTGTTTGTCGGTCAAGCCGTTCCCCCCTCCCTCTACCCCTTACCATTCCATCCCCAACCATCATTCTCCTGCTAGGGGCCGCTTGTGATCATGAAGCGGAAGCTTACGAAGCGTATTCGACTTCGAATCTTGAACGCTGGCCGGTCCTTGCGGTGCTCACGTAGGTTTGCCTACGCTCCGCTCCTCAGTACCTGCCATCGTCCAACCTTCTCGATGCTGACAAGCGGCCTCTTTAAAAATGTTGGAGTCATTCCTCGTCTTCGGAGGCGGGTCTGGCGGCGCCTTCAAGGAGCTTCCTAGCCGGAATGTAGACCGCGAGCGCGAATCCGAGCTGCAGGAACAGACTCGGCAAGATCGAATCCATCAGCACGTACGGATAAGACTCTGCCGTAACCCGGAATGCGCGGTAGATCAGATAGACGACGCTGTCGTACAGCAGAGACGCAAGTCCGATGACGGACAGTGCCAGCAGCAGCGGGCTGCGCTTGCGCTCGAGCAACAATCCCGTGACGTAGCCGCACAACCCCATCGCGAATGTATGCACGCCGATCATATGGCCGTAGAATACGATGTCCTGCAGCAGGCCGAAGCTCAGGCCGAGCACTAGCGCGGCATGCCGACCGGTGTACAAGGCGGAGTAGAGAACGAAGATGAATGCAAAATGAGGCACGACACGGCCGTGCCATTCGATCGGCACCAGCCACGGAACGATAGTCGTCTCTACGATGAAGAACAGGAACATGCAGCCGACCGCGATCCGCATGTTCATTCGCCTGTCCCCTCAACGACCGGCGGCACGACGACGAATACCTCCGTCAGCTTCTCGAAGCGGGCAGCCGGCTTAATGAGCGCCGTATGCGTGAGCCCGAAATCGCCGACCTGCTTGGATTCCACCGTACCGATTACAAGGCCGAACGGAAAAACGTAGCCGTAGCCGGAAGAGATGATTTGGTCGCCTTCCTTAAGCGGATCGTTCTCCGGTATTTTGCTCATGCGCAGCATGCCCGAAGCGCTGTCGTAGTGGTCCACGATGCCGAACGATTCTTCCTCCTTGCCTACTGCCGTTGCGGCTATCGCTTTGGCGTTCAGGGAAGCTTCGTTCAGCTGCGTGATCGGCATGACCGTCGAGTAGAGCGGGAACACGTTGCTGACGAGTCCGACCAGACCCAATTCCGTGACAACGGCCATATCCGGCTTGATGCCGTCGGTTGAGCCTACATTAATTTTGATGGTCGGGTTAAGCGGGTCCTGACTCGTCGCCACGACGTGCGCGATCACGTATTTATAATCAAAAATCCGTTTTTGCCGTTCCGTAAATTCAAAATAAGTCTTGAGTCTCTCGTTCTCCAACTGGATGCGGTTATACGTCACGCGATCGCGCGCGTATCTGGCAACCGTCGTGCGGAGCACCTCATTCTCTTGATAGATTTCACGCATGTTACGGATATCCTCAAACAA
>JAEZCJ010000007.1 GCA_023433615.1 Bacillota bacterium | reverse complement strand
GCGAGGGGCTTCAGCTTGTTCGACGGCATTATGTTAAGGCTGCGGAATCCATCGGATTCTGGATCAAGGCAGCAATCCGCTCCGGCATGCCGGCAGCGGTTCGCAAGAGCGACCGCGTATCCGGCAGCGGCACTCGGCTCCCCAGCAGAAGCACGCCGCATGTCTCATTGCCGAGCTTGACCGGCAGCAGCACCGCGGTCTGCAGCTGCTCCGACAAGATGATGGGATATTCATGGCGCATCACTTGATATTCCGGTACGTCCGAGTCGAATACGACAGGCTGACCGATTCGGAACACGATGCCTGTCAATCCCCGGCCCGGTTTCAGCAGCATGTGCTTATACCGCTCGTTGCGGTTGCCTGACGCGGATATCCAGCGTATCCCTCTGCCCGCTTCGTCCTTCCAAGCCAGTGCCGTTACATCGGTTCCGGCTTCGGCGCGCATCGCCTGCAGCAGTATCTCGATGCATGCTCGCTTCAATTCGTTCATGGTCAGCCACCTCCTGCCGATCCGGTCATTCACGGATCCGGCTTCATGTTCCTATTGTAGAAGGTTCGGCGGCAGAACACATTCAGGGAACTCCCTGAACTTTGTCTACAGGTTTTCTCATTCTGCACGGCATCCGCTCCTGACGGCACGACAGCCGGCCCCCTGCTTAGGGAGCCGGCTGCGATGGATCGCGTGCTGCGAATCGTCAAATATTTTGCGCGTAGCGCTCGTCCGGCAGCTTATTGAGCACGACATACAGGCTTGCGTTCTCGCTTCCCGAATTCGCGTAGGCGAATTGCTCTTCCCCGTCGCAGCAGACCACATCGCCTTGCTTCACGATCGTCTCGTTCCCGTCGACAATCATCGTTCCGCCGCCTTGCAGCACCAGCAGATAGACGGCAGTATTCGGATGCTTATGCGGAGGAAGCTCTTGCCCGGGCATGAAGTTCAGCACGAACGCCACGCTCTGCCCTTCCTGGAACAATACGCGCTTCGTGAAGCGCTCCTCGCTGAACGCCTGTACCGATTCGATCGTCTTCCGTTCCATGCGAATCACCCTTCCGTTGTGGATACTTCCATTGTAGCGCAACCGGCAATCCGTTATGTGAGCCCCGTCACAAAGCCGGTATTCGATCCGCTCTATAATGAGCGTATCGACCGCAATTCATTCTTTTTATCCGGGAGGAATGCACCATGTCCAATTTTACAGCCACCGTCAATGCCACGGAGTACCCGCCGCACCTGAAGCATAAGGTAATCTTCGAGACGTTCGCGAATTTGCAGCCGGAGGAAGCGATGCTGCTCATTAACGACCACGATCCGGTGCCGCTGCGATTCCAGTTCGAGTCGATGCACGGCGGACATTTCACGTGGGAATATATCGAGCAAGGACCATTGACGTTCCGCGTAGCGATCGGCAAAATATAGGAGGCGGTTCCGATGGCCCACATCGACATTCTGGACGAGAAGACGATCAAAATTGCCGTGCATTTGGAGGACGCGCTGTTCATGGTTCAGGAAGCGCAGCACGCGCCGGAGCAGTACGCGCACGACATCGTGACCATCGCCGACAAGATGCCGGAATTCGAGTACACCTATTTCTGCTTTTACGCGTACGACAGCGCCGCGCTATTCGAGCGCATGCTGGGCATCGATCCGAAGCGGTACCTGTCCTTCTCGCTCGATGCGCCCGATTCGTTCTTCTACGCGCTCTACGGCGGCATGAAGGCGCTGTACGCCGATGCGAAGGCTCGCCTTGCGCTGCAGCATTAGCGCTCCGTATCCGACATAAGACGCAACGGCAGGGGCCCGCTTCCTCTTCATGAGGTATATGCGGGCTCCTGCCGTTACCTGCCGTTATGCTGCGCTAATGAACGACATGCGTCCGGTACTGCTCGATGCGATTGCAGCTAGAATCAGCTGAGCTGTACGCTTCCGGCGCTTGCCGGCAAGCGGTGGTCTTCAGCCTGCACTGCCCTCGAGAACGACTCGCACTCTTGGAATGCCTGATGCCGGCAGCCTAGGCAGCGTTCGCGGTTCAACTGCGAGAGTGCATAGGAGATCGCATGCCCGGTATGCGCGAACAGATGCGCCTCGCCGATTCGCGCATCCAGTCCCGTGCGTCTCAGCATGTCGAGCGGCTGCGGCTGAATGCCGGAGATAAGGATTTGCCCCCCGTATTGCTCGCAGTAGGCAAGCAGGCGAGACAAGTTGGACGCTCCTGTCGTATCGAGGAACGGCACCTTGCTCATCCGGAGCAGCAGCACGGCGGGTTGATGCCTGATGTCGTCCGTGACCGTCTGCTCGAACCGGTCCGCGGCACCGAAGAACAACGGCCCTTCAATCGTGTGAATCCGAATTTGCGGACAGTCCCTCTCCTTCGTAACCATGTACGCCCTAACCTTGTGATGCTTATCGGCCGGATCGGGGAGCACCTTGTCGACCTTCAGCGATTGGCTCATCCTCCTCGCGAACATGACGATCGCCAGAAGGAAGCCGACCTCAACGGCCGTCGTGAGATCCGTGAAGACGGTCAGGACGAATGCCGCCATCAGGATGAACGAATCGCTCGTTCTCGTCTTCAGAACATGCCGGAATGATTTGCGTTCGCTCATATTCCATGCGACAACCATCAGGATCGGCGCCATGCTCGCAAGCGGAATCAAGGACGCATAAGGCGCGAACAGCAGCAGCACCAGCAGCACGACGACACCATGAATGATGCCGGATAACGGCGAGACGGCGCCGTTCTTAATGTTCGTGGCGGTACGGGCAATCGCGCCTGTCGCCGGGATGCCGCCGAACAGCGGCGTGACGATATTCGCGATGCCCTGTCCGATCAACTCCCGGTTGCTGTCATGCCGACTCTTCGTCATGCCGTCTGCGACGACGGCCGATAGCAGCGACTCGATGCCGCCTAAGAACGCGATAATCAGCGCTGGGCGGATCAGCTCCCCGATCCTTCCCCAAGCGATGTCGGGCATGCTGAACGCGGGCAGCGCAGTCGGGATCTCTCCGTATGCCGTGCCGATCGTTGCCACCTCTCCATTGAACAACAAGGCTGCAACGACGGAGGATACGACTAGGCCGACAAGCGAGCCGGGCACCTTCGGCAGGAAGCGCTGCGTGAGCAGCACGCAAGCCAAGCAGATCAGCGCCGTTATAACGCTGTACGCGTTCACCGCATCCAAGTGCCGGATAATCTCCCGCATATTCGCGAGGAAGCGCTCATGCCGCTCGAGGCCGGTCAAGCCGAGGAAATTGCCGATCTGTCCGGAGAAAATGATGACGGCAATGCCTGCCGTGAAGCCGATCGTGACCGGCCGCGGTATGAACTGGATTAGGCTCCCAAGCTTGAACGCTCCCATGAGCACGAGGAATACGCCGGCCATCAGCCCGGCAATTAGCAAGTTCTCGTAGCCATACTGCATGACGATGGCTAGAAGGATCGGGATGAACGCGCCGGTCGGCCCGCCGATCTGAAATTTGGAGCCGCCGAATAACGAAATGAGGATGCCTGCGATAATCGTTGTGTAGATGCCGTACTGCGGGTCTACGCCGGACGCAATGGCAAAAGCCATTCCAAGCGGAATGGCAATGACACCGACGATGAA
Organism: Bacillota bacterium; assembly: GCA_023433615.1. Lineage (GTDB taxonomy): Bacteria > Bacillota > Bacilli > Paenibacillales > Paenibacillaceae > Paenibacillus_I. The sequence goes on along the minus strand of JAEZCJ010000007.1, from coordinate 11,336 downwards.
GCCCGAGATGAGATCCTTACGGAATAAGGCGGCGCGATAACCTTCGAATCTTCCAGTCCCTCTCATGCTCTCAACCTTCTTCTGTGTATTCATATATCTGATTATTTGAATATACAGGTATGGTACTCCCGTTCGCGCATGTTGTCAAACGGAAATATCCGGTTCGGTCAAGTCTTATTCTGCATATCCTCGAGCATCGAGATCGCGTCGACCAGATGGTTGTTGAAGATCTGCTTCGCAACGCCGAGCAGATCCTTAATGAGCGGGTCGCGCAGCGAATAGATGACGTTCGTCCCGTCCTTGATGCCGTATACGACATTCTTGTTGCGTAGTACGGCCAACTGCTGCGATACCGCCGAGCCTTCGGAGCCGAGAATGGTCTGCAGTTCGTTAACGTTACGGTCGCCATCGCATAATACTTCCAGAATGCGAATCCGCATCGGATGGGCGAGCGCTTTGAAGAAATCGGCTTTGAACGTCTGAATCGGTGAAGGGTTCATGGGCGATGCTCCTTGCTTGTCATAGAGATCCTATGGTAATCGTCTAGTCCTATGATAGCACACCGAGCCCCCAGTCTACGCAACGAAAAAACGGACGTTCCTGCGGGAAGACCAGGACCGACCGTTACGCGCATTGCAATATTCGTCTAGTTCCCCTTCAAACCGGCGATCACGTCGATCAACTGCTTCGTGCGCTTCGCATTGCCCTCCGCGAAGTTATGCAGCCGTTCCTTCAGGTCCGCATCGTCATGGATACGTTCGGCGGTCATCACGTATGTCCGCAGCAGATCGTTCTCCTTATCCAGCGATTGCTGCAACACTTCGATCAATTCCTCGCCTTCAAGGACGGCAGCCTCGTCATGTCCGCTATTCATGCCTGCATCACCTCTAGTCGACATTATGCCCGAGTGCCGCCCTGCATAATCCTCGCAACAGCGTACAATCGGTTACAGATAATTCAACTCGTCCTTGGCCTTATCCGTCATCATGCTCGGATTCCAGCGCGGCTCCCACACGACCTCCACCTCAATCGCGGTGATCTCCGGCATCCCTTCGAGCGCTCGCCTGACGCCGCCGGTCATCATGTCATGCATCGGACAGCCGGGTGTCGTGAGCGTCATGCAGACATGTGCCGTCCCATTCTCGAAGCGAACGTCGTAGACCAAGCCGAGGTCTACGATGTTCACGCCGAGCTCGGGATCGTACACCTCGCCCAGCGCAACCATGATGCGGCCGATAAGCTTCTTCTGCTGATCCGTTTCCATCCCGTATCCCTCCTGATCGCTATCGTATTGTTCCAATCGCCTGCCTCCGGTTAACTGCCGCCGACATCCTATCGCTTGAATACATAGGCGATCTGCGCCATATACCCGATCGCCGCCAGCGAGAGCAGCGATCCCGCCGTCATCGTGACCGCCGCGGCATCCAAGCCGAGACCGACGAGAACGCCGACCAGACAGACGATCACGGCCGCAAGCCCCCAATGAATCGGCTTCTCGGCCAGCAGCTGCCCCATCGTCGGCACCTTCTGCTTGCCTGCTAACGGACCGTACTTATGCGTCCACCAGAGGAACGGTACGATCTTGGACAGATAGCCCAGAATCGTGATCGCTACCCAGCCGTACAGATACATCCATAGTAATAGCACCGGCACGGTGCCTTGCATGACGAATGCCGGATCGACGGCAACCAGCACGCTGCCGGCGGCAGCCGTCGCAAGCAGCGTCCGAGCGGACCATACGGTCCAAGCGATACCCGCTCCCGGCGTCTTCTTGTGCTTGCGCTTCTTGATCTGCTCCATATGGATTACGTACAGCGTCAGCGCGGCCGTAAGCGCGATAAGCGCACCGGTTAACAAGCCTTGCACGCCGCTCAAGAACGAAGCTGCCCCGAGCAAGACTGCGGCATTCCACAGCCCCATTACCCCCAACTGCAGCTTCTCCGGGTAATCATGCGACAGGAAGAACATCGGCAGCAGCTTGTAGCTGAAGCCCGTAATCAGCATGCCGAACCAGCCAGCCGTTCCGAGCCAAATATGCGCGCCGAACAGCTGCTCATGGGCCATGCCGAGGAAGTCGAAGCGGAAGTTCAAGCCCATCAGCATGCCGCTCAAGGCGGTTAGGCATAAATAGCCGACCGCGCAGGCCGTGCTGATCGTAATCGTGTTCCACTGCTTCGCCCGCCGGAGCGTCATGCCGATATTGACGGCGAACAACAGAATGCCCGTGCTCGCGATGGCGGCGAATATCGCGATCCACTGCGTGTTCACCGTGCGGAAGCCGGCGAGCAGCCCTGTCGTGCCGATCGTGAACAAGCCGTAATGGACGAAGCCGAGCTTCGTGCTGTATAAGTCGGATTGCAGAACGACATTAATCAGCTGGTAGACGGCGCCCATCGCGATCATCGTCGCCCAGCCGAGGACGATCAAGTGCGTATGGAACCATCCCTCCGGCCCGCGCGGGGCTTCTGCTGCCCATCCGGCGAAGTTCGTCAATGTGAGCAGATGGAACAGCACGAAGCTGATCATCCCGGTAATAATGAAAGCGAACGGCAGACGAAACATTGGATGCACACCTCCAAACTGTCAAGTCACGACTTCAGGATCGCCACCTTGGCCGATCCGTCCTGCTGCTCTTCGATCTCGTAGCGGTAACCGAGCGACTGCAGCTCTTCGATCAAGAACATGGGTACGCGGTCATTATGGATGATGACGGTATCGCCTGCTTGCGCCTGTTCGAGCTTCTTCAGCGTGCGGATCATCGGCGCCGGAGGCTGCATGCCGCGATTGTCGAGCAAGAAGACGGAAGGCTCGCCATTCCCATTCCCATCGTCGTCTGCCGAATCGATCGCCGCTTCCTGCTCCGCTTCTACCGCCAGGGATTCATCCGGCAGCTGACGGCTCTTGTGCACGAATGTCGTGACCCAGTGATCCTCTGCCAATTGATGCACCGTGTTTCGGTATCCCTTGCCCTTCATGACCATAAGCAGCGGGGTCGGCTTGAACGTCGCATGCAGCACGAACGTGTCGTCCTTTTCCAGGCTTTTCACCGCATCCATAATAAGCTGGAACGGCTCCAGCTTCTTGCGCAGATGAGGCCTTACATCCAATTCCACCGTACGTGGCTGACTCATATCGATCACTCCCTTACTGAGAATGGATTTCGACTCGCTGCAATCATTGTAGAACGGAACGGCATAAGGGTTTGTGACGGGCGTCACAAACATAACCGTAATAAGCCGACTTCCTGTCATCCTTTATTCTCCGCGCGTCCGACCCAAGCAGCAACAGCCAATTCCATTGAACTGCAATGGAACCTCCCGTTCCAGGATCGAATCCTAATTTATTCCTAGCTCCATTGCAGTTCATGCAACGGAAGCCCTCTGCCTCCCGTCGACATGGCGAATGCATTGCATTCCGTACAACGGCCTGCACACCTGTGTTCTCTTTTCCAGATCAATCAACAAATAAGAAAAGCCTGCCGAACGAATCGCCCGGCAAGCTTCTCTTCAGATCAATTGCACTTCATAGACAAGGTTCGCAGCCTTGTCTTCCGACCGCAGCAGCCGATCCGTACAGCTCGTCAGCGCTTCGTCGAACAACGGAACCGACAAGAACTGCCGCGGGTTAAAATAGAGCTGCAGCATCGCGCCCTCCTCCACCACGACGGCATGATACAGCATCTCGACTCGCTGCGGCGCGATCGGATCCTCGCCGGCCAGATCGACAATCCGAACCTCGATGAATCGGCCTTGCCATGCTGCCATGATCGTCTCCATCGCGTCCAATTCGTTCACCGCGTTCACCTCTCTCCTCTTCCCCATCGGAAGGCTCACGCAGATCCCTGCTTGCGCTTCATCGCGCAGCAGCCGGCCTCTTCCTTCGGGATGACATTCAGCCGGTAACCGTTCAGCCAATCCCAGCAAGGCGATGCCATGCGGCTCTCCAATTGCTCGATGACTTCGGCTTCGGTATCCAGCGCCGTCAATCCGTTCAACTGCACCACAGAGACATCGAGCCGGTCCTGCTTTTTGCGCTCCGCGTACCACTTGCCGCTCTTGCCGACGATTCGCTCCATCTCCTGCTCGATCTCGGCATGGAAGCCTTCCGTATCCGTATCGGGACGAATGAAGCACAGGTCGATCGCATATTCGCTAGGCACTTTGTTCCTCCGTCTCCGCACGCGCTCTGCGCTGCTCGGTAATGTCGCTGAACATGCCGGTATAATGCACGATATCGCCGGCGTCGTTGCGAACGGCACTGATCGTCAGCCATTCCAGATAGATGTCGCCGTTCTTCTTGCGGTTCCAGATCTCGCCTTGCCAGAAGCCCTGCTCCCGAATCGTCTCCCATAGGCGGTCATAGAATTCGCGGCCCTGCCTGCCGGACTTCAAGAGGCTCGGCTTCCTGCCGACCGCTTCGTCAGAAGAATAGCCGGTCAGCCGCGTGAACGCCGCATTGACCGATATGATCGTGCCCGACAGATCGGTCACCATGATGCCTTCTACCGTGTGTTCGATGATTCGCTGCGACAGGCTGAGCTTCTCTTGGTAGAACAGCCATACGACGAGGATCAGGCTCGCGAGCGCAACCTGCGACAAGGCCATGAACCCGATCGCGTAGTGTCCCGTAAGGCTGAACAGCAGCGTCAGCATGAGCGGCGGGAAGAAGCCTCCCAAGCCGCCCATCGCCGAGATGACCCCGTTCGCGATGCCGGCTTGTTTGGTGAAGTAGAGCGGCACCAGCTTGAAAATCGTACCGTTCCCCGTCCCCGCGCATAACGCCACCGTCAAACAGCCCACCGTGTACCACGTCATATCCGGCGCGAAGGACAGCAGCACGGCCGCAATCGTCAAGCCGCCGAACACGAGCATCAGAATCTTGAACGGATTGAAGCGATCGCCGAGCCATCCGCCGACAGGACGCATGGCCGTGGCCAACAGGATGAAGCCTGCCGTTCGCATGCCCGCATCTACCTTGGCCAATTCGAAATGCGAGACCAAGAAGTTCGGCAGATAGACCGTGAACGCGACGAACGAGCCGAACGTGATGAAGTAGAACAAGCATAACAGCCATAACTTCTCGTTCTTATAGACGTCGCGGATCTGCTTGCCCAGCGAGGTAGCGACCTTCGGTTCTTCGCGGTCGCCTAAGAGGAAGTTCAGGCCCGCCATGACGATGAGCAGCACGCTGTACGCCATCACCGTCTTCGACCAGCCGATCTGGCTGGCCAGCACAGGAGCGCCGAACGACGAGAGCGCCGTGCCGAGATTGCCGATGCCGTAGATGCCGTTCACGAAGCCATGGCGTTCCTTCGCGTAATATTTCGGCAGCGAGGTGACGCCTACGGAGAATACGGCACCGCCGATGCCGAGGAACAGGCCTCCGACCACGAGATCGAAGAACGAATCCGCTTGGCTGACCCAGAAGACGGGAGCCAGCAGCAGCACGAAGCTGATCATGAACAGCTTGCGCGCGCCGAAGCGGTTCGTCCAGTAGCCGATCGGAATGCGCAGCACCGAACCGAGCAGGATCGGGATCGCCGTGACCCAAGTCAATTGACCCGGTGTCAGCTGAATCTCTTCTTTAATGAATGGCATGAGCGAAGACAGAATCACCCATACCATGAAACCCAATACGAGGCTTACCGTCTGCAGCGGCAGCTGCCGCGCGCCTTGATTAACATTCATACGCGATCACGCTCCTTGCGGTAGATCCATAGTGCCAGGGGGAACGTGAGCACGTTCAACCCGCAGAACAGGAGTACGGTTGCGTACCGATCATAGAAGAAGGCGTTCACCGTCTGCTGCGTGAAAATAATATTCAGCAGCAGCAGGAAGGACAAGAGGATAACGCCGCGCCAGCTACGCTTCATATCGCTTCACTCCCGTCGCATAGACCGCGCCGTTCTCGGTCTTCAGCAGTACCTCGGGCAGCGGACGCTTCGGCGGGCCTGCCGTCGGCTTGCCGGTCTTGACATCGAAGAAGCCGTGATGGCAAGGACAGACGAGCTCGCCCTCTTCCTTGCTCCAGAAGACCGGGCATTTCAGATGCGTGCAGGCATTCTGATACGCCTTGAATTCCGTATCGGAGATGCGGACCATCAGCGCCGTATCATGCTTCCCCGGGTAGGCGAACTCCACGGCCTCGCCCACGCCGATACCGCTGAGATCGGCGACCTTCTTCGCGTCGTACGACTTTTTGCTTAATCCCGTTAATTCCTTCGCGGCGATCGCGCCCCACGGCAGCGTCGATACGGCGAACATGCCTGCTGCGCCGACCATCAGCTTCATGAAGCCGCGGCGGTCGAGCTTGCGCTCGCCGGCCTTGCGGATATTGTGTGTATAGTTGTCTTCCTCGAACGGCAGAGCCTGATCCTTCGCGCCATTATCCTTGCTCATGACGACCCCTCCTCCTATTTTTGATATGAATTACTAGTTCAAGAAAACCGGTTATCAGCGCCGAGAAGGTTGGACGATGGTAGAAAATGAGGAGCTCCAGCGTTTCCGTAGGAAACGCACCTCGGAAGCATACGCTTGCAGGCAGATCTACGTGAGCACCTCAAGCGTTTCGTAAGAAACGCCGCATCGGATGCATACGCTTAAGTTTCGCCAGCGTTCAAGATTCGACGTCGAGTAAGCTCCGAAGCGATGTTTCGCGATCACAAGCGGTCACATAAACAGCTTCTGTTTGCCTTGTAGAATGCCCGGCAGACTGATTTTTACGTTCGTCTCGCCTTCGAGCGGGTCGAACGGCTCGTGGCTCGACACCCATTTGCCCAGCACATGCTGCTCCTTCTTCGCCGCAAGCTCATCCTCCGTCAGCCACTGCAGCGTATTCGTCGGGCAGACCGATGCGCACATCGGCGGAATGTCGTCCTTCGTCCGGTCATAGCAGAGATCGCACTTGTACATCAGGTTCTGCTCTTCGTCGAACTTCGGGATGCCGTATGGGCATGCGATCGTGCAGTTCTGGCAGCCGATGCATTTCTCGACGAGCGCGGACAATACCGCGCCGCTGTCCGTGATCTGGATCGCCTGCGCCGGGCAGCTTCTCGCGCAGGCCGGGTTGACGCAGTGCAGGCACATGAGCGGAATCGTCTGGCGGTCGACGAGCGGGTTCACGTCGTAGACGTAGTTCCGGTTCCGTTCGTCATGTCCCCCGCACTGGGTGCAGGCAGCCAGGCAGCTGCGGCAGCCGATGCAGTTATCCATCTCGATATATAGATGATGCTTCATCGTACGACCACCGCTTCCTTCTCGATTTGCGCCGCGCAGGCTTTGAATTCCGGCATCCGGGACATCGGATCGAGCGCCGGGATCGTCAGCAGGTTAACCGACTGATCATGGCCGAAGTGGTACGGCACGAACACCGTGTCCTGGCGGATCGCTTCCGTAATCTTGACCTTATAGCGGGCTTCGCCGCGCCTCGTGTAGAGCCGCACGACCTCGTCATGCTTGATGCCGTACAAGGCAGCCGTCTCCGGATGGACCTCGACGTAAGGCTCGGGGCACATATCGCGCAGGAACGGAATCCGGCGGGTCTGGTTGCCCGACAGGTAGTGGTAGACGACCCGGCCGGTCGTGAGACGCAGCGGATATTGCTCGCACGGCTCCTCTGCCGGCGGCCGATAAGGCAGCGCGCATAGCATCGCTTTGCCGTCGGCATGGTAGAACTTCTTGTCGAGGAACATATGCGGCGTGCCGGGATCCTCCTCGTTCTTGCAAGGCCAGAAGACGCCGTTCTGCCGCTCGATTTTCTCCCAAGTAGCGCCGTAATAGTCGGCATACCCGTCCTTGGATGCCAGGCGGAACTCGTCGTTTACGTCCTTAGCCGTCTTCAGATGGCGAAAATATTGCCCGCGTCCCAGCCGTTCAGCAAGCTCCACCTCGATCAGCCAGTCCGGCTTCGATTCGCCGATCGGCTCCTGCGCCTTGTTGATCTTGATGATCCGTCCTTCCAGGTTCGTCACCGTGCCTTCATCCTCCGACCAAGTCACGGACGGCAGGACGACGTCGGCGAATTCGGCGGATTCGGACAGGTAAATGTCCGAGCAGACCATGAAGTCGAGCGACTTCAGCGCGGCGCGCACGTAGTTCGCGTTCGGCGCCGATACGGCCGGATTCGAGCAGAGCAGGTACAGCCCGCGAATCGTCTTCTGCTCCATCAGTTCGAACATCTCGTAAGCGGACACGCCGGGTCCGGGCATTTCCGAAGGGTCGATGCCCCATACCTTGCTGACCGCTTCGACGTGTTTCGGATTCGTTATTTTGCGGTAGCCCGGCAGCGCATCCGCCTTCTGGCCGTGCTCGCGTCCGCCTTGGCCGTTGCCTTGGCCCGTGAAGGTCGCGACGCCTGCCTTCGGTCTGCCGATCTTGCCGGTGACGAGCGCCATGTTCGTGTATGCGGAGACGTTATCGGAGCCCTTCTGCTGCTGCTCGATACCGCGGGCGAACATGACGATCGCATTCGGCGCCTTGCCGTAAATATCGGCGGCGCGGATCAGCTTCTCGGGCGCGACGCCCGTAATCTCGCTTGTGTATTCCGGCGTGAACGTCTTCACCAGCTCAGCCAGCTCATCGAAGCCGTTCGTATGCGCATCGACGAAGGCGCGGTCCGCGTGGCCGTTCTGAATGATCAGGTTCACCATGCAGTTCGCCAGCGCCAGATCCGTGCCCGGACGAAGATCCAGATGAATGTCGGCACGGCGCGCGATCGGCGTCTCGCGAGGATCGGCGACGATCAAGTAGCCGCCGCGGTTCTGCACCTCCCACACGCGGAACATCGAGGTCGGATGGCATTCCGCCGTGTTGCTGCCCGCGATGAACAGGCAGTCCGTCTCGTGCAAATCCGTCCAAGGCAGCGTCGAGCCGCGGTCGACGCCGAACGTCCGCAGGAAGCCTGCAGCGGCACTGGACATGCAGAAACGGCCGTTGTAATCGATGTACCGCGTCTGAAGCGCGACACGCGCGAATTTACCTGTTAAATAGCATTTTTCATTCGTCATGGATACGCCGCTGAAGACGGATAGCGAATCCTTGCCGTACTCGGCTTGCAGCCCTTGGAACTTGCGCACGATGAGATCGTAGGCCTCATCCCAGCTCGCTTCGCGAAATCCTTCCTTCGTCCCCTTCTTCGAGGCATCGTCCCGGATGAGCGGTCGCAGCAATCGATCGTCGTGGTTAGTCTGCTGGTACGCCGTCACGCCTTTCGGGCACATTTTACCTAGCGTAACCGGCCAGTCGTAACGCGGCTCGACGCCGATAATCTCGTTCGTGGACGTGTTCACCCGCAGGTTCATGCCGCATTGCATGCCGCAGTAGGAGCAGTGCGTCGGGACAAGCTTCTCGTTCGGGTGCGTCACGTTCGGGATGATCTTGAAGAACTTATCCTCTGGCATTCTGGTTGGCCTCCTTGACCGGAATCTTGTGCGTCGGGACGCCGGTGAAGCGCGACATCCGGTACTTGCGGCGGCAAGGCAAGCAGAGTTCTGCCAGATTGAAGCCGTCCTTCATCTCGAATGCCATCCGGTTCTGCTTCAGCACGTCGATGACGTCCTGCGATTGTTCGACCGACACGAAGTGCGTGCCGCACACCTTGCAAGGCTTCATCGCCTGTTCGCCGTAATGCTCGCGGTAATTGCGGGCGAAGACGCTCATCGGACGGAACGGAATATGCGCCAGCTTGCCGAACGGCAAGTAGGTCAGCGTCAGAATGACCGACCATTGATGGATCAGCGTAATGACGGGATGCCCCCAGCCATGCATGAAAATATTCACGAACGTCAGCATCAGGCCGGTAATGCTCACGAACAGCAGCAGATACAGCGGCAGGAAATCATAGACGAACGTCTGCTCGGCGCGTGCCTGCATGTCCTTCAGCCTGCGGTACAGCGCCATGCATACGCCGCCGATTACCATGAAGGCCGTAATGTTAAGGGCATTATAGAATAGATACGCGATGATGCCGTCGGCCTTGACCGTCATCAGATCGATCCCGAAGCCGACGACCGAATAATAGCCGTTGTCGGCCATCGTGAAGTACATCCAGCCGAATACGAGCGGGAACGTGACGAAGCAGGACAGAATGCAGCCCCAGCCGAGCAGCACGTGCTGCGTCCAGCGATACCAGCCGCGATTCCAGATGAAGCGGTAGGTAACGAGGTGTTCGGTCGTCGTCTTCGGCGTGCTCCTCCGGAAGAGCAGCTTCAGCCCCTTCTTCAGAATGATCTTGGTCGGCGGCCGCTCTCCCCAAGCGATGAAGCGGTAGAAAAACCCGCAGACGAACACGATCGTGCCGACCATATAGCCGTACAAGGCTAAGTCAATGTGCGTGAACATGCGGGAGCCGAGATACATCAGCACGAGCAGCATGCAGACGGTGAGGAATACGGATTTGGCGAATTTGGAAGCGAACGCTCTGTCCATCGTCAGTTCTCTCCTTTGGCTGATTGCGATACACATAGTTAAACACAGGGCCGGTAATGCGCTCTGTGAGAAAAGTCACTCTGGATGCGGGATGCCTTGGAGTATGTGACCGTTATGGGAACGAACGCCGTATTCGCGAATGCGGCGTTCGTTCATGTTCCGAGCCCTAAGACTTAGAAGCGGTCATCAGGCGGGGAAATAAGATGTTGTTCTCAAGATGGATGTGCTCGAACAAGTCGGACTCCAACTGCTCCAGCTTCTGATACGCGAGCGTGTACGTGCGGCATGCATCCGGCGGCAGCGCATAATCGTTCGCAATCGTGCGCATCAGCTTCAGGATGTCGCCAACCTTGTCGTGGTCGGTTTCCAGCACCTCGATCGCCTGCACGGCCTGCTCCAGCGCGCGAGCCGAGGACGACCGTTCGTATTCCTCGATGTAAGGAAATATCCCCTCTTCTTCCGCGGCTAGATGCTCATCGAGCTCTGCCTTCATGTCGAAGTATAGGTTGTACAGCTCCTTCAGCTCTTGGTGATTCGGGCCGTGAACGCGCATAATTTTGCTCACGAACTCGCCGAGCACCGGCAGCTCCTCCTTCAAGTAGGCATGATGACGGTGCACGATATGCGCCGTCAGCTCGCTCAGCGACAAGCTTAGGTAATCCGTGCCGCTGTCATCCTGTTCGGCCAACGCGACGATCATGTTCAAGCGCTTCAGGAAAGCGGACGGCTCGATCGCTTGCTGCTGCAGCGCATCGCGCAGCGCCCGGTCTCCGCCGCAGCAGAAGTCGATGCGGTATTCCTTCAAGAGATTGCTTGCCGCATGATGCTCGCTTACGATCTGGCCGATCGATTCCTCTCCTGTATAAATCGTAGTCATTCGATGACACACCTCCGTGCACCTACTGTACGACG
>JAEZCJ010000200.1 GCA_023433615.1 Bacillota bacterium | reverse complement strand
TGTTCACCCATGTGAACACCTCCTAATGGATTCATTATCGAATTCTCTTAACGAGGTGTCCACTTTTTATTCTAGGTCTAATCCTACATCAATTTTTGGGAATCCTCTCCATTTGCCCTTTTCCTTTGAAATTAGTTGTATGTTCTGCCTTTATGCCCCGCAAGCTCCATTTCCCAGCCGAAATAGTTGTACATTTTGACGTTATTCCATCGGCGAACGGACCAGGAACATGAAGAAGGCCGCCTGCGCTGATGCTGCGCAAGCGGCCTTCCTACATTCGTTCGTCCTATTGCTGCTTGATCGGCATGAGCGGTTGCATCCTTCCGTGAACAGGCTCCGCCCCAGCCGTCGGAGCGGCCCAATGCACCGCATTACGGATGACCGTCTGCACCTCCGGCTGATGATAGATCGGGAATGTCTCATGTCCCGGCCGGAAGTAGAACAGCTTGCCCAGGCCCCGCCGATAGCAGCAGCCGCTGCGAAACACTTCTCCCCCCTCGAACCAGGAGATGAATACGAGCTCGTCCGGCGCAGGGATGTCGAACCGTTCCCCGTACATTTCTTCGCGGGGGATCTCGAAATAATCCCCTAGACCGCTGGCGATCGGATGCCCGTGCTCGATGACCCAGATCCGTTCGAGCTCGCCGTCGTCGCGCCACTTGAGCCTGCCCGTCCGCGTGCCGAGCAGCCGCTCGAACAACTTGGACCCATGGCCCGAATGAAGCACGATCAAGCCCATCCCGTCCAGTACGCGCTCCCGCACCTTCTCGACAATGTCGTCCCTAACTTCGCCGTGCGCAAGATGTCCCCACCAGATCAATACATCCGTCCATGCGAGCATTTCGTCGGACAGGCCGTGATCCGGTTCATCCAGCGTGGCCGTCCGTATCTCGAACCCGCCATGCGCGAGAAGCGCGTCCCCGATCGCGTTGTGAATGCCTCTCGGATAGATGCCGGCCACCTGTTCATTCTGCCGCTCGTGGCGATACTCGTTCCATACCGTTACCCGAATGATGGCCATGACTAGCCCCTCCTCTCATCGATCGCGATCGAGACCCGCTTGCCCTGTTCGGCCGCTTCGAGAATCGCATCGATCGTAATCTGATTGATCGTGCCGTCCGCAATCGTCGCATCCATGCCGTCGCCCGCGCCACGCAGCAGATCGAAGAACGCCTGCATCTGATCTGCCCGGCACCGATCCGGAATGGCAGCCTTGCGGAAGGCGTCATCGCCCTCGTCCGCCAGCTTGACCTGAAGCTCGTCCTCTTCCTCCAGGTTATAGATCAGCGCGCCCTTGGAACCGTAGATCTCGATCTGCTGATAGTTGCCGCGCCCGTAGGCGAACCGCGAGATCGACATCGCGGCCGAGACGCCGTCGTCCATCTTGGCCAGCACATGGCAATAGTCGTCCACGTCGACGGCGCCCTTGCCTCCGCCTCCCTCTGCATCCCGCTCGCGAATGATCGTGTCCGCGTCCGCGACGACGCTGCGGGTCTCGCCTACGAGGAACCGGTGCAAGTCGAGCATATGCGAGCCGAGATCGCCGAGCGCGCCGGAGCCGGACAGCTCCTTCCGGAAGCGCCAGACGAGCGGAATCCGATCGTCGATCGCCCACCCCTGCAGATATTGGCTGTACACGTGATGGATCTTGCCCAGCTTCCCTTCCTCGATCAGCTGCTTCGCGTAACGCACGGCTGACTTATAACGGTAAGTGAAGCAGACGATATGCGGGAGCGGCGCCTGCTCCAGCTGCTCCTGCAGCAGCAGCGCTTCGCGCGTATTCAGCGCGATCGGCTTCTCTAACGCGAACGGCTTGCGCAGCCGGATCGCGTCATGCGCGACCGCATAATGATTGAAGTTCGGCGTGCCGATCATGACAGCATCCACTTCAGGGTCCTGCAGCATTTCGAGATGATGCCGGTAGCGCCGCCCTTCCGGGATTGCCAGCTCCTCTCCTCTCGTTCGCAGCGCTTCGGCATTCACGTCGCAGATCGCCCAGACCTCTGCGTCGCTGCTCGCCTCAATGCCCGCAATGTGGTAATTCGCAATACCGCCTAGCCCGATTACGCCGATTCTCAGCTTCGCCATCGCTACCCTCTCCTCGACTATCAGATGCCTTATCCACACTCAGTATAGAATGTGTTAGAATGATCGAGAATGTGGGATCGAGACTCTTTTTGTACAATAACTACTTTATGGGGTGATTGTCGGATGGATATGCTCGCCTTTAACCTCGCGTTGATGCCGAAGGTCAAGCTGGTGGGATACATCGAATATACGTCGCCGTGGATCCATTTTAAGCGCAAGCTCGACGAATACGTCCTCTATGTCATCAAGAACGGCGAGCTGCATATGAGGGAGAATGGCGTGGAATACGTGCTCCGGCGCGGCGATATGTTCCTGCTGGAGCCGCACCTCGAACACGAGGGGACGGACAAGCATACCTGCGATTACTACTACATTCATTTCGAGCATCCCGATTGCCGGCCCGCGCAAGTCGATGATCTTACCGCGCTTGCCCGCCGCTCGATTCTGGAGGATATCGACCTCGGCGATGAGGCGATGCGCTGTTACTTCCCCAAGTACTACACGCTGCCGGACCGCAAGAGCATGCATCAGGCGATGCATGGCTTGCAGGCACTGACCCAGCTGTACCGCCGCAAGCAATTCAACCGCGGCTTGACCGCGCTCAAATTCAGCGAACTGTTGATCGAGTGGTCGCGCGTGTGCTTCTTGTCCGTCCTGCAGCATCCGAACGGCAAGCACACGAAGTCATACATGAAAGTACACGCTCTCCTGGACTATATTCATGACCGCTATCCGAGCCGAATCACGAGCGTCGACATCGAGCGGGAATTCGAGTGCAACTACGATTATATCAACCGAGTCTTCAAAGAAATAACCGGCTTCACGATCACCCGTTACGTGAACCATGTGCGCATTCGGCATGCCCGAGAGCTCATTGAGGCCACCCCGATGAGTCTCGGCGAGATCGGCTATCTGGTCGGCCTGGACGACCCCTACTACTTCAGCAAGGTGTTCAAGCAATACGTCGGATTGTCGCCGATGCAATACTACAAGCGCATGAGGGAGATGTAGGCGCTGGTGCCCCGTGTTCTGGCCGCACGCGAAATAATCACCGCCCATGTGCGAGGAACGGTGATCGGATCGACATTCGGCTAGCCGTTATTCGACTTCATGCTGGAACGGCAGATTGTCTGCCGAGGGCCGGTACAAGGCGGAAGATAAGAATCTTTCCGTCAGTTCGAGCACTTGAGGCGTCCACACCCCGCTGCCATGGTCCCCGCCGACGACTTTATAGAACAATGCTCGCTGTCCATGCGCTCTGAGCGCCTTATACATCTCGATGCTCTGATTCACGTGCACGATGCTGTCGCTGTCTCCGTGGATAATGAGGAACGGGGGAAGGTCTCGGCCCAGATCCTGATGAATCGGACTTGCCTGCTTCGCCAGTTCCACGTGATCTTTGACGCGGCCTCCGATGAGCAGCCCTTCGGGCGAATCCGCGGCATCATGATCAAGTATGTCATTATAACTGCCCAATGTCAGAAGGTCGGATACTCCATAATAATCGACCACGGCATCGACGGCGTCAGACTGTTCGCTATAGAGACCGTTATCGTAATCCCCCGTCGTAAGTCCCGTCATGAGCGCGAGGTGACCGCCCGATGAATCGCCCCATACCGCGACACGGTTCGGATCGACTCCGTACTCCTCCGCGTGCTTGCGCATGTAACGGATCGCGCATTTCACATCCTCGACGGCTGCCGGGAACTTGGCAATGTCGGTGTGCCGAATCTCCACGCTTGCGATGACATACCCCTTCGCCGCGACATGAGACAGATTCGGTATGGCACCGTACAAATCTTGCGGTCGCCAAGCGGATCCTTGCACGAATACGACTAGCGGGAATCGATATCCGGCACGCTGCGGGATAATAATCTGCAGCTTGCGCTCCGCTCCTCCGTCGTTCGCGTAGACGACATCATGCCGGTAGGTGCAGGAATAATAAGCCCCTCGCTCTGCATATTCGCCATAAATAATTTGCGTTCCTTCAGGCATCTCATTGGCTGCAATGGCCGCTGCCCTGCTCTTATCCATGCTCGTACATCCCCTCGTCGTGTATGGCCTATATCGGCGCACATCCATTATAGCGAAACGGAGGATACGCGTACACTCAAGCTTGCTCGACTGGATGAGCCGACACGCACGCTAAGAAGCAATAAGGCCCGCTTTACGGCCGCAGGCGAGTAGGAATCCGCCTGCATGCCGTAAATAGAGCTGTGCGGAATAGTTACGACTGATACTAAAATGGAGCCAATTCGGCTTGGTGAATCTATACTCGAATTGTACCATGTTTACTTTAGTGTAAGTGGCGTTTTAGAACAGTTTATTGTTTATAAAGGTATACTCGAACTATGTTCAACTTACCTATTACCTTTTTTCGATAAAAAACAATTAAATAATTCAAACAATGATTTGAAGGAAGGGTGTTAGTTGTCGTGATTAGGAAAGAAAACTAACGTTGAAATGGATCAAACACCTCTCTTGGATTAATAGCCCGAATATACTCAGCAAAATGAGGATAGCGAACTGCAAGAGATTCAAACATTTGATAAGCGATTTCTCGATAGCTGAAGTGACCTGCTGTTCCAGTTCTCAATTCGATTATGCAGGCAGCTTCACTTAAGTCCATTTGATGCAGAGAACTACACACTGTAGCCATAGGTAATACATATGACCAATACAGGGGATCTTTCTTTTTATATTCATTTAAAGCTCTAAAGTGTTCATTCATTTGCTCGGTAAACTCATTAAGAAGTCCTGCCTCAACACTAATGTCTTGGAGTATTTTATTCACTTTTCTATGACGACTCAAATCACGAAATGAACCTATATCCATCGCTAAATTCGGACTATGGGTATCTTAAGCGTTACTCAATTTTTATACTTTTCTAATCCGAAGCGCATGGTACAGTTTCCCGGGCAGCTCGATGCAGCATCGTCCTGAATATGTACCTGGCAGCGGTGTGATCGTCATTTCCCAAGTATTAATCACTTCAATCGAAAACTCCGCATCCTCTGGCAAATGAAGCTTACGAAATGCTGGTCGACTATCTACGAAATAAACCAAATAATACTCGCCATCAACACCAGCTGCGGCTGTGTCCCAATCAAAATCGATCTTGACAGGTGCTAGTTGTGGTCCTTCTTCCATTATCGATCTTAGAAAACGGATGCGAGATGGACTCTCTCCATGGAGAATTCCTCCATGAGACCACCAGATAATACCGTCAGAATTTAAATATGTCTCCCCGTGCGTTACATAAGCTCCTTGAGCCGCTCCTTGCCAGAAGCATTCTACCATTCTTTCCGCGCTCAAGCTCCCCCATCCAAGATCAATGTTTCCTTCATAACGGCATTCATCAATAACAATTGGTTTCTTGTAACGTTCCATCCAGTCAGAAATATAGGCAAGTTCATGATGTTGTATGCTGACATGCGTTACCCATGGCTTTCCGTGATCATACCAATGAGCATCTCCCCATCGATGAATCACTTTATGATGCCAGTTGTGTATCGAGCGAAGATGCTGATAACGATCATGCTCTTGAATAATACGGAAGAAGCGGTCCCAATCGCTCATTGATTTCTCACGCATCAAATCGAATTCATTGGCTAGCGACCACCAAATTCCACGAAACGCTGACAAGCGGGAGATAACATAACGAAGGTAAAAGTCGTCGGTTTCCGCTTTCATTTTTGCAAATCCCCAGCGGTCATAAGGATGAAACAGAATAAGATCTATTTCTATGCCAAGTCGTTGTAAGTCTACGATCCGTTCTTCCAAGTGCCGCCAATATTCGGGATTGAAAGCTTTATAATCCCATCCGCTCTCAGGTGACCCCTGAAACGGATAGCAGGGAGGCTCCTGCAGGTTGTAATCATAATGCTTGGGAAACACGCACATCCGTATCTTGTTGAACGCCCCGCTTGCCTTCAAACTTCCCAGCGTTTGTTCTTCTAATTGCCTCTCCTGATGGTTCCAAGCATAACAGGTCGTACCGAACGGATAATATGGCGTTCCATCAGCATATTCGAAATGATAGCCATTGCTTACCCGCACTGGGCCATGATTGCCTTCGATAGGTTCCACGACGGTAAAACTGCCCGATACACCATTTAGTTCGAATGCATTGCTTACGGTTTCATACCTCCAATCTCCAATAGTATCCGGCATAAATCGAAGGCAGTACCTTCCTTCTCCGTCGTAAAAACCTTCTATCTCAACGATTCGATGCCCGAATTCGAATCTGCCCAATAGGATGATATCCGTATAAGGATTTCCATCTTGTGGGCCTTCTAGAACGATTTCGATCATGTCCCAACGTTCAATTTCCGTTTGTTGCGACAAAGGTTTTTGTTTTTCCTTCTCCATGTCAACACGTCCTTTATGTTGTGTATGCACGTTACTCAATGTAGGGCCATCCTCAATGGATAATTACCCCAATCTTCCTTTCATCCTTTAACGCCCCCGAGCTTGAGTCCCGATACAAAATATTTCTGCAAGTACGGATATACGCACAGAATAGGTAGAGCACCAATAACCATCTGTGCGGCTTTAATCGACCGGTCGTTCAGATTCGAGAGTTGCATGATATCCGAGGTACTGAGAGACTCCATATTTTGAAATCCGGAAACAATCCCTTGGAGGTAGGTTTGAAGCGGGAAATGTTCGCTTTTCATGTAGATAAGGCCGTCGAACCAACTGTTCCAGTGGCCAACAATCGCAAACAAGGAAATGGTAGCCACCGCCGGCAATGAGATCGGTACATAGATTTGTGCCAGTATACGCCAGTGACTCGCGCCGTCGACAAACGCAGCATCCTCCAATTCCTCCGGTACCTCTCGGAAGAAATTCAACATGAGAATGACACTGAATACTGGTACGGCTCCAGGTAGTGCAAGCGCCCAGATCGTGTCCAATAAATTAAGCTCTTTTACAAGCAGATAGTTGGGGATCAGCCCTCCATTAAATAGCATCGTGAAAAAGAAAATCCATACATAAACCGTCCTTGCCCGCAGCTTCTCCACCGATTTCGACAATGGGTAAGCAAGCAAGACCACTAGAAAAATATTAAGAGATGCGCCGATCGCTACACGCTGCAACGTGATGCCGATAGATTGCCAAAATTGCTCTCGCTCCAACACGTATCTATATGGCTCGGCAGTCAAGTGAACCGGCCATAATTTGACCATACCGCCTTGAACAGCAGCCGCATTGCTGAAAGATAGGGCGATAATATGGATTAAAGGCACGAGACAAGCAAATGCCACTAAAGTAAGCAGGATGATATTGAAGATATTAAATATCCGATGGCCAATCAAAACTCTTGATTTCAAATTAATACCTCCTAGAAAACTCGGTAACGGAACAACTTATAGGCTGCGTAGTACGAGACTGAAATGAGCAGCAGTGATACACCCGATTTCAATAATCCAACTGCTGTCGAAAGACTGTATTGCGATTGAAGCAACCCCATTCGATAGACCATTGTATCGATAATATCCCCTGATTGATAGACCTGAGGACTGTACATATTGAAGATCTGATCAAATCCGGCATCCAGCACGCTTCCAAGACTCAACACCATGAGAAGGATAATAACCGTCTGAAGTCCGGGTAATGTGACGTGCCAGGTTTGCCTCCAACGATTGGCGCCATCGATTTCTGCAGCTTCATAGAGCACAGGATCTATACTGGTAATCGCAGCCAAATAGATGACGGTATTGAATCCGAAATTTTTCCACACATCAGAGGCGACCATTGTAAATGGAAACCATTTATTGTCGCCGAGGAAATAGACTGGCTCGAATCCTAAAAACTTCACCAACATATTCACCATGCCGGCAGACGGCGATAAAATATCAATGAGGATCCCGCTTAGGATAACCCAGGAAATAAAATACGGAAAATAGATAATGGTCTGTGTAACACGCTTGAAAAGCGCATTACGAACTTCATTCAGAAGCAACGCAATAGTGATCGGCACAATCATGCCTGTTACGATCTTCATGATTGCAATCGAAAGCGTGTTACGAACGACTAGCCAAATGTTCGGCATGGAAAACACAAACTCTATATTGGCCAGTCCCACCCAACTCTGATCGCCAAACAGTCCCTTAACGGGATTAAATTGCTGAAAGGCAATGATGATACCCGCCATAGGCATGTAGGAAAAAAGGAAGATCATAATCAACCCGGGCAGAAGCATAAGGTGTAACGGCAATTCTCTTTTATATTTCCTGCGTGTTAACAATGGTGGACCCTCCAGTACGGAAAGATGAGTACGTGCAGCCGACCTCTACAGGTCAGGCTGCACGTACTGATCAAGTTATCTATTGGTTGGATTTGGCCTCGTTGATTTCTTTCAATACTTGTTTGCCGCCCAACGCTTCCCATTCCTCTACAAACTTATCGAACCCGCTGTCCACATCTTCTTTGCCCATAATCATGGCCGTGAAGGAGGTAATGACCAATTCGCTCAACGCGCTCCCCGCATTTACCTGTGCCGGCGTAGATGCACTTGCCCACTCACTCCATATGATATCATCCGGATAAGTCGCGCTTACGTATTCGAATGGCGTATCCGTCGGGCCAAACATCATTTCCATTTGCCAGGATCCCTTCTGAATGCTCTCATAGAACCCTTTTGCCACTCCAGTCAATTGATCGGTCGTTCCGTTTGCTATCGCGTCTTTCATGTTGACGTGCGCCTCAAGATCCAATGACGGTTTTAGTATGAAGATCGGCCCAGTTTGCCATACAAAATCGATGTCCCCCTCGGTCCACCACTTGGCGAGGTCTGCACTGTCGCCAAATAGCGTTTCAACGTAAAGATTCATCATTTCCACTAAGATTTCCGGATGTTCATAATCCGTTCTGACGACATATGATCCGTCGGTAGAATTATTGAGTGGTATTTTCATTTCCACTCCATCGGCTGTAGGCAGCGGCACGACAATCCACTTTGCATTTGGATCGTTCTTCCGCGAGTTGTCGGCAAAGCCCGCTGACCAGTGAGGCCCGTAGAACATACCCGCTTTTCCCGACACGACAAGTTCGTTTGCTTTGGAGATGTCTTTGGTGCCGAACTCCTTGTCCGTAAGGCCTTCTTGGTACATCTTCGCCAGAAGTTTAAGCGGCTCTTTCATTGCTGGTTGAATCGAACCATTAGTTACCTTGCCGTCGTTATCCTTGAGCCAAAATTCCGGATAAGCTCCGTAGGCCCAGAACAACCCACTCATGCCTCCCCACGATCTGAGGAAATCCTTGTTCATGGTAAGTCCGATCGTATCCTTTTTATTATTGCCGTCCGGATCATTCTCGGTAAAAGCTTTGGCGATGTTATACACATCATTGATCGATTTCGGGCGGTCAAGACCCAGCTTGTTTAACCAGTCTTCTCGAATCCACAGATGGTTATAATCATTCGTTGAAGGCATCTTAATCGGGATGCCATACATCTTGCCGCCGAACGTTACCGGATCGAAAATAGATTCCCCTTCCGCCTCAATGATGCTCTTTAGCAGCGGGGATGCATACTGTTCGTAGATCGGCCCAAGCTCCTGGATGGCTCCGCCTTCGGCCAATTGCTTTAGATCAGTCAAGTTTCCACCCGGGACGCTAAAAATATCCGGAAGATCATTGGATGCAATGGCCAGTTTCAACTTCTGACTATATTGGCCTGCAGGTGCCATGAGTTTATATTTGGTTTCTACGTTTAGCTTTTCCTTATATAGCTTGGTCCAACGATTGTCTTCCCAGGTCTCGCCCGTTGCTTCCTTTAGCTTGAGGACATTCCCATTATTGACGTCGATGTGGTTACCGAACTGGATTACAATCGGTTGCTCGGAGTCTCCATCTGTTGCTGAATTACTTTTTACCGCATTGTTCGTAGTTTCGTTTGAATTCGTATTGCCATTATTCTGATTATTTCCATTGGAGCAAGCGGTTACAAGCACTAATACAACAGCCAGCATAAGCGATACCAATCGTTTCACTTACTTCACCCTTCCTTCTCTATGATATGAACCCCCAGAAAACTGACTTGCCGATCGCCGATATAACGAAATATTCACCTCCTTCACAGCGTTTAATCCTATTTTAAAAGTGTCCAGCCCTTCAAGATACGAGGGAAATCGGTTATTTCCTATGCTAAATTTCTAATTTCCATCCCTCTATTTCAGTCTTGAAACTTCAATAGACAATCCATGATGTTTTGTTGCTTTTTTAGGTATGTTCATTACCGGTTTCGGTATTCGAGTGGAGAGACGCAAGTCCGCTCTTTAAACCGTTTGCTAAAATAATGGGGATTCGTGTAGCCGATCTCAGCCGCGATGTCATACACCTTGCGGTTAGTACTACGGAGCAATTTCTGCGCGTATTCGATCTTGCAGCGTGTGATATACTCGATGAAGCTCTCGCCGACTTCCTGTTGGAATATCCGGCTGAGGTACCCGGGACTTAGGTGAATGGCGTTCGCCACTTTTGCAAGGCTGATATCCTGCAGAAGATTCGAGTCAATGAAGGCTTTCGCATGGCGGACCAACAGGTTGTCGCTCTGTTCGTTTACCGGGAGGCGAAGCAACGCCTCCATATAAGCATCCGGCAGTTCTTTCACTGTCGCATGGGGATCGCTGGAAGCGTATATAACTGCCACATTGAGAAGCTCCAACACCTTCTGTTTAACATTATCCAGATATTTTTGTTTTCCCGTTATCCCGCTATTGGAGTTTTCAGGAGCAATCCAGATCACTTCGCGGAAGCTGCGGTGAAATACGAGTCCCCCCAGTCCTTGTTTACAAACTCCTCGATCAGGTAGCGGATGGACTGAAATCTCAGATTATCGGCATCGCTATCGGTCAGAGCGTCGTCACGCCTGCGGAAAACCGTCAGCCAGTAACCCGAAACGAAATGCCTCTCGTCCGGTAATCGAGCCCCTCCTGGGGATGTAAACTTATCTAGCAGCGACAGCAGATATTCGTCGCGATCCGCGTCATTCGGAGCGGGGATATTTCCATTCGCCTTCTCCAGCTTCCGTACGACTTTGCGGAGTGTAGTTCCAAATTCGTCCTCATCCATTGTTGGCTTATGCAAGTAATCCGCCGATCCGATCCGCAATGCATCTCTAACATAGGAAAACGTAGCGTAACTGCTCAAGATAATAATCTGGATATCCGTTGAATGCTCCCGGATTCGTCTTGCCAGTTCGAGTCCATCCATGCCGGGCATCCGGATATCCGTCAATACGATATGAATCGTATCGCTATCCATCACCTTCAGCGCTTCCTCTCCGCTCGACGCCTCAGCTTTCCAGTGAATGCCGAAGCTCTCCCAGTCCAGCATGAAGCGGAGCCCGACACGGACAATGGACTCATTTTCAACGACTAGTAGATTCCACACTAACATTCTCCTCCGATCCTGAACGTTTCGAAGCCCGATATGTTGAGAACGGTCCTTTTCTTTCCAACATTTCACTAGATTCTGATGAAGCAGCATGTCTCCCCGGGGACCGACGCCATCAACCCTAATCCCGATGAGATATGAGGCTGAATTCTAGCCCGCAGTGCATAAAGTTCATCGTCCTGGACGAGCCGTTATTCGGTAGCCGCTCATGGTCCAGTTCATGCCGTATATCATCAATCCCTGGCTCGACGAATGCATAGAGGGATACGCGCTCAACAGTCTAGCCATCGTTTGCTCCGTCTCAATAAAGGTGGTGACTACCAGTTCGGAGGAAAAGGGTAGTTCAAGTTATTTACCTAGCTGCTCTGTTCGTGTCGCTAAGTACTGCAGCAACTGCCATTCGCCATCCTTGGTAAAGGTGTTCACGCACGGTCACATCAAATAACGGATTGTATTGCTGCCCCTGCCGGTTTACTCGGGTGATCTCATCCATTGATGTCCATAACCCCGCGCCGAGTCCTGCTAAATAGATTGATCCTATTGCCGATAACTCCGCAATGTCTGATGTTCGCACCGGCAAATTCAACAAATCCGCTTGGAATTGCATAAGCAACGGATTCGCAGAGGCACCGCCGTCTGCATTGAGCTTGGTGAGTGGTATGCCGGTCTCCTTCTCAATCAACTCGGCTGCATCGCGTACCTGGTAGGCGATGCTCTCCACCGCCGCTCGAACGATGTGTGCTTTGCCGGCGGAGCGACTCATGCCCGTTACCGCCGCCCGGGCATTGGGGTACCAATACGGTGCCCCCAATCCGACGAAAGCGGGGACAAGATAGACGCCTTCATTGTCCGGCGTCAGCCGGAGCATGTCCTCGAGTTCCTTAAATGAGCTGAACAGTCCGAGATTGTCCCTCACCCACTTCACGGTGTCTCCGGAGCTGCGAATGATCGCCTCCACTGCATAGGTCACCTTACCACCGCGCCCCCAGGCGATAGCGGTTACTAGGCCGTTTCCCGACGCAACAAGCCTATCTCCGATGTTCATCAGCACCGAAGTCCCCGTGCCGTAGGTCGCTTTCGCCTCTCCCGGCTCCAAGCATAATTGTCCGAACAGAGCGGCTTGCGAGTCGCCGATAACCCCGCTGATCGGAACCTCTTCGGGGAACAGTTCCGAATCTGCGGTATGGCCGAAGCAGTCATCCGAAAATTTCACCTCCGGCAGCAGCTCCAGCGGCACTCCGAACAGACCGCACAACTCATCGTCCCAACCGAGCGTATGAATGTTGAACAGCGACGTCCGGCTTGCATTCGTATAGTCGGTTGCATGCGTCTTGCCGCCGGTGAGTTTCCAGATCAGCCAGCTATCGATCGTACCAGCGAGCAGCCGCCCCTGCTGGAGCAATACCTTGGCTCCTTTTGTGTGCTCCAGCATCCAGCTCCACTTGGCTGCAGAGAAATAAGGGTCCAGCATGAGTCCGGTTTTGTTCTTAACAGCACGCTCCCACCCTGCCGTCCGAAGTTCCGCGCATAGGCCCGCAGTACGCTGGCACTGCCAGCCGATAGCGTTATATACAGGAAGCCCCGTCTCTCTGTCCCACAAGACGGCCGTTTCGCGCTGGTTCGTAATCGAAATCGCGGCAAGATCGACGGCGGCGATCGCCGCCTGTTGCAAGGCTTCCCGTGCCATCTGCTTGACGTTCTCATAGATTTCGATCGCGTCGTGTTCCACCCATCCCGGCTGCGTGTATATCTGTCGATGATCTGCGCTGCACTTTGCTACGATCTGCCCGTTCCGATGGACAACCAGCGCCTTTGTGCCGGCCGTACTCTGGTCGATCGCGAGAATGTACTTTTTCATCAAGTCCGCCCTTATCTGCCCAACATCTCGAGAGCTAACTTCTTGATATTGCCGGTGCTGATGCCATAATGCGCGAATACCTCGGGCGTTGTGCCTGCAATGGCCGGCTCATCCGCGATGCCGAGAATGCGCATCGGTACCGGCTGATGCTGTACGATGACCTCGGCCACTGCGGCCCCGAGACCGCCGTGAATGCTGTGCTCTTCGACCGTAATGATATGGCCGGTCTCGTGGGCAGCCCTGAGCACCGCCTCTTCGTCAAGAGGCTTAATCGTGTGCATATTGATCACACGACAGGACACGCCCGCTACCTTCAGAACCTCATGTACGTCGAGCGCAATGCGTACGGTCTCGCCGGCGGCAATAAGTGTCAGGTCTTCGCCTTCCCGCATGGTTACCGCTTTGCCGATCACGAAGTCATATTCGTCGTTATCATATACGTCCTCAACCGGATTGCGGCCGATCCGCACATACACTCCGCCTTCGTGCTTCACGAGCGCTTCCGTCATTCGCTTCGTCTCATGCCGGTCTGCGGGCATCATGACGGCAAGCCCTGGAATTGCCCGAGATACCGCCAGATCCTGCACAGAATGGTGGGACATGCCGAGCGCGCCGTAGCTGATGCCTCCGCTGATACCGACCAGCTTTACGTTTGTTGCCGAATAGGCGACATCGACCTTGATCTGCTCAATGCTCCGCATGCTGAGGAAACACGCCGGAGAAGTAACGAACGGTTTCTTGCCGCTGTGCGCGAGTCCGGCGGAGATACCGACAATGTTCTGCTCGGCGATGCCGATCTCCACGAATTGGTCCGGAAATGTCTTCGCGAATGGGGCCATCGCCGCAGATCCGCGGGAGTCGCTGGCCAGCACCATGATGTCGCGGTCTTCCTTCGCAAGTTCCAGTAACGTATCGCATATGACCTTGCGATTCGGAATCGAGTTGGCCATGGTTACCGCACCTGCCCTTCTTGTTTGTAGCTCTCAATCTGTGAGAATAATTCGTCAATCGCCAACTCAAGCTGTTGGTCATTCGGCACATGATGATGCCAAGATGCCACATTCTCCGCAAATGAAACACCCTTGCCCTTCACCGTGTTCGCCAAGACTAACGTCGGCTTGCCCGTAACTGCTGGAACGGTTTCGAACGCACGGACAAGCTGCTCAATATCATTACCGTCGATCGAGACAACATTCCATCCGAATGCTGCCCATTTTTCCTCAAGCGGCTCTAATCCCATTACGTCTTCTGTCGATCCGCTGATCTGAAGACGGTTCCTGTCGATGATTCCGACCAAGTTGTCGAGCTTATAGTGCGCCCCGGCCATCGCCGCTTCCCATACTGAGCCCTCCGCCTGCTCGCCATCGCCCATCAGGCAGAACACGCGGTAGCTCTTGACATCACGCTTAGCCGCAAGCGCTATGCCGACGGAGATGGCAAGACCATGTCCGAGCGCCCCCGTGTTCATCTCGATGCCCGGCACCTTGTTGTTCGGATGGCCGATAAGACGAGTGCCGAATTGGCTGAAC
Source organism: Bacillota bacterium (assembly GCA_023433615.1). Classification (GTDB taxonomy): domain Bacteria; phylum Bacillota; class Bacilli; order Paenibacillales; family Paenibacillaceae; genus Paenibacillus_I. The sequence continues at coordinate 3,143 of JAEZCJ010000200.1, read as the reverse complement.
GTATTGAGCTCATCCTTCGGAAAAAATCCGCGATCAGCGAGAATGCACCAGAGCGATTCCACCGAATGTCCTTTGCTGGCGATGAAGCGATCGCGTTCCTCCCACTTCGGGTTTGCCGGATCGAGCTTCATGATTCTATAGTAGAGTGCCGTCAAAATGTCCGTATTGCTCAGCGAACCGCCCGTATGTCCGGTCTTGGCGTTGTGGATCATTGTCAGCAGATCTATCCTGATCTGCGCAGCTTTCGCCTTAAGCGCTAACGTTTCCACTATTGCACCCTCCCCTCCTATAGACCGGCTCCCCGAAGCCATGCCTGGATTTCCCGTTCGGTCGGATCGACGGGATCAGGCGTCAAACCCGGTATATAATTGCAGGCTTCATACAACGCCGGGATGGCATTGGCGTGTATGCCCACGGAATGATGAACGTAAGGGCCTTTGACCAATTTCTCCTCCCACAGCGGCCAATCGTTTACTTCGACCCAGACGTAGGAACCACGGGTGTAGGGTCCTTGAATGCCGCGTGCTCTGCCGAGAAGAAGCTGGTAATCGCCATGGTCGCCGTCGAACCGGGCCAGCGTCATACCGCCGCCCTTGATCTCTCCTTCGTGCGTGCCCGGCGAATGGTCGTCGAACAGGAAGTGCTTGCGCAACTTCGGCTTCTCTTCCACCGATAGCGACACAGGGAAGTTGCCGCAGTGGAACAGCAACTCGCCGTTCGGATTGTCAGGATGGCGCACGGTGAGGTCCGCGAAGAAGGTCGGGTGCTGGTTCAGCGTGGCCGCCTGCACCATGACGGATGTAATCGCGCCGTGAATGTCGGTCTCGCAGGTAACTGGAATTTGTTCGTCTGTCAGTATGGCATTGGCGAGGCAAGGCATAATGCCCATAGCGTCCTGCAAGGATGACCAGCACTGGATGGCGATGGCCGTACTTCCCGTGGAGATCGCATACTGCTTCATGGCGACCTTCAACGCGGCGATGCGCCGTACATCCGCTTCTGTCACCTCGGACCAATCGAGCTTAGCCTTGATGTAGTCGATCGCTTCCATGAGTTCCGTGCTGGTGCCCTTCTCGATCCGCTGGGAAGCCCGCTGGATATCAACCAGCGTAATCGGATGGATCTCGATGCCGAACCGCTCGAGCAATTCCCCTTCGTTGCACATCATTGTCCAGAAGGAAGAAGGGCGCGGTCCGATCTGCAGGATGCGTAAGCTGCGGAACTTCCGCACCACGTTGGCGGCCGCGACGAAGTTGGTAAAGCCTCGCTCGAAAACGGGGTCGTCGACGCGGCTGTTGGTCACATACGTGAACGGAACGTTGAATCGTCGAAGCACCTTGCCCGTCGCGAAAAGTCCGCACTGCGTATCGCGCAGACGCATGCCGTCCTCGAGCGGCGCTTCGTCGCGCGGCCCCCATAGCAGCACGGGCTTCCCAAGTGCCTTGCCGACTCGCGCGACCGTATCCTCCGTTCCGAAGTTGCAGTGCGGGAAGAACACGGCGTCTACCTTCTCCTGCTTGAACCGTTCGGCGATCTGTTCGGCGTTGACGTTGTCGTCATACAGCAAACCTTCTTGGTTTAGGCCTTCCAAGTCGACTATATCGACGTCCAGACCGAAGCTCTCGATCTTTTCCCTGATCATTACCTTGTACCGGAAAGCGTCTTCCGCACTGAACACGAACCGACGGGTAGGCGCGTAACCCAGCTTTAGTTTCTTCATATTAGTCGCCCCTCTAACTAAACTAATTAAACATTTTACACCCGGTTTATTAAAACATCTTCAATTTACCACCAAAAAACAAGATAGTCAACGATATTTAGTTAATTTATATAATTTTTTAGTTAATACAAACTAAACAACATGAACTAAACCCACGTTTATTGCAATTTATGAGATTTGCACTTAAACTAAACTCACTGAACGTTCGAATGGAGAGTATTTACCATGAAAATGGAGGATATCGCAAGAATCGCCGGTGTTTCGAAGGGAGCTGTCTCTCTTGCACTTAACGGAAAGCCAGGCATCAGCCCGGAAACCCGAGACCGCATCGTACAAATCGCCAAGGAACACGGCTATAAGACTAAGTCGAGAAGCGCCAATCACGACCGACAACCTGGGTCCATCACGTTCCTCGTGATCGCAAATGCCGGCATTGTTTTGGAGGACTATTATCAGCAGCCCTTCTTCCGCGAGCTGATTCATTATATCGAGGAGCGCTGCCGCACAAATGGTTATTCCCTGTTGTTCTCTTCAGTGGACATGTCCGCATTCGATGAAGGCATACGGTCCATCGCCGAAGAGAAGCGAAACGACGGTGTCATTCTGCTCGGCACGAATTTGGATAAGTCGCATTTAGCAGCTATCGCGAAAAGCTTGAGCCTTCCGCTTGTCGTTCTGGATACTTGTTTCGAGACACTGCCCGTTCCTTTTATTCAGATCAACAACGCCATGGGGGCGTATCAAGCAGGATCTCATCTCTGCCGACTAAACCACAGCCGAATCGGTTATATCGCGTCCGATGTTCGAATTCGGAACTTCGACGACCGCAAAACAGGATTTATGGAGGCACTTGGAGAGCATGGCGTGGAATTGTTTCCCGAATGCGTATTTTCGGTCGCACCGACGATTCTGTCCTCGCAGGACGCGCTGAAAAGGCAACTCACGTCCTATCTGGAGAAAGGAAGGGAACTGCCGTCGGCGTTTTTCTGTGAATGCGACTATATTGCGATCAGCGCAATTAAATCTCTTATTGAGTTAGGCTACCGTGTGCCGGAGGACGTATCGGTCGTCGGCTTCGATAATATCTCGGAGTCTGTCATCGTGTCGCCGGAGTTAACTACCGTTCATGTCGAGAAGGAAACGATGGCTCATTTGGCTGTGGACATGATTATCCATGCCATAGAATCAGGTTCAATTATCAGCTCCAAAACCATGGTGGATACCCAATTCATCGAGAGGCAATCCACCTCTTCCGTTGCTGTCCCTTCTAACGGTTCACTCTAAACCGAAAGTCCACCGCTAGAGTGAAGGGCAGATAATACCTGCCCCTCCTCATCAAACCGTACGTGAGGTTTTCCCTCATACGGCTTTCCGATGTTCGTCATTCATGTGCATACAGATTACAATAGCGTTTTGAGTCCAC